>DKFG01000080.1:0-14132 GCA_002452325.1 Geobacter sp. UBA6802
TGATGCTGGATGAGTACCTGTGGGGTAAGGCCGAGCGGATCTCCCCCGAGGCGCCGGTGCAGGTGGTGGATGTGTTGCGTGAGGATCTGCGTCTGGGCGGGGCCGGCAATGTGGCCAACAACCTCCGGGCGTTGGGCTGCCGGGTCACGGTGGCCTCGGTGATTGGTGAAGATGAAAACGGCTGGGCGCTGCTCAAGGCGTTCAATCGTGAAGGTGTTGACACCACACCGGTCCTGCAGGAGCCGGGTCGTCGTACCGGACGCAAGACCCGGGTGGTGGCTGCCAACCAGCAGATCGTCCGGATAGACCGTGAATCGCGGGAACCCCTGAGTCTTCAGTTTGAGCAGCGGTTGATCGACTGGCTGCAGCAACAGTGCGGCAGCTTTGATGTCGTGCTGATCTCCGACTATCTGAAGGGGGTACTCACCCCGGCAGTGTTGGCTGCCCTCACTGCCGTTGCTGCGCAGCAGCGGATTCCGGTGCTGGTGGATCCCAAAGGGGCCGACTACCGCAAATATCGCGGGGCCACCGTACTTACCCCCAACCGTAAAGAAGCGGAGACCGCTTCCGGCGTGCCGATCTGTGATGCCGCAAGTCTGGCCCATGCCGCAGAGTCCCTGATGGAACAGGTTGAGTTGGAGAACCTGTTGATCACCCGCAGTGAGGAGGGGATGTCGCTGTTCAGTCGCAGCGGCGAAGCGGTCCATATCCCCACCGTGGCCCGTGAGGTGTTTGACGTGACCGGCGCCGGTGATACGGTCCTGGCGCTGTTGGCCTGCGGCGTTGCCGGCGGTATGTCGTTGGCTGATGCGGCCCGGCTGGCCAACGTTGCCGCCGGTATCGCGGTGGCCAAGCTGGGCACCTNNGACAGCGACAGCAAGATCAAGAACCGGGATGTGCTGGCTTCGTTGCTTGAACGGGAAAAAGGCAAGGGCAGGCAGGTAGTCTTTACCAACGGTTGTTTTGATCTTTTGCATGCAGGCCACGTCAAATACCTGCAGGCCGCCCGCCGCCTGGGGGACCTGCTGGTGATGGGGCTGAACAGCGATACCTCGGTGCGCCGTCTGAAAGGGCCGAAACGACCGCTGATCGGTGAAGAGGAGCGGGCCCACATCCTGGCTGCTTTGGACTGTATCGATTATGTCTGCCTGTTTGATGAGGATACGCCGTTGGAGCTGATCTCGGCCTTGAAACCGCACATCCTGGTGAAAGGTGGCGACTACACTCCGGAAGGGGTGGTGGGCAAGGATATCGTTGAATCCTACGGTGGTCGGGTGGAGCTGATCCCGTTTGTGGACGGCAAATCAACCACCAACATCATTGAGAAGGTGTTGGAACGGTACAGCAACGATCCCGATTAACCCAGCAGTCGCCCCGCTATCGCAACATCCACAAGGTGCCCCTGTGTCAGCAGTTGTTCTGCGGTACAGGGGCCTTTCAGTTCCACCACCTGAAAATCAGCCCGCTTTCCATGGTCAAGGCTACCGGCCTGATCAGCCATGCCGATGCCTCGTGCACCGCCCTGTGTGGCCATCTGCAGCAACTCCTCCAGCCCCAGTTCTCCACGGTAACAATCAACGGCAAAGCGGATCTCATCCCAGAGCGACAATGAATCATTACTGGCCAGCGAGTCAGTGCCGAGGCAGAGTGGTATTGCCAGCTTCTTGAACAGATGCACCGGTGCTGTGCCCACCGCAAGATGATGGTTGCTGCGCGGACAGAGACAGAGTGTGACGCCGCGTTGTTTCAGCAGGGCCGCATCAGCCGGTGTCAGCTGTACCCCATGTACGGCCAGGGTTGCCGGACCAAGCAGGTTGCCATCATCGAAAAATCGGGCCGGGGTGGTTTTGCGTGGTGCCGGCAGGTAGTCCTGCCACCCCACGTAGGGGTACAGCTCTGTGGCCAGCGGGCCGCTGGAGTCAAACAGCAGGTCTGTCTCGTCACGGGATTCAGCCAGATGCAGTGAGATCGGCAGAGTATGCTGCCCGGCAGCCGCCGCAATGGCGGGCAACAGGGTCTGGTGCAGGGTATAGGGGGCGTGGGGAGATAGCCCGGCTGTCCTGGGGTTGCCGATGGTTGCCGCAGCTGTCAGGGCCTGGGTCAATCGTGGTTCAAACAGCAGACTGTCCTGGCCAAGCAGCTCCAGGTACAATCTGCCGCCCAGTTGCGTGTCCGCATAGACTGCAAGCAGGTCCGGGCTGGTGATGATATCCCCCACCATGGTGGTACCGGCCCGCAGTGATGCCTGAATGCCTGCCGTGAGTGACGCCCGTAGCTCCGCTTCCGTAATTCCACGCCGGACCTTGATCATCTGGATGATCCAATCGACAAAACGGCGGGGGTGATAATCCAGCCCACCCCGCAGACGCCAGGCCGGGAAATGAGTCAGCTCAAGATGGGTGTGGGCGTTGACAAAGCCGGGCATGATCGCGCAGCCGGGAAATTCGGAAGTGGGAGGTCCATAGGTGCGGATCAGCTCATCTGCCGGTCCGGCTGCCAGGATATATCCGTCCTGCACGGCCAACGCACCGCCTGCAAGTGGGGGGCTGCCGGGATTATAGAGCCATGAAGCGGTATAGAGGATAATGGGTGGCATGGGGATTACTGTAGCACCAATTACGCCAGCCGCAACCAAATTGTCTGATTTCAGGCATGCTGTTTTTCCGTGCATCAAAACCACTATTTCATCTGTACTTATACTGAGCTGAATGTGCTGTTTGAACAGATTGGTCGGGTCGCTTGACAAGCAGACATTATGGGATAAGCTAACATTTCATTACTCATATCATTACGATAGATTAAGAGCGACTATTAGCAAAGTGGAACAGGTCTTGGCAGGGGTGGTGTGATGCGTCAACTGAAACTCGGTATTGCCAACAAAATTTTCAGTCTTGCACTGCTGCTCTTGGCCTTTACGGTGGCCCTGGCCTGTTATCTGCTTTTGCATGTAAGTCGTATGCAGGATGAAGTTGAGTTGATCGCCCGCCGTGAAGCCCCTCTTGCTGCATCCCTTTCCAGGCTGAATGAGTATGGATTGACGCGTCGTCTCTCATTTGAGCGCTGGATCGGGGCGCTACAGTCCAGAGAACTTGATCAGACTATTATTGATGAGGCGAGCAGGTCTTACAGGGAGCATGACGAACTGTTGCGACAGGAAGATGCTGCAATCAAAACGCTGCTGGCCATGCCGGTACAAGCAGATCCGCGTCATGAAAAAATCAAGGTTGTCCGGGCTATACTGGAGCAACTAGAAGAAGCCTATCCCGCCATAACGGCCCGCCAGAAAGAAATAGTCAGGCTCTACGCTTCGGGCCAGTACGCCAAGGCCCGAGATCTTTTAATGGTAATGAATGACCTACAGCAGATCGTTCAGAATCAGCGCAAGTACTTGCATGAAGTCACCGCTGATTTGATGAAGGAAGCCGCTGAAGCAGCCACCATACGTGAGCAGGAAGCTTACTGGCTGGCTCTGGCTTTGACGTTCGCCACTCTTTTGCTGGGGCTTGTATTCTCATCAATTATATCAAGGCGCCTGGTGGCGCCGATACATCTGCTGATGGACGGTATTAAACATGTAGAACAGGGAAATCTTGAGCTTGAGTTGGCCGTTGTCTCAAAGGATGAGTTGGGCGCCCTGACCAGTTCATTCAACTATTTTATCCGTGAGCTCCGAGCCAAAGAGGAGATAAAGCGCACCTTCGGGCAGTATATTGATCCCCGCGTACTGGAGCAGATTATCCATGATGCTGGTGCAGAAACCGACGGGCGCAGGGTTATGACCGTGTCATTCGCCGATATTGTTGGCTTTACCAGTCTGGGCGAACGATTGACGGCCAGTGGTCTGGTTAACCTGTTGAACCGTCATTTTACCCTTCAGTCCGAAGCGGTCCAAAGTGAGCAGGGGGTCATAGACAAATTCATCGGGGATGCGATCCTTGTATTCTGGGGGCCTCCTTTCACACCTGCTGATGAGCATCCGCGCAGAGCCTGCCGCGCAGCCTTGGCGCAGATAAGCGCTCTAAAGCTGCTCAGTTCGGAGCTGGCGGAGCTGACCGGTCTGCGACGGGATGCGCCTCATGTTGATATTCGTATTGGTATCAGTACCGGCGAGGTAGTGGTGGGAAATATAGGATCTGACAAGGCGCGCAGCTACACAGTTATCGGGGATGCCGTTAATCTGGGGCAGCGGCTTGAAGCAGCCAACCGGGTCTATGGCACCAGAATTCTGATCAGCCAGGCAACCGTTGAAGGGGCTGGAAGCGCCATTGTTACCAGAGAGATAGACTATTTGCTGTTAAAGGGAAAAACCGAGCCGGTACGGGCCTTTGAGTTGATGGGACTCCAGGCAGAAGTTGCTCCTGCGGTACTACAGCTGTGCTCACTATTTACGGAAGCCTTGGACCTGTATCGCCTGCAGCAATGGGATCAGGCTCAAGTGGTATTCCAGAAGTGCCTTGAACTCTGCCCTGATGACCGTCCCTCGATGGTCTTCCTTGAGCGGATCGAGCAGATGAAGATAGCACCACCGGGAGATGGATGGAATGGTGTTTGGATTGTTAAGGTTTCCTGATTATATGCCTGAGGCTTGCAACTAATGTATGAAACAGAGGAAGGTGCCATGAAAACAGCAAAACTTACTTCATTGTTGTATCCAGTATTTTTCATCCTGTTACTGATGACCTGCGCTGCCCGCCCCTGTCGTGCGGAAACATTTGACAGGGTAACGGCCTGCCAGCGTTACGAATGCGAGAAAAAGGCGGCGGAATACACCTACAATCTTGATAAAGCAGGGGATACGGAGCTTATTAAGCAACATGTCAGCGCCTGCATGGAGTTGCCACCGCCTGAAAAATGCCTTGCTCTGTCACTACTGAAACTGACTGTACCTGCCGACCCCGCTACCGTCATACTGCAGCCAAACCCCACAGGGGAACCGGTTGACCTGGAGATCAAGGACAACACAACCTACGTTGTCTCAGGCCCCGGAACCTACAGGTACAGGTTCATCAACATCCACTCTGGCGGAAAAATGAGATTTGACGATGGCAGTGGAGATGTTCATTTCTGGGCAAAATCCATACTTGTGGAGAACGAGGGTACGCTTCAGATCGGTGCGTCGGGTGCAACTATAAAAAATCGTATCATCACGCTCCACCTCTACGGCAGCGATAAGGACAAAGATGCCATTGTCTGTAAACTGTTCAGTGGCTGTGTACCGGGCGATGTATTAGACAAAAGCGGCACAGCGAAAGTAACCTTTCCTGGAGCAGACAGACCTGAAGACTACTTCTACAAATACAAACCCCTCATAACAGACGATGATCTTAATGTAACATCATACTTTGGGCGCAAAGTAATAGCTGTGGCCTACGGCGGGACCCTGCTCATGTTCGGTGGCAAAGGTGTTGAAGACAGTGCCGATAAAAATGGCGGTAAAAGCTGGGTGAGGCTCGACGGCAGCTTAAAAACCGGGGACAGCATCCTTAAGGTTGAACCTGAGGTTGACTGGCAGCCGGGGGACCGGATCGTTGTCACCACCACAGATTTCCTGCCGAGCCATTCGGAGCAGTTTACTGTTCAGGAGGTAAAGTCTGACAAGAAAACCATAGTCATCAAAGAAAAGGTTAACTACCCCCATAACGGCATTAAATACGATTTGTCAAAACACAGTATCCCTGCAACCATCACCACAATGACAGGCGCTGAAACAAGGGCTGCCGTGGCTCTTTTGTCACGCAATATAAGGATTGTATCCGGTGGAACCAGGGTAGACGATCCGCTGCCTGATGAGAAGAGTACCGAAACAGACCGATACTTCGGTGGCCATCTGATAGTACGCCAGGGATTCAAACAGCTTCAGATGCAGGGGGTTGAGCTGTACCAACTGGGACAGGGGGGGCGCATGGCCCATGTGCCGGTCAACTTCTTCCTGACACGGAAGGTCCCCTCAGATACCTTTGTAAAGGACTGCTCCATCTGGGATGCCATGAATCACTGGATGGAACTGCGGGGAACCCAGGGGGTAACGCTTCAAAGGAATGTAGGCTACCTCTCAATAGGACACGGCTTTGTGCTGGCTGACGGCACCGAGGCCAATAACAGCCTTCTTGCCAACATCGGCATATATACTCGCCCCGGAGCAGATTACAGGGATAACCCGAGGAAAGTACCCGGCGTGCTGACAAGTGAAAGCGAAACTGTTCTGCCACTTCAGAATGGCGGAGACATCTATCATCCGACAACCTTCTTCATAATGAACGCGTTTAACAGGATAAATGACAACATGGCCGCAGGGGCAGGTGGATGCGGAAGCTGCTACTGGTATGCGTCTGCAGAGGGCATAAGCGGCTTTTCTAAAGACCAGAGATGGGAAGGAATGGCCGGGATACTTAATGGAGGCCCTGGTTCAAGCACCATTCAATCTTTCAAGGGGAATTTCTGCAGCACTGCAGCCTATTCGCTGCTGACAGTCAACAATGTCGGCACATGCCAGGGGATGAAAAAGCTGCGCCTGGAAAACAGTCACAGTTATGATGAAAACTCTGTTCCCAAGCTTTCAGACTCCGGCTACATGAAGGCTACGCTCCTGGATGCCTCAGGCAGAAATCAGACCTGTAATTTTGAAAAATACGAAGGGTGCGGGGTCAATGTAATAGACTCTTACACCTCTTCATTTCATTGGGCCGAGGTAAATTTCAGCGCCATCTGGCTCCGCATGAACTGGTTCCTGCTCACCGACAGTTTTCTCTCCGACATACTTAACGGTGGGCTTTCCATGGTTTCCGGGGGCAGTTACAATCAGGTTCCCACCGGATACTGGGCCATGACCAGAAAATCTGTATTTGCAGGTGCCACTCAGACTGAAAATAACGATTACTCCACCGCAGCCGGCCCCCTTATGGGAGAAAAAACCGGATTGTCCTGCGACGGTGGAAGTGCTGCATACTGCCGCCTGATGGACAGGAATAAGCAATATGAGGGGATCAGTGTGCAGACCCCGAACCTCTCCGGCTTCCAGAAACTGGTAAATATCTACGATGGCCCGGTATATCTGGATTCAGTGGCATTTCTCGATATCAGAAAGACCCCGATTGCCTGTACCAACAGTAACGGAGCCCCAACTGTGGCACTTTCTTCTGTAAGTGGAGCTCGCACCTGCGAAAATACAGGATTTATCTACAGCGGGGGCAGATCACTCATGATACCGGTGGATAAGGATGATCCCTCCTATGTAGCCTACAACAGTGACGACGACAAAGGGGTTGCCTTCAGTAGAAACAAAAACAGGTGCATCTTCCCCAATGCAGCCATTGGCTGGAAGCAACCCAACGGCTTCTACTACCCTCCGGCGTTCCATATGAAAAATCTGCACTTCAGCAATGTCGATATCAGGCATTTTGTTCAGGTGCCGCCGTTCACACCAGGAACCATGAATACCGATCCATGGCGTCTTTCCACTGAATACTGCTCGTACCAGCCTGCCACATTCAACGACCTCACCGATATTGACCGACAGACGGAGATAAATGACGATGACGGATCACTGAGCGGCATCAGCTACAGTTCTGCCGCGAATCTGCCGGAGAATTGGCGCTTTACCGGTTCCATATCGTTAAATAACGATGCCTTTTTCCATACCCCTGCAAAGATGTTTGAGTGCATATCCCAAAAGACCTGTTTCCAGACACCATACGATCACCTGAATCTGGCAATCATACCGGATAAGGCTACCCCAGACGGTGGTACCAAAGGATGGGACAGTGTCTGCGAAAAAAAGGAGTGTGGCGGGGTGCTCCTCTATCGTCAGTACCGTCTGAATACTCCGGATGACTCCTTTGGGGAGAACCAGGGAATAAGAATGATGGGGGCCGGAATTTCACAGCGCAGTGTAATGATTGCCAACAACGGCAAATACTATATTGACACTGCCCTCAGGGAGTCCGGCGGACCAAAATCGCAGTTTATATCCAATGAGCCCTATAATTTTTTCACACTGTATGCCAAGCCAACAACCAACGTGACCTTCCAACTGTATGTGGGCTCAGGTTTTGATCCCAAAAGCGTCAAGATGGTTCAGGTTGACACCAAGAAGATCCAGGGTACCGGCATTGTGGGCAAGACCGCCGTGAAGCCTCTTGCAGACTGGCCTGCCGAATATACAAAATATGATTCATCCAAAGGCATACTGGAACTGACCTTGAATCTGCAGGAGGTCTGCTCTCAAAAACCGGATCATACCGTCTGTAAAAACTTCTCTCTGGCATCAAAAGAAAACTGTCAGCCGGCAACCTTCTGCAGATGGAATGAAAATAACAAACAATGTGAAGTGGCTGACAACAGTGGCAACCCGAACAGAATTGACTACACTGAAGAAAAAAAATCAACACTCTGCTCCAACTGGGCCATAAAGACACCTGAATGTCCTTCAGGAGGATGCTACGGTTTTCAGGTGACATTTCCGGAAGGTTTTGACAATGACCCGAACCTGATCGCACGTAATACAGGCGATAAAAAGAACCTCCGTCCCAATGACCCGAACGATCTTTTTTCGAACCAGGCAGCATGGAAGCCCATACAGTTTGATATTGACAAGGGAAAGGCTGAATGCACCGCAAGTAACATGGGGCCAGGCGCATATATCTCTATTTCAAAGGAAAGCGATGTAATCAAAAAAATTGGCCGCTTTGAAGTCACGTTTGCCGATACTGCCAGCCCTAAAACCGCTCTGGTCAACCTTCCAGGCGGAACCATCACCTTAATGGCCCAAAGCTCGCAAAACTCTTATTCAGATAAGGCCGGCAACAGCCTTACCTTCACAGACGCCAGAAAAACAGCAACTCTCCTGCAGAAGGGTGGAGCTGAAACCATTGGAAAACTTGCAACCACCTATCTTTCAGGCATCGAAAACGACAGGGGGCTGCTGGAGGTTCTTACTGACAATGAGAATGCTTATGTAAGGATGCTGGATGCCAGATGGTTCATACTGCCCAAAAAGGATAATGTGTACAAAAACACAGAAATCAAGGACAAAGATGGCAAGAGTTTCACTGTCGAACTGAAACTGGAAGACAGGAAGGCAACGCTTTCACGCACCGGAAGCGGTGGCACTTCAGTCGTGTTATTCACAGGAAATGCCAGGTAGGCCACTATGCTGCACAGAACTCATTTATCGGGATCAGGTCTTATTCATCTGCTGCTGTTTTTACTATGTTTCTTCTCTGCAGCAGATTATGGAACTGCTGCAGAGATTTCAGGGACTGTACTCAACAGACACGGTACCCCCCTGGATCAGGCAACGGTGAGGGTGCAGGGTACTGCCATAACCTCAATGACTGATGCTTCCGGACGGTTCCGCCTTACCGGCCTTGAATCATTCGTTCCTGTCACCATCACTGCCTGGAAGTATGGCTACTATTCCGTGATGAATGAAAAGCTCATTCCTCCGGCATCAGGAATAAACATTACCCTGAGGCGCTACCATCTTCACGACACAGGCAGTTACAACTGGATCCCCCCTGCAGGCAACCACCCGGAGAGCTGCGACAAGTGCCATCACAAGGCTCTGATGGAGCACAGCCTCCAGGATCCGCACATGAATTCTGCAAGAAACCCAAGGTTTCTGACGGTATATTTCGGAACAGACACACAGGGGAACAAAAACCCTTTGAGGAGGCTCAAAAAAGGGAGCGGAGCCTGGGCAATGACAAATGTTCCTACCCCTTATGATGCCAATGAAAACCATTATGGCCCGGGATTTCAGACCGATCAGACAGGGAGCGCCGGCAACTGCTCCGGTTGCCATCTTCCCGGGGTGTCTGTGAAGCATAATGTAAGCCCCGAAAACCTAATTGGGATGGACGGTAAAAATGCTGCAAAACGCGGAGCAGACGCCTTTGGCATTCACTGCGACTTCTGCCACAAGGTGGCCGCCGTCAAACTTGACCCTGTCACCAGGCTGCCTTTTCCGGGAGTCACTGGTGTCCATGCCATGGAGGTATTGCGTCCCACCGGCAAAAAGGGACATGAATACGAACAGATCTTCTTCGGTCCCTACGATGACCCCAACAGTAGCACCAGCACTAAACTGCCTGTTCTCTCCCAAAGCCAGTTCTGCGCCCCCTGCCACCGGGGGCAATTTTGGGGAAAGATGATCTACAACTCCTACGGCGAATGGCTGGAGAGCCCCTATGGTAAGGAGGGCGGCCCACAGTTTAAGACCTGCCAGCAGTGCCATATGCCCTCCCCCGTGATATGGGAAGGCAGGGTCATGACCAATTCCGCCCCTGGCAAAGGCGGGATTGAAAGGCCGCCGTCAACCTTCAGGTCGCACCGTATGACTATTGACCGTGAAATTCTGGCCAACTCCCTGACCATGACAGCAAACGTCCGTCAGGAATCCGGCAGACTGCTGGTTGATGTAGAATTGTACAACGACAAAACAGGGCACCATATCCCAACAGATTCACCCCTGCGCCATCTGATACTGCATATAGAGGCAAAGGATGCGAGCGGGAAGGTTCTCAATCAGTTGTCCGGCCCGGTGCTGCCCGACTGGACAGGATCATCAGGCAGGGTAAAGGCGGTTCGAGCTTTTTCAGGCAGACCGGGCAAAGCTTTTGCAAAGCTGCTGAAAGGAGTCTGGACCGAAGAGTTCCCCACTGCCGATTACTGGAACGACTTTGAGATTGTAAGCGACAACCGTATTGCGGCATTTGCCAGAGATAAAAGCAGCTACACCTTTGAGCCACCCGGCAGGGGGAAGGCAAGGATAGGGGTATCCCTCTACTACCGGAGGGCCTATTACCAGCTGATGGAATGGAAAAAATGGGATGATCCGGATATTCTGATGGCAAGAGAAGAAATTGTACTCCCATGACGTTCGTATCTCGGTGCCAAATAGTTTTACAGCTTGCAGTGGCGCTGTTATCCGGCTCCGTAACAACGGCTCTGGCAGTGGATCCGGCGGAGCTGGCAACCTTTATACGTGATTTCAGCAGACTCACCGTTGCACGAAGTGAAACGCTGGCAATAATGGGGGGAGATGATGGATTTTCCAGTGGGTTCTATACATTTTATGCTGATGATTCAAGTCTCAGTATTACGAAGTTTGGAGGCAAAGGTGTTATAGGCAAACCTCACCGGACAGGAGTCTCAGGAATAACATGGCAGCCGATTCTGGGTGGAACGGTTGGGTATATATCCGGGAAAAATGAATTCAAGCTGACACCGCTGCTTGCCGGCAATACCGAGACGTTTTACACCATTGCACTGGGGGGTGAAGCTGGAGTCAAGCTTTCCCTGACAGATGAGATAAGCATTGCGCCAACCATCGGCCTGCTCTACTCCTACGCAGGCAGTAGCTTCTCACCACGAACAGCGCAGGCCTCTGAGCTGAAACAGCTGTACGCAAAACAGCTCTTTGACTGGGATGCCCAGACCATTTCTTTTTCACCGGCGGTGGAAGCAAAGTATGAGAAGGTCTATGCAAAAGACATGAAATTCACTTTTTCATCCCGCTACGCCTGGTTCAATACGTGGGAAATCGTAAGCTCATCCCGCTACCTTGATGGAGAAGGCAGCTCCTCTTCTTGGGAGAACAAAATTGATCTGGATCTGCGGCTGCCAGTGAAGCTTTTGGGCTTTCCACTCCATACCGGCGGCTATGTTTCGCTAGATCTGGTTGGTGGTAATTTTCGAGAAGTAATTCAGACCAATGCCATATATACCTTCAATGGCCGTCTTGTTCTGGGAGATTTGGGGGGGCTCTGGAATCTTGACTGGCTGGGGCTGGGGCTGTCTTACATAAAAGCAAGCACCTTTTATGGCTACTCCGTCGGCCTTGATGTCCGGTTAAAATTCTGATTACGAGAGACACGGGTAACGGGCAGGTGAGGATGCCTGCGAGTATCCCCACCTGCCCGTTACCTGAGCTACAGAGCCGTGAGGTGGTTTTAACGGTGTCTGCTTGATTCAGAATTTATCTGCACCCGGAGGTAAATCCTCTTCACGTACCTGTGCGTAACCGCGGAGTCCCATGCACTCTTTCATACGTGCTGAGATCACCCCTTCATTTCCCCTTTTGTCGAGATGTTTGGCGTATAGGGCAGATTCCTCTTCACATTCAAGTTTGTCTTTGGTGAAGGTGGTCCTGTCTTTGCCTGCCTGGTACCAGACGTAACTGCTGCCGGCGCAACCGGAGAGGGACAAAGCAGTTGCTAGGGCAAACAGAAGAAGCAAAATTCTATACCTACTGTCTGAAGTCGGTAGTTTCATTTTCATGTCTCCCTAGAATTTTTTCTCGATAACGAACTCTACGGTACCGCCTGTTATACCGCCACGTTGAGCATGGCACTGACGTACGCTCTGGCATTTTTTATTGGGGGCATTGCTGCATGGAAGGGGGCCAACAAGCTGTACACAGTCGGTGCAGCCGGGGGGATAGATGCCCGGCTTGTTGTTATCGCCAGATATTCCCTCATTGGGGCCGATTACCTTAATGGTTTTGGCGTTATCCTGAACGGTCCAGGCCTCACCGGGCAAATTTATCGACATGGCGTAGCTTACACCGTTTACAAGGCTTATGTTGACCCCCTCGGTTGAGGTGTCAGTGGGGTTAAAGGTGAATTCCCCCTGGGTAAATCCATGAGGTGCCGGGCATGAAGCCTTCTCAGGCCAGAGATGTATTCCTCCGGTCAGGCATTTGTTCGCATCATCTCCTGTCCGTTTCAGCTCAACTGATGAACCTTTTTTCACAGTCCCGGTACACCACCCTGAATTTTGCACCTCGCCAGCCTGCGGATCTTTGCACCAGTCGGTATTCTGCACAACCCATTGATAGGAGATGATCTTGTCAGTGTCCGTGCAGGCTCCAAGCTCACCAGGTTTGGTTACGGCACCGGTTACGAACATGAAGGTCACGTCGGCGTCGGTCTGGTTGGTAATCTTGATATTTGTTGCACCGTAGTAATTTTTTGGCGGTTTCCTGCAAGCGCCGTTGCAGCCTCCGCTACAGGCAGTATAGTCACAGGTTGCGTTTGCTGAAGAAGAACCGCAATCAGGCAGGGGTTGTGCTGGATTGCTTTTCTTGGTGCAACACCAGTCATTGCCGGGTGCCATCCAGCAGGAGGAACACCATGCCATATCGGCATCGGTACAGAAAGGCATGTTGCCTGCACCAGTTTTGAGCAGGGCTGCCGGGGCAGGATTAATCTTGCTTGCAGTTATGCACTCCTGTACATGCTTGTCAAAAAGCTCCTTGTCCCCTGCCTTGTCCAGATTATAGGTGTACTCAGCGGCCTTTTTCTGGCATTCGTAGAGTGTGCGCCTGCTTGCGGTATCCTCGCCTGCCGCATTACTGGAGACGGCGGTAAGCGTCAGGGCCAAAGTTATAAGACAGATGACAAGCGATTCCATCCAAGAACTGTAACGAACCATAGCAACCCCCCCCTGATGGTATATAAAACTGCTAAAGAGCATACAACAGTTTGACGTGCTGTCAATCTGCCGCGGTGTAATTGCAGAGGAGAGCTACAGTTTTGTCATACTCTGGAGCAGCAGGCTTTGTATCTCCGGCTGCTGGACGATCTCGCACTGTTCCTGCAGGACCGACTGGAGGATCTCGTTGGTGGTGAGGGGGTTGGCAAGTACGCTACGCAGTACGGTGATCTCGGTGGCATAGCGGTCAGTGCGGAGACGGGTACGGGAGACAAAGGTCTTACCGGCCTCGCGTTGGTATTTCTGCAGTAGCTGGCAGACCTGGTCCAGAATGTTGTTGATCCGGGCCTGCTCATCGGGTGGAGCGGTTGTCATGATCTGCTGAACTGTAGCAGGGCAGTAGCGATAGGTGAGAATGTTCAGCTCCGGCTCGCTGGTCAGCTCAAAATCGGGATGTTGCCGGATCAGATCGGCAAAGGTACGGGCCCGTTCGATGCCCAGGTCGATCAGCAATCCATACCCTTTGCGGCCGATAATAGAAAGACCGGCATGGACCAGCAGTGCCTTGCCGGGGCGAGACCCTTCCAGGGTGTGGCTGCCCAGGTCTTTGGAACCGTGTCGCAGGATGTAGGCGGCGTGATGTTCAATGGCAGAGACGGCAGTGGGGTCCTTGAAGATCACCATCCCGGCCCCCATCG
>DKFG01000080.1:14273-14621 GCA_002452325.1 Geobacter sp. UBA6802
CATTGCCGGTCTCGGTGGTGCCGGCGATCCCCACCAGGGCCAATGGTTTGATGTTCTGATCAGCCAGCTGGCTGCAGGCGTCACGCAGTGCCTGCAGATCAATCCGGTTATTTGCGGCGGTCTTGACCCGTACCAGCTGGTCCCGACCGATTCCCAGCAGGTCGGCGGCCTTGCCCAAAGAATAGTGGCCCCGTTCCGACACCAGAATCGCGATGCCGTCCAGGCCATGGTGGCGCAGTGACCGGACCAGACCCTCCTGGGCAATGCCGCGGAAACTGCCCTGCGGTGCAAACAGGCGGTTGCGGGCCAGCCAGAGGGCGGTAATGTTGGCAATGGTGCCGCCGGAGC
>DKFG01000106.1:0-261 GCA_002452325.1 Geobacter sp. UBA6802
CTTCCTGCTGATGCCAGATATCGGCTGCCTCATCGTCATCGGTAAAGACCGTCACATACAGACGATTCTTGTCCAACCCCAGATCTTTGGTCAAAAACTCCCAGGCGTATCCGATCGCCTCTTTCTTAAAGTAATCACCAAACGAGAAGTTGCCCAGCATCTCAAAGAAAGTATGATGACGGGCGGTACGTCCGACGTTCTCCAGGTCATTATGCTTGCCGCCAGCACGCACACATTTCTGCGACGAGGCGGCCCGGTAGT
>DKFG01000106.1:349-7882 GCA_002452325.1 Geobacter sp. UBA6802
TTCAGAAAACGTGCGCGAATTTCATTTCCGGTCATAACTGGTTTACTTCCCCTCCTGTGCAGGGCGGCGTTTATCTGCGGTTATCACATCAGTCGGCAGCCAGGTTTCAATGTAGCGCCCCTCTTCGTCAACCTTGTTGACGTAGCGCTTGACCTCACCGGTCTGACTGTCCAGCAGGAACACCGCCTGTGAAACATAGGTCTCTTTACGCTTTAGATCAAAGGTGGTGTAACTGCCCTGAAACAGTTGGTACCGCCCAGATTCCGCACAGGCGACCAGTTCGCGAGTAGCTGGCTTCTGTTGATTGGCCTCACTCCACACCGGCACCAGCATTGTGCAAGCCGCTGCCATAATCATAAGATTTCGTTTCATAGCCCCCCCCTTTACTCAATCGTTAACAGCGCTGAAGGCTCGCTTTCAAGACCATCGGCATCCTCGGCAGTCAGATACAGCTCAAGTTTGCCCATCTCAGCAACCTTCCACTCGTTTGTCTCTACCGTTGCCAGCTTCTGACTGCCCAGAAAACTCTTTTTGTAAATGTGGTAGCGTTTGATATCCGGTTGGCCGACTGCGTTCCACGTAATCAGGCGACTGGCCCGGTCTTTCACCTGTAACCCGGTAACCGGAGCAGGCAACGGCTTGGTGGTCCCTTTGACAGCAAGGGAAAGCGGCCCCACCAGACGGTCACGGTCAACGGCCTGCACTTGGTACTGATAGGTAGTGCCATCCTTCAGTTCACTATCCACCAACTGCGTATCAGTAGTCTGTTTCAACAATCTGAAACCACCATCACCCTGCTGACGGTAAAGATGGTACTCAGCAATATCCTGTTCCGGGTTCTTGTTCCAGCGCACCGTAATACGGCGAGGCTCTCCTGAAGAAGCCTGCACCCCCTGCGGCACGGTGGGCAACGGCTTGGTCACCGCTGTAACCCGGCTGCTGAGTGGACTGACCGCACCACCGGCATTCACCGCTGCAATCACGTACGCATAGCCCGTTGCATCCTTCAGCGGTTCGGCCTCATCACGAAAACTGCGTTTATCTGCCGCAACCTCGGCGATCCTGACCAACTTGTCCTGGGCTGCATCACCGCGATAGAGATGAAAACCGGTAAGCTCATCATCCGCCACTGCCGTAGACTCCCAGGTTAAGGTTACCCTGCGCGGTTCCCCCTGACCGGCGGTCAGTTTGACCGGTGTAGGGGGCAGATCACGGGTGGTGGCCGTCACTTCCGGCGAAGGGCTGCCGACCCCCTGCTCCTTGCTGAAGGCAACGATCCGGTACCAGCAGATGGCCTTATCAGCCAGATTCGCATCAGTGTAGGTTGTCTGCATCCGATCGTTGATGGTGGTCAGCTCCTGATAGGGGCCTTCTTTGACTGTTGCTCGCTGGATGCGGTAACCGGTCACACCGGCAAAGGGGTGTACCTGCCAGGAGAGCGGAATCCGCCGTACCTTGCCGCTGACCGCCGTCAAGCCAGCCGTGGCCGCCGGTGTCGTAACCGAGAGCTGTACGGAACGCTCACTTTCTGCACCGGCCTGGTTCAATGCCGTAATCACGTACAGGTAGGTCACACCATTGGCAAGCCCCTGATCCCTGAAAATCGCCGGCTCATCACCGCTGGTACCGACCGGCACAAACTCTTTTTCCGTAGCAGAGCGACGGTAGATCCGTACCCCCTTCGGCACCATCCGTTCATCACCACCGCTTGAGGGCCGCTGCCGCCAGCTCAGTACTGCACCGCCCAAGAGCGGTTCAACGTTCATGAAAATCGGCACTGCCGGAGCGATTGAGGTTGCACCACGCACCGGCTTGCTCGGCTCGCTGGCAATACCGCCATGTCCCACTGCAACAACCCGATAGTAATACGTTTCATTCAAGCGCAGCGGTTCATCACTATAAGCTGGTTCAGTAACCGTGGCCACGCTATTGAACGGTCCCTGGTCACTTGCGCTGCGTTGCACCATGTAGCCGATGACCCGGCTCGGTTCAGGGTGGGTCCAGTTGAGCCGTATGGCATTGGTTGATCCTGTTGCCATAACCCCATGCACCGATTGCAACGGAACTGCCGATACAGTAGCCACCGGTGCTGCTGCCTGCTCTGCTGCTGCTCGAATCCTCTGAGCAAGCCCCTGCAACACCTTGGGCACCTCAGCCTCATGCATGCGGAGCTTCTCTGTCAGCACCACCTGCTGGCCACGCATGCCAAGCACCTGCAGATCAAGAGCCGTACCGTTAGCCTGGGTCATCACCGTACCGCTGACCAGATAATCCACCCCCAACCGTCCGCCCAGCCGCTGCAGTTGTTCACGCCCCAGGGCATCAGATCTGATCCCCTCCAGATCCATGATTGATTCAAGACGCTTGCGCTCGATCACCTCAAAACCACCGCTGCGCTCGAGTTCGTTCAGCAGCATAGTGGTTAAAAAATCAGTCACGGCCATGGCCTCCATATTGGTTGCCACAAACGGCACACACCCCAGACGAGACCTGAAGCGCTGCTCGTTAGCTTCGCCCGGCTGCACCGGCAACCCAACAGCAATCAGACCGGCCACCAGCGCCAGCAGACAGAGACGGACAAGCTGTGTACGATAGGAGTTAAGCAGCAGGGCCATATATGGTTACCCGTGCTTCTCAACAGACTGCAGGTACTGTTCAAGACCTTTGCGGGCCTGGATGGAGATGGGGCTGACCACATTCTTGACCTCTTCCGTCATGATGGCATCCAGATACCGTTCCACCACCTGATCCCCGCCATTCTTTTTGGCCAACAGCTCGGCAGCTTGCAGATAGCCTGCCTGACGGTTCTGGAAGCGTGACAGCACCAAGTGTCCCAGCTCAGCAATGCTGTCGTCAACTGCCTTCTCCAGCAATACGGCATCGGATGGCAGCTCCAGCGGATCAAAGGCAATATTGGCAAAATCGACCCCTTCGGAATACTTGTCTTCGGCAACCTTGCGGCTCTTAATGGTGGTGGTTATCACCACCTCGCCGGACTCCACATCAATCACACGGAATGAAAGGGCCACATTGGCGGTCTTTATATGGGTGCCCACCTTATACTTAACGGTCTCCCTGATCTCCTCGTTGATCAGGGCCGGTGGCGCGGCAGCCAACTGTTCCTTGCTGGGGGACGGATTGGTCAGCAGCCAGCTCTGGTAAGCCGGATTGGGCACCTGCTTGGTGGCAACCACCACGTTGACCATCTTTGAGCCTTCTTCGGCACTCTTTTCCACGTTGTACTGCAGCACGCTACCGAAGATGAAAATATCAGTACCCTTCAGCTTGCCAGTTTTCTTAGCAGTTTCAATATCATACAGACCTGCCTGACCAAACTCGATCTCCTTGATGATCGCCCCCAAGACGTCACGGGCCAGAATCTTCACATCGCTGCTGGCATTCTTAGTCATGTAGGAAAGCAGGCTATCAGTTACCAAACGACCGGAGTCAGTGCTGTTGGTGGGCGGGGCAAAGTCCATGATAGCAATTTTCTTCACCACCCGCTGGCGCAGGCGATCCTTCAGGCCCTGCAGCCGTTGCTGACTTTCACGGTCCCCGCCGGCAATACGCATAGAAAGATCAAGCCAGTACCAGGCATTCCCCAACAGTCCGGCTGCCTCCTGCTCCTGTGAGCGTGCCGCCATCTCTGCGCCAAGTTGCCTGCGCAGCTCAACCCCTTCCCCTTCATTCATCAAGGTCGGTGAAAACAGCATACCGGCCTGCAGCATCTGATAGGCCGTATAGAGCTTTTTCTTACTCAGTAGCACCGTTCCCTGCTGCAGCATCCGCTGGGCCCCCTGCTGTTTCAGTTCCGCCATTTTGGTCTGAAGCTGCTGATCAGGCTGAAGTGCCTGGGCCTTGCGCAGATACTCTGCTACCTGCACCCACTGCTGCTGCCTGGCTGCCTGTTCTGCCTTGACAAACCAGGCCGGGGCTGTGTTCTTTGCCTGAGCATCTTTCAGCAGTCCAGCCACCTGCTGGTTGTTGGGCTGAAAGGCCAGCGCCTGCTCCAGGCTGGCAATCATGCCGTCCAGATCATCCTCTGCCCGTTGCCGCTCAGCCTCCTTCAGATAGTAGCCCATGGCCGTCGACTCAGCCTGGGGCAGCTTGATCATCAGATCCAGATAACCAGGATAAAACTGCTTGAGTTCACGCAGCTTGTTAACCGCTGTCGGCCAATCATTCTGCTCGGCGGCCTTGGTTGATGCGGTATACAGCTCTTCAGCGCGCTTCAGTAGGGCATCCATCTGCTGTTTAACGCTGTCGGCAAGCACTTTAGCCTGGCTATTGTTCGGATCCGCCTTCAGCGCCTTATCCACGTCCAGCTGGGCTGAGCGCAGCTGATCATAACCGGCGGCCCCGCCCTGCAGATGTTTTCTGCCCTGCTCCACAAAGCGGGAAGCGGCAGCAGCACGGGCCGATGAAAGGGTAGCACGATACTCCTGATTGTCCTGCTCTTTGGAAATGGCCTCTTCATAAAGGGTGATCGCTTCGTCAACCCGTCCCTGACGCTCCAGCTGACGGCCCAGTTCAAAACTCTCCTTACCGGGATTGTTACAACCGGCCAGCACCACCACCAGGCTCAGCACCAAAAGTATACGCTTCATTTTGTACGTCCTCCTTTAGCAGAACGAGTCTGCCAACGCGCCTGCAGATGTCCCGCAGAATACCCGGCAACCGACAGGGTTGCCCGTTCCAGTTCCAGTGAGCCCAGATCATCCACGACATCACGAAGCGCACCGGTAATTTCCAGGTCCATGCGTAGCTGGTGATCTTTAAAGCCGCGATCATGAACCGTTTCAACGCTGACTGCCTGCTCACGCAGGGCCTCCTGCAGACGGCCGATCTCGCCGGACGGGATGCCTGTCACCGTCATCCGGACGGTCCGCACACCGGTCACCCGCTTGGTCCAGGCAGCTATCATCTGGCGATGCAGCGCCTCGGTTATCTCCACAGCAGTCTTCTGCAGCGCCTCGGCGCCTGCAGCAGCAGGATTCACATTCAGTGCACGCTGTGACGACTGGGCAGTGGCCAGCAGCTCTCCGGTCTCCACCTCAACCGCCTTGGCAGTGGCAGTCACCTGCACCGGACGCATGCTGGTTCCGCCCAAGGCAGGGGCTGCGCTGGCCTCGGCCCGTCCGATAATCACCACCTCGGCCCCACCGGCCGCTGCTGCCCGCACCACGGCATCGGTCTGGTCACCCTGGCCTTTAGCGGCCTCCTGCTCCACTGCCAGCATCGCCTGCCGGTCTACCAGGGCATAACCACGCTTGCCCAGAGTCGTTATCAGCTGGGTTTCCACAGTACCGCCGGGGACCGGTTGACCATCGGTATTTTTTTCCAGCACCACCACGGCTATTCTTGGTTTACCGACCTTCCTGATCAGCAACCCGGCATCGTCCAACCCCTGTTCCAGCTTATAACGGGACACAGCGGCAAAGATCTTGATCCGATAGGCGTCAGCCTCTGCAGTCTCGGAAAGAATCCGGTAGGTTTTGATAAAGCCATGGCTCTTGGCAAAGATTTTGTCATTCAGCAGCTCAGAATCTTTCACAACAGTCTTGGATTGGACCGCCACCCCGACCACCTGTTCAACAGCCCGACGGAAGGCGTTCTGCAGGGCAGCCTCCCTGGCCTGATCCTTACGTCCACCCGTGATACCGGCATACCCTTCAGCCTCAACACTTCCGCCAATCTGCTCTGCCCCGACCGGTAATGCCAACGCCGCCACCAACACCACCACTGCCAGCAGCGCCATGGCTCTCTCCATCATCTGCTTCATATCTGCCTCCCTCTGCCGACACGGTGCAACACCAGCGCACGCACCACTGAAACGGTATATCCTCTGCGTTGCAGAAAGCCGGCCACTCTACGGCGCTCACGGTCATCGGCCAACAGTGGATCAAAGCCGGGATAGCGGCGGCTCAACACCCCCTGGGCACGCTCCAGCTGATCATCCTGGGCACCATCTTCGTGCAACAGCTCATCGGCAAGGGCCTCGTCCACCCCTCGCCGCACCAGCTCCTGGCGCAGGCGGTAGCCGACAAAGCGACCGCTTTCCCTGACTGTTGACACAAAGCGTTCGGCAAAACGCCGATCCTGCAGATACCCTTCGGCTTCAAGTCGCTCAACCGCTGCGACGGCCTCTGAACGATTGAATCCTTTCTGCAACAGTCGCTGCAGCAGCGCCCGTACCGTAAAATCACGCCCCGTCAACAGGCGCAGCGCAGCCAGATAGCAGTCTCCGGTCGACCTAGTAGCGATCAACCTGGATCTTCTCCTCGCTCAAGACCCGCTCCAGCTTTTCATCCTTTTGCTCAAAGTTGTCCCAGGTTGCATCAGAGGTAGATGAGATGCCCGAGACCTTGAGGGCAAAGTCATCCGGATTGGAGCTCTGCCGCANNAGCTTGGAGGTAAACAGCTTCATCAACGACTGGTCAAAGGTCTGCATGCCGTAAGAGACAAAACCCTGGGCAATGGCATCCTTGATCTGCTTGGTCTTGTCCTTGTCGTCAATACACTCCTTGACCCGCGCCGTACCCAGCAGCACCTCAACCGCCGGCACCCGCCCTTTGCCGTCGGCCCGGGGCACCAGGCGCTGGGAGATGATCCCCTTGATGATACTGGCCAGCTGGATCCGAACCTGACGCTGATGGTACGGAGGAAAGACCGAGATGATCCGGTTGATGGTCTCCGGCGCATCCATGGTGTGCAGGGTGGACATAACCAGGTGGCCGGTCTCGGCAGCGGTCATGGCGGTTTCAATAGTCTCGTAATCCCGCATCTCACCCACCAGGATAACATCCGGGTCCTGACGCAGGGCACCTTTCAGCGCGCTTGAGAAGGTAGGAGTATCGGTACCCACCTCCCGCTGGCTGATGATACACTTGTTATCACGATGCAGAAACTCCACCGGGTCCTCAATGGTGATGATATTGCTGGTCCGGTTATTGTTGATCTCATTGATCATAGCAGCCAGAGTGGATGACTTACCGGAACCGGTGGTGCCGGTGACCAGAATTAAACCACGCTCTTCAGCACAGAGTTTTTTCAGCACCGGAGGCAGGTTCAACTCCTCCATGGTGGGAATCTTCATTGAGATAGCCCGGAAAACCATTGCAATGGTCCCCCGCTGGCGATAGCAGGCCACCCGGAAACGTCCCAGGCCCGGCACCGCATAGGCCATATCCACCTCGGAGTTCTCCTCAAAGATCCTCCGCTGGCGGTCATTCATCATCATGTTGGCAATACTGCTGACCACATCAGGCCCAAGCCGCTGGGCATTGGGAATCGGGTGCAGCTTGCCGTCAATCCGGACAATGGGCGGCAGGCCGGTCTTGATATGAACGTCCGATCCACGGGCCTTGACAGCAATGGTAAGAATTTCGTTCAGCTCCACGGGGTACCTCCGAAATCCTGCTTTGGTTTATTCAGCTTTTTCTTCCTTGGGTGCTGGCTTAATCAACTCCATCAGTTTTGCTTCAATCTCGGCCAGCATGGCCGGATTCTCCTTCAGGAACTGGCGGGAGTTCT
>DKFG01000081.1:0-3102 GCA_002452325.1 Geobacter sp. UBA6802
GGCTCAGCTACTGCGCACCACACCATTGGATGCCACGCAAAAAGAGTATCTTGACTGCCTTGAGACCTCTGCCAAAAGCCTGATGTATCTGATTAACGACATTATTGACCTTTCCAAGATTGAAGATGGCCGGGTTGAGCTGGAGGAGGTTGATTTCAGCCTGCGCGGCACCATCAATAATATCAT
The DNA here is from genome assembly GCA_002452325.1 of Geobacter sp. UBA6802. GTDB lineage: Bacteria > Desulfobacterota > Desulfuromonadia > Geobacterales > Pseudopelobacteraceae > Trichlorobacter. The sequence goes on from DKFG01000081.1 coordinate 187, forward strand.
CAAGACGCAGCAGGCTGACCTCCATATCAAAGGTCTGGATCTGCTCGTGGATATCCCCCATAACGCGCCTGACGCCCTCAGGGGTGATCAATTGCACACCAAGCAGGTTATCCTCAACCTGCTTGGCAATGCCATTAAATTTACGACAAAAGGGACCATTAAGTTAGCAGTCAGCGTAATTGAGCAGCATAACGACCAGGTTCTGCTGCAGCTGAGCATCAACGACACCGGTATCGGCATTGATGCGGAAGAACTGACCAAGCTGTTTGCCCCTTTCCCCCGGGGCACTGCACCGGCAAAACAGGAGCCGGCAACCAAGGGGCTGGGGATCTCAATCAGCAGGCGACTGGTTGAACTGATGGGCGGAAGAATCTGGGCAGAAAGCACCATCGGAACCGGCAGTACTTTTCACCTGGCCCTGCCGTTTATTGTGGCACGCAGAACCGCTGCATCAAACATAGAAGAAGAAGAACGTGACACACTCTCATCACACTGGGAGGGGCCAGCATTACAGATTTTGCTGGCAGAGGACAACGCCATTAACCTGAAGTTTGCCGTGACCATCCTGGAGCGGATGGGACATCAGGTAACCAGCACCAGCAATGGCAAGGAAGCGCTGCAGCTTTGGAGAGAAAAAAATTGGGATCTGATTCTGATGGATATTCAGATGCCACTGATGGATGGCCGCACCGCAACTATGGCAATCAGAAAAGAGGAAGAAAACACCGGGAAGCATATACCGATTATCGCCCTGACCGCCCATGCACTGCAGGAAGATAAAAAACAGCTGCTCAGTTCGGGATTTGACGGCTACGTCCCCAAGCCGATGGAGCTGGTGACGCTGGTTGCCGAAATGAAAAAGGCATTCACCGGCAGAACTGAATCCGCAGGTCATGTTTGACTAATGCCTGCAGATCAATCTGTTCAACTCTGAGAGCAGCTCTGCAACCACCTGGCTCCAGTCACCAGCTTCCTGCTGCCTGAAAAGACGCATGGTCGGGTACCAGGGGCAATCGCTCCGTTCCAGCCCCCAGCGCCAATCCGGTGCAAAGGGCAGTAACAGCCAGGTTTGTTTGCCAAGCGCCCCTGCCAGATGAGCTACCGCGGTATCAATCGTAATCACCAGATCAAGCTGCTCAAGCAGGGCTGCTGTGTCAGCGAAATCCTGCACCAGCATGGTCAGATCCATAAGTGCAACAGGCGGCTTTACACTCTCACAACCGATCTGTAGAGACACATACGCTGCTCCGGCCACGGTCCCCAACGGTGTCAGCAGTTCCGGAGGGCAACTTCTGCCTGGGTCTGGGTAGCTTTTGCCTGACCAGCAGAGTCCGATCCTGCGACCGGATCGAGGCGGCAGCACACTCTGCCAGAACGGAAGGCGTTCTGGCGGTGGAGCTAGATAGGGAACGTCACAGGGTGTGGTTTCCTGGGTACTGTTCATCAGGAACGGTAGCGACAACAGTGGAGCCTGACAATCAAAGAACGGTAGCGGATCACCGAAGGCCAGTACCGTGATACCGTTCCCCAGCGTCTGCATCAACGCCTTCAGTGGGTGGTGACATTCAAACATCACCTGTGCCCCACGTTCCACCAGCAGCGGCAGGTAGCGACAGAATTGAATCGTATCCCCCAGCCCCTGCTCGGCGTAGATCAGAATAGTCTGACCGGTCAGGGGGCCGCCGTTCCAGCGTGGCTCGGTAAAGGCACGCACCGGAGAGGTAAAGCGGCGCTTTTTCCAACGCCACTCATACTCCCTGAAACCGGCTGCGTAGTTGCCCTGCAACAGCAGCAGCAGGCTGTAGTTCCAGTGGGCCTCGGCATGATCCGGTGCTGCCCTGAGTACCTTGGCGCACTCAACCAGTGCCTCGTGAAGCTTCCCTTGTGCCTGCAGGCAGGTGGCAAGAGCCACCCTGCTATCGTGCAGGGTGGGGGCAAGTAACAGGGCCTGCTGGTAACTCTTGGCCGCCTGATCAAAGAACCCCATCTCAAGCAGGGTATTGCCACGGTTATTCCAGAGCAATGCCAGGGTTGGCCAACGGCCTACCGCCTCATCATAGAGGTTCAGGGCTTCATCGTATTGACCGCTGTCGTGCAGCGCCGCCCCTTCCCGCAGTATCCGTTCCAGCTCGCCCATGGGGCCCCCGCACTACGTCAGGCTTCTGATCTTCTCCAGGCTTTCATTCAGCACCGTTTTTTTCGAGGTAACCTCTGCCAGTTTGGCCTTTTCCTTGGCAACGATCTCTGCCGGGGCGCGATCCACAAAACTGGGGTTTTCCAGTTTTTTGGTAAACAGCTCGATCTCTTTGTCCAGCTTGGCAATCTCCTTCAACAGTCGCTTCTCTTCCTCAGCAACGTCAACCAGACCTTTCAGCGGGATATAGACCTGATAATTACCGGCAGGCTGCACAGCTGCATCCTCCGGCTTGGGCAGGTGCTGTCCGATGGTCAGCTCCGAGACCCTGGCCAGGGCCTTGATCTTGCCTTCAAACAGACGGATCAACTCCTCTGACCTGTTGGTTGCAGCCGAGATCATGACCCCGATCTCCCGTGACGGCGGCACTTCCATCTCACCACGGATCGTACGGATAGCGGAGATAACCGCCATCACCTGCGCCATCCGGTCAGCAGCATCTTCAAACTGCCAATCCTCACGGGGACGCGGGTACGGTGCCAGCATGATGGAAGGCGCCCAATCCCCACCGGAACCGCGCAGGGTACAGACATCCCCCTTAGGCAAGGACTGCCAGATCTCTTCGGTAATAAACGGCATAAACGGGTGCAGCATGCGCAGCAGATGATCCAGCACCGTCCAGAGAACATACTGGGTGGTACGACGGCGTAACAGGTCATCGCCGTACAGCTCCTGTTTGGACAGCTCCAGATACCAATCGCAGAACTCGCTCCAGGTAAACT
>DKFG01000081.1:3232-3477 GCA_002452325.1 Geobacter sp. UBA6802
AAACGGGCTGCGTTCCAGACCTTGTTACAGAAGTTACGGTAGCCGGAGATCCGATCCTCTGCCAGTTTGATATCCCGGCCCTGGGCAGCAAAGGCGGCCAGGGTAAAGCGGAAGGCATCGGTGCCATACTGATCGATCACGGTCAGCGGATCAATCACATTCCCCTTTGACTTGGACATCTTCTGGCCGTGGGCATCCCGTACCAGGGCATGGATATAGACATCCTTGAACGGCACCTCATCCAT
>DKFG01000081.1:3570-3756 GCA_002452325.1 Geobacter sp. UBA6802
TGTCCAGCACGTCGGTTTCCTGGCGCAGTTCGTCACTGCCACACTGGCTGCAACTGGTCGGATCTTCCATGGAAACGGTTATCTTGCCACAATGATCGCAGAACCAGGCCGGGATACGGTGTCCCCACCAGATCTGGCGCGAAATACACCAGTCCCGGATATTCTCCATCCAGTCGTAATAGGTGT
>DKFG01000251.1:0-133 GCA_002452325.1 Geobacter sp. UBA6802
GCGGCAAGACCACCATCTCGCTCTCACTGATGTCGCTGGCAAGACGCAAGTATGCCCGGGTCGGCTTTATGAAACCGATCGGTCCCAAATGTATTGAGTACCACGGCTTGACCATGGATAAGGATGCGGCCAT
>DKFG01000251.1:150-573 GCA_002452325.1 Geobacter sp. UBA6802
CACTGACCCCCGGTTTTACCCGCCGTTTTCTTGACGGTCAGCTGGATGCCGCAACTCCGGCCAAAGCCATTCAAAACGCTTGCAAAGAACTGGAACAACACCATGATTTTTTGATTATCGAAGGAGCCGGTCATGGCGGTGTCGGCTCGGTAGTGGGAATGAACAATGCCCAGGTGGCTGCAATGCTGGAGGCCCCGGTGCTGATGGTGACCGGCGGTGGTATCGGCAATGTGATTGATGCAGTGGAACTGAATCTGGCACTGTATGAACGGGAGCGCTCATCAGTACGCATCATCATGCCCAACAAGCTGTTGCCGGAAAAACGTGAATACTCCATGGCATACCTGACCCGCGCCTTTCAGCGCGACGGCCTCCTGGTGACCGGTGCTTTTGATTATTCCCGTACCCTGGCCGACCCGACCC
>DKFG01000251.1:602-6883 GCA_002452325.1 Geobacter sp. UBA6802
CCATCCAGCTGGGTGCCGCCTCATCCCAGAAGGTCATTGACAGCCTTGAGGATTCAACGCTTCTGATTGTCACCAGCTCCCGTGACGAGCTGATTGTAACCGCTTCATCACTGCACCATATCCCTGAATTCAGGGCGCGACTTGCCGGGCTGATCGTGGCTGGCCACGCCCCGATGTCAAACATAACCGAACGAATCCTGGTAGACAGTAACATTCCCTACATCAGAATCCAGGAGACTACTTCAGAAGTCTACTACCGGCTGCGTGAACATGTTTCCAAGATCGGGCCAGATGATATAGAAAAGATTGAACTAATTCACGCAATTGCCGAAAAGTACCTTAACTTCGATGCCATAGATGCCGTATTGGACTGATTGCGCACCCCTTAATCATCCAAGCGACTGAAAATGCTTGACCTTCTTGCGTTGTTTGCTACTGTTAGCAAAAATTTCTGAGGCTTCCATGATTCTGGTCACCCGGCTTGACCGACAATCCATGCTCCTGAATCCTGATCATATCATCAGCATTGAAGAGACACCTGATACGGTCGTTACCCTGTTCAACGGTAATCACGTCCTGGTACGGGAGCCTGCCCAGGTGCTGCTGAACCGTATTATTGCCTTCAGATCCGTTCTTCTGCGACGTTCTGCCTCGGTACCCTCCGGCCGCTCATACCTCAGACGCCGACGCAACCTGCAGTATCAACAGGCAGCACACCGTTCATCACCGCTCATATTGGCAAACGGCTCAGCACAACAGAAGCCGCTACACCGTCAGGACATCTGATCTATGGATTTAGCAACAATAATCGGTCTGGTACTGGGTTTTAGTGCTGTTTTCGGCGGCGCTGTACTGGAAGGGGTACACTTAAGTGCTCTGATGGCCCCTACAGCCGCACTGATCGTGCTTGGCGGTACCTTTGGCGCGGTATTCATCTCCTTTCCGCTCAAGGCCTGCATCAAGGCGTTCAAGGATGCCAAGATCTGTTTTCTGCCCCCAAAAGTTGATCCGGAAGAGGTGGTTAAGGATATCATCGGCTATGCAACCAAGGCCCGCAGAAATGGTCTGATCTCCCTGGAGCAGGAGGCCCAGAACGCCAGTGATCCGTTCATAAAAAAAGGAATCTCACTGGTGGTGGACGGTATTGATCCGCAGAAGCTGCGCGAAACCCTTGAGGCCGAAATCATGGCCTATGAAGACCACCAGAAGCACTCAGTTGAATTTTACGAAGCAGCCGGCGGCTACGCCCCCACCATCGGCATCATCGGCGCCGTGCTCGGTCTGATTCACGTGATGGGTAACCTGTCCGACACCTCCAAGCTGGGGGCCGGTATTGCTACCGCCTTTGTTGCCACCATCTATGGCCTGCTGACCGCCAACATCATCTGCCTGCCCATGGGTGCCAAAATCAAGGTCCGGATGAAGGAAGAGGTGTTGCGCCGGGTCATGATCGTAGAAGGGCTGATTGCCATCCAGAACGGTGAAAACCCTCACTTTATCGAGCAGAAGCTGAAGGCCTTTGCCGGTGAAGAACACTAAGGGGCTGCTGCGTGGCACTGAAAAAAGAGCCGGAAAAGCATGCCAATCATGAACGCTGGCTCGTTTCATATGCCGACTTCATTACCCTGCTGTTTGCTGTGTTCGTGGTCTTATACGCAATGGGGCAAACCGATAAGCAGAAGGCCGAAGAGGTTATGGCCTCGCTGCGCGACTCCTTCGGCTATTCCACCATGGCCGCTGCAGGGCAGAAAGGTGTCCTGCCGTTTCAGGACATCAAGCCGATACCGGCCATCAAGCCCGAAATGGCGGTTATCCCGATGATCAGCAAGATGCCGCCGGCCGGTCCCCGGCAAGGAGGGATGGACAAAGGACGCGGCAAAGGTAAGGCAGAAGAGAAGGAGTTTAAAGAGATTCAGTCTGCCATTGAGGCTTACCTGATCAAGCATGGCGCCCAGAACAAGGTCACGATCGGCATCACCCGCCGCGGTCTGGTGGTCAGCCTGAAAGAAGCCGGTTTCTTTGATTCAGGCTCTGCAGTAATCAAACGTAACGGCTATGAACTGCTGAACACAATCATAGAGGCCATGACCCAGTATTCCAACCCGTTGCGGGTTGAAGGGCATACCGACAATGTGCCGATCAGCACCCCATTGTTCCCGTCCAACTGGGAACTGTCCGTGTCGCGTGCAGCCAATGTGCTCCGCTATATCCAGAACACCTTTGACGTTGACCCAAAAAATCTTTCAGCAACCGGTTACGGCGAGTACCGGCCTGCAGCCGAAAACAGCACCCCTGACGGCCGCGCAAAGAATCGTCGGGTAGACCTGGTTCTACTCTCCGGCGAAACCGAATCAACCGAACCCTGACACAGCTTTTTCTCAAAAGCTGATCGCCTCAAACCCCAAAACGACATTTCCTGTCATAGCACTGTGCTATGGTCTTCTCATTCAATCAGGAGGACGACTATGGAACCAATGGTGCTGTTTGGCGGGATGATACTAACGGCAGGGACGATCTGGACGGTGCGTGATCTGCTGGAAGACCGGGAGCTGCTGACTGCAGCAGACCGGCTGCAGTGGAAAAAACGGCTTACACAGGCTTATTCGGCCTTCAAGTCACGAGACATCAACTCAAGAACCGCTTTTCGGGCCGGTTTGTCGCAGTACAAAATATCATAAACCTTATGGGTGATCGGCATCTCAACCCCAAGACGCTGGGCCAGGGCATGAACTGATTCGGCTGACTTGACCCCTTCTGCCACCATCCGCATCTCGGCCATGATCGCTGTCAGGGTCTGGCCCTGGCCCAGTTTAACACCCACGGTACGGTTGCGGGAAAGATCACCGGTGCAGGTCAGCACCAGATCTCCCATACCGGCCAATCCGGCAAAGGTGGTATCCAGAGCACCCATGGCTCGCCCCAGACGCCTGATCTCGGCCAGACCACGGGTAATCAGCGCTGCACGGGTGTTGTGGCCAAAACCAAGTCCGTCGGCAATACCGGCCGCTATGGCGATAACATTCTTGACTGCTCCGCCCAGTTCTACACCAATGGTATCCTCACTGGTGTAGACCCTGAATTCGGAGCTGCTGAAGGCGGTCTGTACCTGGCAGGCAGCGGCCTGGCTGGCAGAGCCGGCCACAATTAATGACGGCAAACCCAGTGCCACTTCTCTGGCAAAGGTCGGGCCTGAGAGCACCACAAAGCGCTGCAGGGCTGCATCGCCCAGCACCTGACCGAAGATCTGTGAGACCGTACAGAGCGTACCCAGCTCGATCCCCTTTGAGGCGCTGACCAACGGGGAATGTGGCATCAGCGACGGCGCCAGCTGTTCAAGAACTGACCGTGTCACCTGGGTCGGGGTCACTAGCACCATCAGATCCGCATCAGCTCCCGCCTCGGCAAGATCGCCGGTATACTGCAGGTCAGGGTGCAGCTGTATATCAGGCAAAAACAGATGGTTGACTCCGGTATTGCGCAAGCTGCTCAGCAGCTCCGGTTCGTAAACCCACAGCACGGTTGCATGCCCGTTTGCCGCTGCACGATGTGCCAGCGCCGTACCCCAGCTGCCTGCTCCGATCACCCCGATCTTCATTCCCAGTCATCCTCATCGTCAAAACTACGTGTGGCGCGAGGATCAATCCCTTCAGCCAAGGACTGACGCGCCATCTCGATACTGTCAAAGGCAAGCCGTCTGACAAAGGGATGCAGGTGCATGCCCGGCAGCATCCCGGCCAGGCTGAGACCCAGGGCCAGCACCCGCTGCACAGCTCGCTTGCTGCAGCCGATTTGCTGCATACTGTCGGCGATCAGGAGCAGGCGGCGCAAAAGGGCCGGTTTGTCAGACTCCAGCAGCTCGGCGCAGAATCGCTCCAAAAGACGCTGCTGTACCGTTTCAGCTGCTTCATGCAGCGGCTGCTCTCCCAGCACTTCCCCCAGCTCATACACCACAGGATCGGTAAAAAGCCATCCCTCAAAAAACGGCTCATCAAGCAGCTCTTCACAGCCGGCAAGCAACGAGGCGATCCTGTCCAGGATACCGTCCAGCAGCGGTGCCGGAAATCCGGGCAGATAGGCAGCCGGTCGCAGGTCATATCCACCAAACAGGTAACGGGAACCGTAAAAATCAGGCGGCAGGTAGAAGCCGCGTTCCAGGCTCTGCTGCAGTGCATCCTTCAGCAGGTTCAGGGCATAAGGCAGCTCAACCTGGAACATTCCCTCTTCCGCATTAACCTCATCCAGGTATTCGTCGTGGTCGCCGCGTTGCTCAAAACGGGCAGCCACGGCATGGCGTACGCCGTCCTGATCACCTACCTGCAGGATCAGGGCTGCCAGACTGCCGTCAACCAGCTCCCACGAAAACCAGATCGTCCGAATCCCGTAACAATCAATCGGACCGGCCTGGACGGTCAGAAACCGTGCCGGGGCAGCAAGCAAAGCAGGCAACGGCTCCGGCTGAGAGATACCCAGGAAGTTAAGACGCCGTATACTGCGCTGAATCTTCTCCTCCAGACCGTCTACCGGCAGATGGACCAGCTCCTGCAGCACCGTCAGGCTGCACCCATGCCGCAGGGTACCCAGAGTCTCCACCGCTGCCCCGGCCATCTCGCTGAACTCGTAACAGGCTAACATGCGCAGGCAGGCTGCGGCCTCAGCCCCTTTCTCCGCAAAGCCCCCCAGACGGCGAATCAGCTGCAACCGCAACGTCTCATCAGCATCCAGAAAACGGTCCATCAGCCGGATCATCCCCCAGAACCCTTCCTGAAGGCAGTGTTCCAGCAGGTTGTTCAAGCTGGAAACGCTCAGGTTGTCACGACTGAACGGGGGAACCGAGACATCAACACCGTAATCCTGCAGGATATTGAGCAGCGGCAGGCGCCCCTCTTCCGGCAGATCACGGCGCTGCATGGTAAGAGCCACCAGCTGATCCAGCCAGCCGGCAGCATCAAAGAAATCCAGCATACAGGTATAGCGGTACAGCCGTTCCTGATCCTGCTCCCTCCAGAGCCGCCTGACCAGAGGCGGCAGGGCGCGCCGCCCTGATTTCTGCAGGCGCCTTCCGATCCGTTCCAGCTGATCGCGGGTCAGCTGGTCCCTGGTCAGAAAATCAAGCAACCGTACAATCCGGCGCCGCTCACGATAACTGGTATCAACCTGCAACCTGTTTTCCATCGGCTTGACTACGCGTCCTCTTCGCCTTCCAGATCGATGCCGTCTTCTTCATCACGTTCAGCCAGCTTGGCCACAGCCACGATCTTCTCCTGAGCCTCGGTCACCATCACCCGCACACCGTGGGTATTGCGTCCGATCACCGAGAAGCCGCTGATCGGCACCCGCAGGATTTTACCCTGATCCGTAATCACCATCAGCTGGTTTTCATCAGACACCTGCATCACCCCCACCACCAGGCCGTTGCGCGGGGTGGTCTTGATGGTGATCAGCCCCTTGCCGCCACGGGACTGACCGCGGTACTCCTCCAGGTCGGTCCGTTTGCCGAAGCCGTTCTCGGTAACCGTAAAAATGGTGGAGCCGCTGGCAGTCGGGTCGATCACCTCCATGCTGATCACCTCATCAGCCGCATCCAGGTTCATACCCCGCACCCCACGGGTTACCCGGCCCATGGGGCGGGCATCGGCCTCAGGGAAACGGATCGCCTTGCCATGCCGGGAGGCCAGGAAGACATCCTTCTGGCCATCGGTCAGGGCCACGGCAATCAGCTTGTCACCCTCGTCCAGGTTAACCGCATTGATGCCGGTGGCGCGGATGTTGGTATATTCAACCAGCGGAGTCTTCTTGACCACACCCTGGCGGGTAGCCATCAGCAGGAACAGGTCTTCGCGATTCAGGTCCTTGACCGGCATAATCGCCGTAATCTTCTCCCCTTCCTGCACGTTGACCAGGTTCACCACCGCCTTGCCTTTGGTGGTACGGCTCCCTTCCGGGATCTCGTAGACCTTGATCCGGTAGACCCGACCCATGTCAGAGAAGAACAGCAGATAGTCCTTGGTGGATGCAATAAACAACTGCTCCACAAAATCCTCTTCGCGGGTTTTCATGCCGGTCTTGCCCTTGCCACCCCGGCGCTGGGCCCGATAGAGATCAACCGCGCTGCGTTTGATATACCCGGTGTGGGAGACCGTCACCACCATCTCGGCATCTTCAATGGTGTCTTCCAGCGAGATGTCGGCGGTCTGATGCACGATCTCGGTGCGACGCTTGTCGCCAAAGCGCTCCTTGATCTCGGTCAGCTCACCCACAATGATCTTCATGATCTCGGCATC
>DKFG01000251.1:6912-7120 GCA_002452325.1 Geobacter sp. UBA6802
TCTTGTCCCGCTCCAGGCCGGTCAGACGCTGCAGCCGCATCTCCAGAATCGCCTGTGCCTGCAGCTCTGACAGCTGCACGCTGCTGTTCTCGTACCCTGCCGGTCGGGGCAGGTTCAGCTTGGCCAGCCATGCTGCATCGGCAAAGGCCCCTTCCATCAATCCCAGCTTGGCCTCGGGCGGGGTCTTGGAGGCCCGGATCAGCTCGAT
>DKFG01000265.1:0-6300 GCA_002452325.1 Geobacter sp. UBA6802
GCAAGAACCCGATCAACAGTGCGCTTTCGCTGGTGATGACGTTTTTCTGCTTGGCAACCTACTATGCCATGTTAAATGCGCCTTTTATGGCCGCAATTCAGATCATCGTTTATGCCGGCGCAATTATGGTTCTCATCATCTTTACCATCATGCTGCTGAATATCCGTGTTGATGCCAACAAAAAAGGTTCACATCAGGTAGCGCTCGGTACCATTACCGGTATTGTGACACTGTTGCTGGCAGGACTCTTTCTGACCCGCGGTAAGGTTTCACAGCCGGTGGGGGAGATTACCTCAGAAGTTATTAACCGTGTAGGACACACTGAGCTGATCGGAACGGTCATGTTCACCGAGTACCTGCTGCCGTTCGAAGTTACCTCGATTCTGCTGCTGGCTGCAATTGTCGGCGCAGTGATCCTGGCTAAGCGTAAACTCTCCTAGAGGTGCCGATACTATGGAAAACTTGTCTAGCTATCTGATTGTCAGTGCCGTGCTCTTCTCTATCGGTACTATTGGGGTGCTTACCCGTAAAAATGCCATTGTTATCTTCATGTGCATTGAATTGATGTTGAATGCAGTCAACCTTACGTTTATCGCAATGTCTCGTCATCTTGGTAATCTTGACGGACAGATCTTTGTGTTCTTCATCATGACGGTTGCTGCTGCAGAAGCTGCAGTGGGTCTGGCACTCTTCATAGCCTTTTTTAATAACCGCGAGTCTATCGATATTGACGATGCTAATTTGATGAAGTGGTAAGTGGTGCAGCAATACCTGGCAAGTAATCAGAACTTGTAAAGACGAGATAAAGGAGTAGCTCAATGNNACAATGTGTGGCTGATACCACTGTTCCCCCTGATCGGTTTTCTGATCAACGGTCTGCTGGGGAAGAAGATCAAGAACGAGACGATCATCGGCAGTATCGGTGCGCTTGCCGTATTCGCTTCCTTCGTCGTATCGGTTATGACCTTCATTAAGTTGATCGGTCTACCGGCTGACGAACGGTCTGTGAACGTCAAGATATTCACCTGGATGACCGCTGGTAACTTCAATGCAGACATCGCGTTTCTCATCGATCCGCTTTCCTGCCTGATGCTGCTGGTGGTTACCGGGATCGGTACGCTGATCCATATCTACTCTATCGGCTACATGCATGGTGAAGAAGGTTTTTATCGCTTCTTCGCCTACTTGAACCTCTTTGTGTTCTCCATGTTGCTTCTGGTAACCGGTAATAACCTCCTGCTGATGTTCGTTGGCTGGGAAGGTGTGGGTCTCTGCTCATACCTGCTGATCGGTTATTACTTCCACAAGAAGTCTGCGGGCGACGCCGGTAAAAAGGCCTTTGTTATGAACCGAGTTGGTGACTTCGGCTTTCTGCTCGGTACCTTTACCCTGTTCTGGTGGCTTGGGCAGACCCACGGTATCTGGACCATCCAGTTTACTGAACTGTCAAAGCACGCCGACCTGTTTCCTACGGGTGGCATTGTAACCATCATCACCCTCTGCTTCTTCCTGGGGGCCACTGGTAAGTCTGCACAGATTCCGCTCTACACCTGGTTGCCTGACGCTATGGAAGGTCCTACACCGGTCTCAGCCTTGATCCATGCAGCCACCATGGTGACCGCTGGTGTTTACATGATTGGTCGTATGAGCTATCTGTTTATCCGCTCTCCCGAGACCATGATGACCGTCGCCGTGATCGGTGCCTGTACTGCTTTCTTTGCAGCCACCATCGGTACTGCCCAAAATGATATCAAGCGTGTACTTGCCTATTCCACGGTTTCCCAGCTCGGCTACATGTTCCTGGCTATGGGGGTTGGCGCTTTCACAGCCGGTATCTTCCACCTGATGACCCATGCCTTCTTCAAAGCCTGTCTGTTCCTTGGCTCCGGTGCTGTGATTCACTCCATGCATCACGCCTTGCATAAGGTGCATTCCCATGATGATGCCCAGGATATGCGGAATATGGGTGGCTTGAGTAAATTCATGCCGATGACCTACGGTACCTTCTTGCTCGCTACCATTGCCATTGCCGGTATCCCTGGTTTCTCAGGATTCTTCTCAAAAGATGAAATCCTGTGGCAGGCATTTGCCAATCCGTTGCATGGTGGTTTGAACATGGTTCTGTGGGGACTGGGTGCTTGTGCAGCCCTGATGACGGCTTTCTACATGTTCCGACTGGTCTTTATGACTTTCCACGGCACCTGCCGCATTAAGTCCGGTGCTGAAAAGCATCTGCATGAATCACCGATGGTGATAGTGTTTCCGTTGATTGTGCTTGCGCTCCTGTCCGTAATCGGTGGTTACATTGGTTTACCAAAGCTGATTGGTGATGTGGTTGGCGGTATTCCTAACTACCTTGAGCACTATCTGTCACCGGTATTTGCTAATGCAAACGCATACATGCAGGCACATACCCACCACGGCCATCACAGCCATGCGCTTGAATGGGGTCTGATGGGTCTGTCGGTTGTTATAGCAGTCATCGGCATCAGTGTGGCCTATATGCTGTACATTGCCAATCCTGATATCCCCAAGAAATTTACCAGCGCATTCCCGGTACTGCATCGTGCTGTCTACAACAAGTGGTACATCGATGAGCTGTATGATTTCCTGTTCGTCAATCCCTGCAAGGCGCTGGGACGCTTCCTCTGGAAAGGTTTTGATGTTGTGGTTGTTGACGGCATCGTCAACGGTGTGGCAACGGTTGTTATGTCGTTCGGTGGCGTTATTCGCTACCTGCAAACCGGTCAGATTTACAACTACTCCTGGAGTATGGCGTGTGGTGTGGTTGTCATCATCGGCTACTACCTGTTTAAGTAATTACAGTCTGATTTACGTACTAAAGGAGCAGAATCGATGAGTAACATTCTGAGCGTGATAACCTTCCTGCCCATCGTGGGGGTGCTCTTGCTGCTCTTCATCCCCAAGGGGAGCAATGGAGTGCTGCGCAGTGTCGCCTTAACCACGACACTCATCACCTTCCTGGTAACACTGCCAATCGTCACCGGTTTTCAAACCAGTGCAGAGTATCAGTTCGTTGAGAACGTGCCCTGGATTGCAGCTGGCCCTTTTGCCATGCGTTACAACATCGGTATTGACGGCATCAGCTTCTGGCTGGTTGTGCTGACAAACTTCATCATGCCGATAGCAGTCCTGTCCACCTGGAACGCCGTTGAGGACAATGTTAAAGAGTATATGATCTGTCTGTTGCTGCTGCAGACCGGTATGCTTGGCGCTTTTGTAGCCCTTGACCTCTTCCTCTTCTACATCTTCTGGGAAGTCATGCTGATCCCGATGTATTTCATCATCGGTATTTGGGGTGGCAAGAACCGGGTGTACGCCGCCGTCAAGTTCTTTGTCTACACCATGGTCGGCTCACTGCTGATGCTGGTGGCATTGATCTACCTGTATTTCCTCGGGACCAAGGCAGGCATCACTGATTTTAGTCTGATTCACTTCTTTGATCTGAAGGTTGACCCTGCAACTCAGACTTGGTTGTTCTTGGCTTTTGCATTAGCCTTTGCGATCAAGGTTCCGATGTTCCCCCTGCACACTTGGTTGCCGGATGCTCACACCGAGGCACCAACCGCCGGTTCAGTGATCTTGGCAGCGATACTGCTGAAGATGGGTACCTACGGTTACATCCGTTTTGCCATGCCGTTATTTCCTGAGGCATCCCATCAGTTCACACCGTTCATTGCAACGCTGGCGGTTATTGGCGTCATTTACGCTGCCCTGGTTGCCATGGTTCAGGAAGACGTTAAAAAACTGGTTGCCTACTCATCAGTTGCCCACCTTGGCTTTGTTATTCTTGGCCTCTTCTCAATGAACGAAGAGGGTGTAACCGGTGCCTTGTTACAAAACCTGAACCACGGTATCTCAACCGGTGCCTTGTTCCTTATCGTTGGTTTCATTTATGAGCGTCGCCACACCCGTCTGATCACCGACTTTGGTGNNGTGGTCTCTCCAAGCAGATGCCGATATTTGCAACGATTTTTATGATCATTACTTTGTCTTCAGTTGCTTTGCCTGGTACCAACGGTTTTGTTGGCGAGTTCTTGATTTTGGTAGGCGGTTTTGAAAGCAGCCTGCGCTGGTGGACTATTATCGCATCAAGTGGTGTTATCTTCGCAGCAGTGTATATGCTCTGGATGTTCCAGCGCGTAATGTTCGGTGAGCTTGACAACCCCAAGAACCAAAAACTTGAAGATCTGAATGCACGTGAGATTATCATTATGATTCCACTGCTGATCATGGTGTTTGTGTTGGGTGTGTACCCGAACCCATTTATTGAAAAAATGACCCCTTCAATCAAGAAAGTAATTGCTCATACCCGGATTGAGCCGGTTATTACGGCAAAGGCTGCAAACCCTGCTGAGCTTATGGCACCAGCAGCAGCTCCTGCTGATCACCATGCAGCTCCCGTGCAGCCTGCTACAGACACGACCGTAGTTCTTCCTGCTGCTGTAACGCCGGCAGGCCACTAGTCACACGAGTTAACGCCCTGGAGGATTGTTCAATGGATATCAATGTAGCCCAACTCTTTCAGACGATTAACCTGAATGTCATCATGCCGGAGATTATTCTCTCTGTGCTTGGCATGGCGCTCTTGCTGGTTAACGTCTTCGTCCCCTCCAAGTCCAAAGGCTATCTCGCCTGGCTGAGCCTGATCGGCATAGTGGGTGCTGGTTGTGCTGCTGCAACCGGTTGGGGAGTGACTTTGGAGAGCTTCAGCGGCTCTGTCGTGCAGGACGATTTTGCTACCTTTTTCAAGATGATTTTCCTGGTTGCTGCCGGGCTCGCTGTGTTGATTACTGATCAGTATATAGAGCGCGAAGGGTGCAACCATGGCGAGATTTATCCGTTGGTGCTGTTTACCACTGTCGGTATGATGCTGATGGCCTCGGGTACAGACCTGATGACGGTCTTCCTGGGTCTTGAACTGATGTCAATCTCACTGTACGTACTGGCCGGATTTAATCGTACGAATGTTAAATCAAATGAAGCTGGCTTGAAGTATTTTCTGCTGGGTGCCTTTTCAACCGGTTTCCTGCTGTACGGTATGGCGCTGGTGTACGGAGCTACCGGTACAACCCGTATCGCCAAGATTGCAGCCATTGTAACTGAAATGGGTCCTGCAGCCACCGGCAACACCATGCTCTTTATTGGTATGTTGCTGATACTGACAGGTTTTTTGTTCAAGATTGCGGCTGCCCCCTTCCACATGTGGACCCCTGACGTCTATGAAGGTGCTCCTACTCCGATGACTGCATTTATGTCTGCCGGTCCCAAGGCAGCCGGTTTTGCAGCCATGCTTCGTCTGTTACTGGTGGCCTTCCCGGTCATGAAGGCTGAGTGGTCTGATCTGCTCTGGATTCTTGCAGTGCTGACCATGACCGTCGGTAACCTGACTGCGCTGCGTCAGGACAACATCAAGCGGATGCTGGCCTATTCATCCATTGCGCATGCTGGTTACGCCCTGGTCGGTCTGGTTGCAGCCAATACCACTGGTACTTCAGGTATCCTGTTCTACATGCTTTCCTACGCCTTCATGAACATCGGCGCCTTTGCCGTGATTGTGCTGGTTGGTAAGCAGGGTGAGCCTAATGGCACGGTGATGGATTTTGCCGGTCTTGGTCAGAAGCGTCCATTGTTGGCTGCTGCTATGGCCCTCTTCCTCTTCTCACTGGCCGGTATGCCGCCAACCGCTGGCTTTATTGGTAAGTTCTATCTGTTCTCCGGTGCTGTTCAAGAAGGCTATATTTGGCTTGCTATCATCGGTGTGCTGAACAGTGCTGCTTCCGTGTATTACTACCTGCGTGTAATGGTATATATGTACTTCAAGCCCGGTGATCAGGAGTTTGATTGGGTTACTGTGTCCGCTCCTGTTGCACTTGCGCTGGTTATCTCTGCTGCCGGGTCATTGATCCCGGGTATTGTTCCCTCAGTTATTCTGCAGTTTGCACAACAGGCCGTAAAATTGATTTAACGTATTGACACTGCTGGACTAGATGATACGCAAAAAGGCGATCCATCATGGATCGCCTTTTTGCTTTTATAGATCATCACAAGTACTGGCTGGTAACCTATTCAGTTGCTACAGAAAAGGGCTTGTCGGCGAGTCCGACAAACCCTTTTTACCATGGCGGAGGCACACAGGAATCGAACCTGCCAAANNTGAAGACCGCGCGAGCCACCAGCGCTCGACGTGCCTCCATACAGGAGGTATACAGCTGATGCATGAAAGGGCCAGATATAAAATCTAGCCCTTTAAATATGGCGCGCTTGGAGAGATTCGAA
>DKFG01000265.1:6394-16174 GCA_002452325.1 Geobacter sp. UBA6802
TTCGACCTACTCGGCCATCTCTCCCCTCGCAAAGGACTTACACCTTTACTTGATATTGCTCGATATTGCAAGTGTAAAGTGATGGCATGCTGTAGTTGCCAGCTTATCGGCCTTTCTTAAGGTCTACCAGGATTAGTTTTGCTACGGCCTTCAGTGTTTCAAAGACACCTTCACCGGAGGAGGCGCACGCCTCGTAATCCGGGACATTAGTAGGATTCAGCTCCCTGCGCAGCTCTTCTATGGTCATGGCATTGGGAAGATCCCGTTTGTTGTACTGGACTACATAGGGCAATTTATCAAGATCATACCCCTGCTCCTTGAGGTTGATGCGCAAGTTGTCAAGAGACTCAACATTGGCGTCCATCCGCTCTTCCTGCGAATCGGCTACAAAAACGATGCCGTCAACGCCTTTCAGAATTAGCTTGCGTGAGGCATCATAAAAGACCTGCCCCGGAACCGTATAGAGATGGAATCTGGTTTTAAACCCACGAATCTCGCCTAGGGCAAGCGGTAGAAAGTCGAAAAAAAGTGTCCGCTCGGTTTCGGTTGCCAAGCTGATCATCTTGCCCTTTGCTTCAGGAGCGGTCTTGGCATACACATATTGCAGGTTGGTGGTCTTGCCACACAAGCCGGGCCCGTAGTAAACAATTTTGCAGTTTATCTCGCGTGACGCATAGTTGATAAAGGACATTGCCGCGTACCTCGGGTCAGCTGAAAAGGTTGTCTATATCATCATCCGTGATCTCGGCAAAGGGGAACGAGGTGCCTGACTTGACCTGCTCATCGGATTTTTTCATCAGCTTTTCAAAGATAACGGAAAGTTCTTCAGAGGCCTTCTTGACCCGCAATCGCACCAGACCCAGCGATGAGCGATTGTCGAACAATACAACCAGAATAACACGGCCACCAACGATAGATATGTGCAGGTTGTCCTTTTCCCCCTCGTGAAAGAGGATCGAGAACTCCTTCTCGCCAATTAGTTTGGCAAGACCACCGGTTGCCGCAATATTGCCAGCCGTGAGTGAGGCCAGAGAAGTTGTGTCAAAGCGCTCTGTCTCGCCAACGCCAGAGATCAGCTGACCGTTCTTGTCGACAAGAAAAATGACTTTTGAGTTAGAGTCAGTCAGTAGTCGCTCAATGACGGTATTTATTTCTTGAAACTCTTCATCATACATGACCATCTGGGTATTGGACATGTGCTTCTCCTTGTTGAGCAAACTGAGTCATAATGCTTGAGAACCGTTGATTTGTATAACAGAACAGTATCTATGATTCAAGCGCTATTCCCGGTAAATACGTGCAGGAGTTGCGGTTCGGCCTACACGGGCTGCTTGTCTTTTAATCTGGAATTGCATAGGATATGACCTTTGAATGTTAAAGGGGGCTTGTATGGCGCAGGAGTTCATACCGAAATGGATCGCCTGGGAGACCACGCAGAAGTGTAATTTACGCTGTGTTCATTGTCGTTGCTCATCAGAGCTGACCTCTTCTGGGGGTGATTTTACCTTTGAGGAGGGCAAGCAGTTGCTGGAGGAGATCGCTGCGTTCTCTAAGCCGGTTGTTGTTTTGTCCGGTGGCGAACCGCTGATGCGTGAGGATATTTTTGAGCTTGCTGAATACGGTACTTCGCTGGGGCTGCGGATCTGTATGGCTACCAACGGTTCACTGGTTACTGATGAGGTCTGTCGGAAGATGCAGCAGGCTGATATCAAGATGGTATCCCTCTCGCTTGACGGTTCAACAGCATCTATTCATGATGATTTTCGCCAATGTCAAGGTGCCTTTGAGGGGGTTGTACGGGCTGCCGAGCTTTTCAGGAAACACGGCCAGAAGTTCCTGATCAACTCCTCCTTTACCAAGCGCAATCAGCATGATATTGCCAGCACCTTTAAGCTTGCCAAATCCCTGGGGGCCACTGCCTGGTATATGTTTATGATTGTACCCACCGGACGAGGTGAGGAGATTATGAACGAACTGATCAGTAAAGAAGACTATGAAGAGATCCTGGAGTGGCACTATCAGCAGGAAAAGCAGGAGGATGATATCCTGATGCGACCAACCTGCGCACCGCATTACTACCGGATTGTTCCGCAGCGGGCCAAGCAGGAAGGGGTTTCATTTGAGCGACGCAGCCTCACCTTTTCCACCGGCGGAGGCAAAGGATGTATTGCCGCCCAGACTATATGTCTGATCGACTGCTTCGGCAATGTCAAGCCCTGCTCGTATTTTCATCGGGTCGCCGGTAACGTCAAGACAACGCCGTTCCGGGAGATATGGGAAAACTCAGAAATTTTCAGGAATCTCAGAGATTTCAAGGCCTATAAGGGGAAATGCGGTGAGTGTGAGTTTATTAACGTCTGCGGTGGCTGTCGGGCCAGAGCTGATGCCGTCTACGGTGACTATATGGAAGAAGAGCCGTTCTGCAACTACGTGCCAATCAAGGGCCGCAGGCCGTCAGGCGATCAATAGATTTGGCTTGACAGTCATCATTACAACGTATATAAGAAAGAACTCTTTGCCCAGATAGCTCAGTCGGTAGAGCAGTGGACTGAANNCGTGTCGCTGGTTCGATTCCGGCTCTGGGCACCATGAAAAAACAAGGACTTATGCCAAACGGTGTAAGTCCTTTTTTCATGCGAGCCTGTGGGAACAGTTGACGGGAAGGATGTCACGAGGAACCATGTCGCAGCTTAACCCAGAACAATTTATTGCCGTGCAGCATACGGAGGGTCCGCTGCTGGTGCTGGCCGGGGCCGGTTCCGGCAAGACCCAGGTGATCACCAGTCGGATCGTCCATCTGTTGACCAGATTGAAAGTGCCCGCCCAACAGATTCTTGCCGTTACCTTTACCAACAAGGCAGCCCGTGAGATGCAGGAACGGGTCAGACGCACGGCTGGCAGCAAGGCAGAGGGGATGCTGATCAGCACCTTTCACTCGCTGGGGGTGCGTATCCTGCGGCGTGACATCCGTCGGCTGGGGTATAAGCCTAATTTCACCATCTACGGTGAGAGTGACCAATCCGGCGTGATACGTCAGGTGCTGGCCGACCTCAACATCGATACCAAGCAGTATCCCCCTGATCAAGTCCGCTGGCAGATATCCATGGCCAAGAACCGGCTGATGAAGCCTGAACACTATGCTGCACAGGTAGGCACACCGCTCGAACGGATTACCGCCCAGGCCTATCCTCGCTATCAGCAGCAGTTGCGGGCCTACAACGCCATTGATTTTGACGACATCATCATGCTGACGGTACGGATGCTGGAGGAACTGCCTGAGGTTCGTCAGCACTGGCAGGACCGCTTCCGCTATATCATGGTGGATGAATACCAGGATACCAATGCCGGCCAGTACAAGCTGATTTCATTGCTGGCACAGGGGCATGGCAACCTCTGCGTGGTGGGTGACGATGACCAGGCCATCTATGGCTGGCGCGGTGCAGATATTGCGAATATCCTCAACTTTTCTGCTGAACGCAGCAGCTGCAAGGTAGTTAAACTGGAGCAGAACTATCGCTCCACCGGCACCATCCTGAATGCGGCAAACACCGTGATCCGCAACAACAGCAAACGCAGTGACAAGGCACTCTGGACCGCCTCAGGCACTGGCGAGCTGATCAGCCTGCTGGTGGCGGATACCGATGACGAAGAAGCCCGCCAGGTGGTGGAGCAGCTCCAACTGGCGCAATATCGTGACAAGCGTCCCTGGCGTGACTTTGCCATTCTGTACCGTTCCAATGCCCAGAGCCGCGCCTTTGAAGAAGCGCTACGGATGGAAGAAGTACCGTACGTACTGGTGGGCGGCCAGAAGTTCTTTGAGCGTAAGGAAGTGAAAGACTCCCTCTCCTACCTGGCAGTACTGGCCAACCCGCGGGACGAGGCTGCCCTGGTCAGAACCATCAACTTCCCAAGACGGGGCATCGGCGGCACCAGCCTGCTACGCCTGCAGCAGTGGTCCCTGGAACACAATCTGTCGCTGTACGACACCCTGGGCATGGCCGACCAGATCGAAGGGCTCAGTGAGGCAACCCGTAAGGCAGTGAACGGCTTTCATACCATGATTAGACAGGAACTGGCTGACTTTACCAGCAATAACATGGCTTCCCAGGCAACCGCCCTGTTCAAGCGGCTGGGAATCAATCAGGAGCTGTATCGCACCATTGACAACCCGCTGCAGGCCCGCAAGCGGATTGAAAATATCGAACAGGTGATCAATGCCCTGGCCGGTTTTGAGGAACGAAACCCGACTGCAGGGCTGGCAGATTTTCTGGAGCGGATCGCCCTGTTGGAAGATAACCGGCGGGAAACTGACAATGACCAGCCCCAGGATGCTGTTACGTTAATGTCGCTACACGCCAGCAAAGGTCTGGAATTTCCACAGGTCTTTCTGGTTGGTCTGGAGGAAGGACTGCTGCCCCACCACCGCTCCATTGATGAAGACCCTGAGGTGGCTGAGGAGCGGCGGCTCTGCTATGTGGGGATCACCCGCGCCAGGGAACGCCTGACCATCTCACGTTGCCTGAAACGCCGTAAATACGGAACCTGGGAGGAACGCCAGCCCAGCAGGTTTCTGGCTGAAATCCCACCGGAGCTGTTTGAAGGTGGAGATACGGAACACAAAGAAGCAGAACCGGTTGATATGGGGATGGATTTTTTTGCCCGAATGCAGAATATGTAGTAAACAACAACGCCCCTTCTCCAGTTTGACGTTATCACACTTCTATGATACGCTCTCCACTTAATAGTATGGCATCTGAGCAATCTGAGGAGGTACACCATGCCCCAAGCCATAACCGCCGTCTATGAAAACGGAGTTTTTATTCCTCAAACTCCTGTCAATTTACCCCAACATACAGCCGTCATCATCTCTCTTCCTGCTGTCTCTCATTCAAAGTCCGGCAAACGTTTCTCAGCTTTGTTGCAAGAACCGCTCATAGCTGAGCATATTGTAATACCTCCACGAGACGAGCTTCATGAACGTTAAGGCATTCATTGACACCAACATTTTTGTGTACGCAGCAATCCAGGCAGCAGATTCACTTGCAAAACGGGAGTCTGCCGTTGCTCTTTTAAACAGCCCCACCCGGTATGTAGTCAGCACACAGGTACTTAACGAATTTGCCGCCGTTCTGTTAAAGAAAAAATTTAGCGACAAACTTATCAGAACCAGAGTTGAATCCATTGCAAACGAATGCAGCATCGCTGTTGTTGATATGAAGACCATCCGGCTGGGTTGGGATCTGCGCCAGCGTTACAACCTCTCCTTATGGGATAGCCTGATAGCTGCTTCAGCCCTGATCGCAAAGTGTACTATTCTCTACACTGAAGACATGCAAAACGGACTGCTTATTGATAACAGTCTCCACGTTGTGAACCCGTTTTAGCTGCATAGCGCCATCAAACACCACTGCATCACCCGCTGAATTTCCTTCCCAGACCATAAAGCCTGCAATACATACAAAAAAAACCGGGAAGACCATAACAGCCTCCCCGGTGGGTACTTCAACCAATCACCAAACCCGGCTTTTGGCCGGGCCAATCACTGACCGGCACGCACTAACCGCACAAAGTAGGTATAGTTACGGTAGTCGTAGTTAACGTTGCCATAGCCGAAACCGACGTAACAGGCGCTGAGACTACCACCTGCACAGGGAGAAGCAGACCAGGTGTAGCCTGCCGGTGTGGCTGGAAAGGCGGTGGTATCAATGGCCGGGTTGCTGCGGGTTCTATCCACAATGCTGCCCAGTTCTTTAATGTTGGGCAGCTTCCAGCCGGTCTGGGTCTTGGCATAGGCCAGGGCTGCCTGATGGGTATAGGTGGCGGCAGTACCTGTGCAGGTGGTTCCGCTCCAGCTCATACCAGCCACACAGCGCTGCCAGGTAAGCCCGGTTGTGCTGTCAATCACCTGGCTGCCATCGGTAGAGTAACTATAACGATCTGCCCATGCCGATGCGCTCATCAGCAACAGCCCCAGCAAGAACAGGGCAGCCAACAGTGCTGGTTTCGTTGTCATCATCTGTCTGTTTGTACGTGCTTTCATCTTCTGTTTCTCCTTTAGGTGTAAACTATCTTCATTGCGTTACGGCGGCGTGCAAGCTTGTGACGCGCCGGTTGTTTTACAACAAGGCCAGCATCAGCATGTAACTGAAAAAAATTGTGCAGCCAGTTAAATCGCTTAAACAGTGCATGGCGAAGACGCACACTATTGGCATGGCAGAAATGCCCCCAATAGCTGCCCAGCAGCGCTTGCAATTTGCTGAAAGACTCTGTGCTGACCATCTGGGCAGCTTGGCCATACTGTTGCCACCAACCTGAAAGCTTCTTGCAGCAGTGCTTTACTACCCTGGGGCGCACAAGGCGATGGCCGCAGTAGACCCGATACCCCAGAAAATCCACCCCATGATGTAACGGCGCCAGCACCACGGCATCTTTCAGGCGCAGCTGCAGTCTGGTTTCAAGAAAAGCAGCTATCTCTGCCTGCCATGTACGCAACTGCTCTTTACTGTCTGCCAACAGCACAAAATCATCCACATAGCGCAGATAATTCCGCACCTTTAGTTGATGCTTGATGAATTGATCCAGCTCATTCAGATAGACATTGGCAAAAAACTGGCTGGTAAGATTACCCACCGGCAAACCGCACTGGGGTCGGGCGTTACGAAGCCGTTTGTGGGGCGGCACAGAAGATGGCGCAGCCCCAGGCCGTTCAATTTCTCGGCTTTTACGGGCAAGTAACTTATGACACAGGCTGCGTAACGCCAGTCTCTGGCTATCTGCCAGCTTTCCTTTCTGCAAGGCCAGATCAAGACGGCGGCACAGCAGGGCATATAAGGTAGGGCGATGGATGCTGTTAAAATAGTTATGGATATCCAGTTGCAGATACCAGCCCTGTCCGTTTCTGCGGCGGATCATCTGCTGCAGACGATCAACCGCTGCGTGGCTACCCTTAGCAGTGCGGTTAGCATAGCTATCGTATACAAATACCGGTTCATACAGGCGCTGAAGCCGATCCACCAGCAGGTGGTGGACAATCCGGTCGGCAAACGCCGGCGCATGTATCTCACGGGTCTTGGGGTGAGTTACGGTAAAACAAACAGTGGGGGCTGGCTGCCAGCAGCCAGCACGCAGGCTGCTGTACAACTGGTGCAGGTTATCCAGCCAACGTGCCTCAAACAAAAGTTGATTGGCGCTGGGCTTTTTGCCGCGCCTGGCCTGTAGCCAGGCAGCATGGCAGGCAGAAAACCGGACAGACACCGGCAGATTGGGAGAATAGACTGCTTTCACCGTGCTTAGCTCCATTGACCGGCACGCACTAACCGCACATAGTTGGTATTGTTACGGTTGTTGTTGTTAACGTTGCCATTGTTGAAATTGACGTTCCAGGCGTTGTTACTATTGCCTGCATAGGGAGAAGCAGACCACAACGCCAACCCGCCCACTTGCGACGCAGCAGCACAGCTTAAAAGGTAGCGCTGCCTTATCATGGTGTAGCCTCGTTTGAGGCGGAACGGGTACTCAGTGAAGCGGGACGATCCTGCGCCCTGAACGCATGAGGCGCAGACTGTTGCCCGGTGAAGGCCGCTATTGCACGGCCATCGCACGATTCTGGTGATACATCCGATCTGGCGCTGCACGGTTTATTTTGTGCAGAGCGCCACCAGCCACCACACTGTTTGCCTACTGCTGCGGCAAGATGCGCCGCAGTTTCAAAATGAGAGAACGGTACCCCGGCTGTCGGCTGTTTCCGTTTAGCCGGGCTTGCCTGATTGAAAACCCCCAGCTCCATGCCAAGCTGCAGACTGAGCTTATAGTCATCCACCAGCCAGATCAGGCTGTTCAGGTGCTCTTTCTGCTGGGCCTTGTCAAACACCAGCCTATGCACGGTACGCATGATTGCCATGGCCTGTTGCCTCAGATCCGTTCCCAAGGTGTACTTATGGTAACGGCTGAAGCAACGCACCATCTCTTCAGTATGCACCAGCAGCCTGCGGCAATCACGGTATATGGGTGGTAATGATGTATGCATGGCAGATGGCCAAGTATCCAATCACTGACCGGCACGCACTAACCGCACATAGACGGCATTGCCACGGCCGCCGCCGTTAACGCCGCCAAAGCTGAAATGGACGACCCAGGCGTAGTCACTATAGCCTGCATAGGGAGAAGCAGACCAGTAGGCGCTGCCCACGGTGTTTGGAAACCAGGTGCTATTAATGGTTGGGGCGGGGTAAGCAATGCTGTAGTCCACAATCATCTGCAGTTCATCAGCCGTGGGCAGGCGCCAGTCTGTATACCCGCAGAGGCTGGTTGCATTCACTGCTGTTACATAGGCAGAGGCATCACCGGCTCTGCTGTCACCGTAGTTGGTATAGGTGTTGTCTTTATCCCGCAGGCCGCCATCATCGGTCTTGCCTTCCCAGATCAGGCCAGTTTTGTTGTCCTGTACGCAGGAAGTAAGCGGGTAAGCCCCCACAGCGCTGTAGCTCATACCGCTTGTACCGGGGGTAATCATACCGTCCTGCTGGTCATTCAAGGCAATGGCACCGGCACTGCTGCAGCTTATCAGCGTATCGCTTCCGGCCTGATAACATTGCTGATCAGTTATGCCGGTGTCAGGCAGACTGGCGACAAATGCTGCTGCCACAGTTATTGTCTGGCTGGCATCGATCACCGTACCACCACTGGCAGTCAGCACGGTTATGGTCTTTGTCCCGGCGCTACCACCAGGTGTGCAGCTTTGCGTTATGGTAGTGGCACTATTTACTGTTGGGCTGTCGCAGGTGCCGTCTTGCAAGGTAAAGACCGCGGTTAACGGCAGGTTGGCACCGGTTACAGTAATACTTACGGCCGTGCCGATGGTTGCGGTGCTGGCAGGGGTTACGGCACTGACCGTGGAGGTTGTGGTGGTCGTGGTTGCACTGCTACTGCCGCCGCATGCGGCCAGCAGCAGGGTTGCTGCCACGCATAGGCCATGTACAAAATACTGTTGTTTTTTCTTCATCTTGTTACCTCCTTTGGGGTTTAATTACGCAAAAAAACCGCCCCCCAATAGCCGGGAAGCGGTTGTGTGCACTACGTTATGTAAAAAACAGGGGATTACGCCATTTGTGCTGTGCTGTGCTGTGCTGTGCATCGGGCAGGCTCGTTTGGCAGGAGTGGCTTTCTAGGTCAATAATTTGTATACACTAACAAAAGTCGTGTCAAGAGATTTGACAGCGTTTTCTTACAAACTCTTACAAAAGTGCGATGTTACCTACAAAGAAAAAACAAAACGGACCACAGTAACAACAACGCCCCTGCGAGATTGACTCACAGGGGCGTTTTCAGTTTAGTTCTGTTGAAAAAGCTATTTTACCGCAGCGTTCAGATCAGCCAGCAGTTGCTCTGGATCAAGGCCGTGGTTGATGGCCCCCAGATCAATCGGTTCACTCTGGGCACCCATGCAGCCGGCACAGGCCAGGTTGTACTTCTTCAGCACCTTGGCTGTTTCAGGATAGGTCCGCAACATCTCAAGAAACGTCATATCTTTGGTGATTTTTGCTGTTGCCTGTGCCATACCCTACCCCCTACTCGTATTTAATCTCAATGATTTCATATTCTTTAGTGCCAGCTGGCACCTTCACCTTGACTGAATCATCCAGTTTGTGTCCGATCAGCGCCTTGCCGACCGGTGAGGTGCAGGAGATCTTGCCCAACTTGATGTCAGCCTCATCTTCACCAACGATCTTGTAGGTAATCTCCTCTTCGGATGCCGTGTCATACAGGGTAACCGTAGCTCCG
>DKFG01000219.1 GCA_002452325.1 Geobacter sp. UBA6802
GGCCCACCATACTGAACCGGGTGCCCTGAACGACATTCCCCAGGTTGTGGAGTTCTACCGGGAGGGGTTCCTGCGGTCACTTAACACTGAAACCATTCGTAAGGCCGGCTGGACCGTGGTGATCGATTTTAACTACTCCCCGGCCTGCCAGATTCTGCCAAGACTGCTCAATGAGCTGGGTTGTAATGTAGTGGCCCTGAACGCCTATGTTGATGAGGGTAAGGGCGGTGTGACCGTCAAACCGAAAGAGGAGTCGCTGGAACAGCTGGCCACCATTGTCGGGTCGCTCAAGGCCCAGGTTGGATTCTGGCTTGATCCAACCGCAGAAGCGATCACCCTGGTGGATGAGACCGGTCTGCGCTATGAAGGGGTGCTGCTGCTGGCCCTGGTAACGGCCCTGACCCTCAAATCAGACCAGCGCGGCTCATTGGCCGTACCGGTACAGGCCCCTTCTACCATTGAACAGATGGCACTCAAGAAGAAGAGTGCAGTGCTGCGGACCAAGAGCAGTGTTCGTGCCATGCTGGAGGCTGCCAGCTCCTCTGAGGTGATTCTGGCCGGTACCATTGACGGCCGTTTTGCCTTTCCTCGTTTCCAGGCCGCCTTTGACGGCATGTTTACCATTGCCAAGCTGATTGAACTCTCTGTTGCGCTCAACCTGCCGTTCTCCAAGGTGCTGGCCGATGCCCCTGAGCGGGTATTTCTGCAGGCCGTGGTCCCCTGCCCCTTTGAAATGAAGGGGGGGATCATGCGCAAGATGAGTGAAGACTCCCTTGACAAAGAGGCCAGTTTTGTTGATGGCATCAAGGTGCAGTTTGGCAACGACTGGGCCCTGGTCCTGCCGGATCAGTACAGCTCTCTTGTACATATCTATGCCGAGGCCAAGGATGACAAGACTGCTGCCAAGCTGCTGCAGGAGTATCAGAAAAAGGTGGAGAGCTGGAAGAAAGAGCTGGAGTAGGGGATGACCGCACCGATCGACGTCATATTCCTCTGGCATATGCACCAGCCCTACTACAAGGATCCGGTCAAGGGGGAGTATGCCCTGCCTTGGACCTATCTGCACGCCATCAAAGATTATTTTGATATGCCGGCCATTGTGGAGGATACGCCGGGGGCAAAGGCGGTCTTTAATCTGGTGCCATCGCTGATTGAGCAGCTCTTGGACTATGCCGCCGGCACGGCGGTTGATCCGTTTCTGATCAAGGGGCAGATGAACCCGGCCGACATGGGCGAGGAGGACAAGGTCTTCCTGTTGGAGAACTTCTTCTCTGCCAACCGTCAGCGGATGATTGATCCGCACCGTCGTTACCTGGAGCTGCTCTACATGGCCGGCGAAGGCAAGCCGGGTGCGGTGCGGGAGCGGGTCAGGCACTTCAGCAACCAGGACCTGCTGGACCTGCAGGTCTGGTTTTTTCTCTCTTGGACCGGAGAGGCAGCGAGGCGGCGGTACCCGGTCTTTCGGGAGCTGCTGGCCAAGGGTCAGGGGTTCACCGCCGAAGACCGCGGGCAACTGTTTGCCGCCCAACGTACACTGTTGAGCGCAATTGTGCCGCTCTATAAGCAGCTGCAGGCGTCGGGCCAGGTTGAATTGTCGGTTACCCCCTACTACCATCCGATCCTGCCGCTGTTGTGCGATACCCAGATCGCCCGCGAGGCGATGCCGCGGGTGATGTTGCCTCTAGAGCGGTTCCGTCATCCCGAAGACGCCCGAGCCCATATTCGCAACGGCCTACAGTATTTTCAGGAGGTCTTCGGCATCACGCCGTGCGGGATGTGGCCTTCGGAAGGCTCGGTCAGTGATGATGCGCTGCGTTTGATAGCGGAGTGCGGACTCACGTGGGTTGCCACTGATGAAGAAGTGCTGGCCCGTTCTCTGGACGGTGGCCTGGGTGCGGGAAGCGAACAGCTTTACTGGCCCTGGCGTTATGCAACCGGTCATGGCGACCTGGGTATCTTTTTCAGGGATCATCATCTCTCGGACCTGATCGGGTTTACCTACAGCCAGTGGGATGCCCGCCGGGCCGTGGCCGATTTTTCCGGGCGGCTGCGGCAGATCGGTCAGCGGTTTGGCGCGGAGGGGCGGGTGATCCCGGTGATTCTGGATGGCGAAAACGCCTGGGAATTCTATCCGGACAATGCCTACGAGTTCCTCTCCGGCATGTATGCCGCTGTTGCTGAGGCGCCTGACCTGCAGCTTGCCACCTGCAGCGAGGTGCTGGAACGGTCCCGCTTTGAAGGGCGGCTGCACCACATTCATTCCGGTTCATGGATCAATGCCAACTACGGTATCTGGATCGGGCATCCTGAAGAAAACCTGGCCTGGGACCTGGTGGCTGCTGCACGGCGGGCCATCCTGGAGCATCACCCGGCTGCTGCTGTCCAGCTGGCCTCCGCCGGTATGGATGGGGATCAGGTGGCCCGGATGCTCTGCACTTCACTGTACGCAGCCGAGGGGAGCGACTGGTTCTGGTGGTTTGGCGATGATCATTTTTCGCCCCACAGCGATCGATTTGACCGGTTGTTCCGTCAGCACCTGGCCAATATCTATACCCTGCTGGGGCTGGGTGTGCCGCGTGAGCTGTTGGAGCCGATCAAAAAGAAGAGCCCGGCCGGGCTGGTGCGGGAGCCGGCCGGTTTCATCAACCCGGAGATCAACGGCAAGGTCAGTGACTACTTTGAATGGTTGGCTGCCGGTCTGTTTGATCTGACCCGTCAGGGCTCGGCCATGCATTCATCAGACCGGCTGCTGCAGGGATTCTACTGGGGCTACAATCGAGACACACTTTTTTTCAGGGTTGACGGTATCCAGGAGTTAAGCCGCCTGCTGAAGGAAAACGACATCCTGGCGTTACACCTGATTGCCGACCGCGAATACCGGCTGCCGGTGCAGCGGAATGCCAATGAGGGACTGCTGCTGGTGCGGGAGGTGGGGGCCTGGACTCCAACCAGTTGCTGCTGCAGCTGGGCTGTTGACCGGACTTGCGAGGTGGCGGTACCGCTGGACTGCATGGGGCTGCAACCCCGCTCCAAGCTGTTTGCCAGCGTAACCCTGACACGGGATCGTGAGGAGATCGGACGCTGGCCGTCTGATGCTCCGCTGATGTTGAACTACGAGGGGCCGGATTTAGAGGCCAATGACTGGCTAATTTAAAGACAGGGTTAAGGGTCAGGGGTCAAGGGTCAAAGAATCAGTTTTCTTGCCCCTTGCCCCTTGACGCTTGCCCCTTGGGGGCTGCATGTCTGAACTGCGTTGGGATCCGTTAAAGCTGCACTGGGTAATCATTGCCACCGAGCGGGGGCGTCGCCCCCGGGATTTTCAGGTTGAGTCGCAGCCGTTGCCAAGTACCGCCTGTCCCTTTTGCTATGGCAATGAGGATAAAACGCCACCGGAGATATTTGCCGTCCGTGATCACGGCATGCCCAATACCCCCACTTGGAAGGTCAGGGTGATCCCCAACAAGTACCCGGCCCTGCGGATCGAGGGGGCGCTGAATAACCGTGCCCACGGACCCTACGACCTGATGAACGGTATCGGCGCCCATGAGGTGATCATCGAGACGCCGGACCATGACAAGTCCATGGCAGATCTGACCACCAACGAGTTGACCAATGTACTGGTTGCCTGGCGTACCCGGCTGCTGGATCTGCGACGGGATTTCCGTTTCCGGTACATGATCCTGTTCAAGAACCACGGCGCCAGGGCCGGTGCATCCCTTGCCCATTCCCACAGTCAGCTGATTGCCGTGC
>DKFG01000029.1:0-286 GCA_002452325.1 Geobacter sp. UBA6802
TGATCAAGGATTTCATGATCCAGGGAGGCGGGCTTGACGTCGAGATGCAACAGAAAAAGCCCAAATTCGCCATCAAGAACGAGGCCCAAAACGGGCTGAAGAACCTGCGCGGCACCGTGGCCATGGCCCGCACCGCCTTGGTGGACTCGGCCACCTCCCAGTTCTTCATCAACACGGTGGACAACCCGTTTCTGGACAACAAAGGCAAACGTCAGGACGACTTCGGCTACTGCGTCTTCGGCAAGGTAATTGAAGGGATGGAAGTGGTGGACGAGATCCGTCAGGT
>DKFG01000029.1:296-11973 GCA_002452325.1 Geobacter sp. UBA6802
CCATCATCTCTGCCAAACTGGTGGAATAGCACTCAATACAGATCTGTTGCTCAACAAAAGGCCGGTGATCCCTCACCGGCCTTTTGTTGTTACTGCAGGCTTGATCAGAACCGGAACCAGACTCCGCCCAACAGCTGGGTCTGCCGGTCGTTGATCAGGCGACGCGCCTCAATGTTCAGGGTAAGAAACGGCACCGGCAGCGAGATATCAACACCGCCCTGCACCGTCATGGTGCCGGAATGTTCTGCACCCCGATCCAGCGGATTGGCTGACGTGATGTTGTTGACGCTGTAGTACAGAACGCCGAGACCGGCATACGGCTTCACAAACGGCACCAGCGGCAGATGGGCGTTGGCATAGGCACCCAGCGGCATGGTATCAGCCTTCTTGTAGTACCATCCTTTGTCATAGCGCAGGTTGGCGTACCCCAGCGATGCCCCCAGGCTGAGGAAAGGGATCGGCATCCAGCGGGCAGCGACTTCGACGTTGTTGCCGTCCTGCTCAAGGGTGCGACCATAGCGGGCACCGATGTCGAAACTGCCGGCGTGGGCTGCAGTGCTGAGGCAGATAGCAGCCAGCACTGTTGCAAGTATCGATCGTGTTTTCATCTCGTTCTCTCCTTTGCACATGGTTTGCTTAGACAACGCAGCTGACGGTACAGCCCGCCTGGGGTTGCCTCAAAAGGTACCACCGGCACCCCCAGCTGCTGCTGCAGCTCTGCCGGAGTCATATCATCCAGAAAACAGCCCTCCCCCTCCTTCAGCATCACCTCCGGCACCAGGACCGTCTCGCCGACAAGCCTGCCCTCCAGCTCAGCGACAATATCACGACCGCAGACCAGACCGGTAACCGTGACACTGCTGCCGAACAGGCGATTGGGGACCGCTACAGCCCGCAGTCCACAGCCGGTCTTGGCTGCCAGTTCAGCCAGAAACGGCTGAACTACGCCGTAGGCAGACTCACCGGTAACGACAACGGCATCAAACGGCAGCAGGGGCTTGGCCCGTCTGAGCACTGCCGCAGCATCCTTGCAAAACCAGGGGACCATCCCAACGCCGTTTTCCCACTGGGGCAGGTCACCGTACTCTTTTAATGCCGGAAAGGGATAGTCGGCCTTGAGAAAGAATTCGTCGGCCAGCTGCAGAAAGGCATCATCCAACTGTTTATTAACAGCCCGCATGCGGGGCAACCAGCTGTCCAGAAACGCGGCCGCGTAGTCACGATCAACCGGAGCCAGTTCAGGCAGGCGTTGGCGGTGTTCGGTCAGGCCAACCGGTACCACTGCCAAGGAGCGAACCGCTGGATAGAGGTTGGCCAGTTCGGTGACGGTCTGCTCCAGAATCGCACCGTCATTAACACCGGGGCAGAGTACCACCTGGGTGTGCAGTTCTATCCGCGCCTTGGCCAGCTCTTTCAGCTGATCCAAAACCGGTGGGATGTTGGTTCTGCCCAGCAGTTTTTCACGAACGGCCGGATCAACGACATGGACCGAGATGTAGAGCGGTGAGAGGCGTTGTTTGATGATCCGGCGCAGTTCTGTCGGTTTCAGGTTGCTGAGGGTTACATAGGTGCCCTGCAGGAACGAGAGCCGGTAATCTTCATCCTTGACGTACAGGGGACGCCGCAATCCTTTGGGGAGCTGGTGCACAAAACAGAAGATACAGTTGTTGCCACAGCGCTTTGGTTCCGGCGGGGCAAAGGTAAGGCCGGGCGATTCACCCGGTTCAGGCTCAAGCAGCACGGTCCGGATGGTACCGTCTTGTGTTGCAACGGTAAGATCGGCCTCTTCATCACTGGCCAGCCAGCTGTAATCGATCAGATCACGCAAGCGAGTGCCATCAATCTTCAGCAGGTGCTGGCCCGGTTGCAGTCCGGCACGATCTGCCGGAGAACCGGGCTCCACTGTTTCTATCAATAGTCCGTGCATTGAACGGTTTCTTTGCTGGTATGCAGATGGCGGTAAACCCGCCATCATGGAGTTTAAGGGTGATGGTGCAGGCGGAAGGTACCGTCAACCGAGGTGATGGTGGCAATCGCATGCTTGTAGATCAGGATATCCCCGCCTGCATCCAGCAGCAGCGAAAAATTGTCAAAGGACTTGATCTGTCCCTCCAGGGCCTCTCCGGACATCATCCGTACAACCACCTTGACACGCTCTTTGCGGGACTGGTTCAGGTACTGGTCCTGGATATTGAAGGGGGCTTTGGACATAATCTTCTTTCTCCTTTAGGCGAAGAACGTGGCTGCAGCAGAATGGATAGTAGCAGAGTTTTCCGGATATGCAACCCACTGCAGCTCAGGCTCGGCCCTGAACCAGGTCAGCTGGCGCTTGGCAAACCGGCGGGTATTGCGCTTGATCAGTGCCGACACCTGCTCCAGCTCCAGATTTTCACGCAGATGGGCCACCACCTCCTTGTAGCCGATGGCCTGCATCGGCTTGCAATCAGCAGGGACACCGGCCTCAAGCAACTCCTGCACCTCGGCCACCAAGCCATCTGCCAGCATGGTGTCAACCCGCAGATCAATCGCATGGTAGAGCTGTTCACGGGGGCGCTCAAGACAGAACTGCAGCGCCTCAAACGGACGTTCACTGAAGCCGTGGGCCGCCTGCAGCTGTGAGAGGGGGACACCGGTCACCCTGAACACCTCCAGTGCCCTGATGATCCGGATCAGGTTGTTGGGGTGCAGACGATCGGCCGTGGCAGGATCGACCGTACGCAGCTCCTGCAACAGTGCTGCTGCCCCTTCCTGCTCTGCTCGCTGCCGCAGGCCCTGTCGCAGCTGCGGATCCTCACCCGGCGCATCGGTCAGACCACGCAGCAAGGTCCGCAGGTAAAGGCCGGTGCCACCGGCAAGGATCGGCCGTTTGCCCCGCCGGATAATCTCATCGATTACTGCTGTGGCAGCCTGCCGAAAATCTGCTGCCGTAAACGGCTGCAGCGGATCACAGATATCCAGCAGGTGGTGGGGCACGGCGGCCCGCTGTTCGACAGTCGGCTTGGCGCTGCCGATGTCAAACCCTCGATAGACCGTCAGCGAATCAACGCAGATAATTTCGCCGGCCAGCTGTTGGGCAAGCTCAAGGGCCAAGGCAGACTTGCCGCAGGCGGTTGGCCCGGTAATGACCAGTACCCGCTGCTTCATAGCCGCCCGAAGATCTTTTCCAGCTCTTTGAGGGTGATCTCGTGGGAGACCGGTCGTCCGTGGGGGCAGTGTGCAGAAAAGTCGGTACGATCCATCTCCTTGAGCAACGCCTCCATCTGAACCCGGTCAAGGTGATGACTGCCCCGTACCACCGCATGGCAGGCCACCCTGGCCAGCAGCTCATCCCTGATCTCCTCAAAGGCACTGCTGGTGCCCTGCTGCTCCAGTCCGGCCAGCAGATCGCGCAACAGCAAAGCCGCAGCAGCCCCTGCTGCAATACGAGGGAGCGCAGTCAGCCTCCAGGTCTGGCCACCGAACGGTTCCAGATCAAACCCCAGTGAAGTCAGCAGCTCACGGTGGCGGTTGATCAGCTCTGCTTCACTGAAGGACAGATCCAGTGTCTCCGGGAGCAGCAGCCCCTGGGATTCGATGGAACCGGCCATAAAAGCGGCCTTCAGCTGTTCAAACCGCACCCGTTCATAGGCGGCATGCTGATCAATAATCACCAGCCGATCATCGGCCTGGCAGAGGATGTAGGCGGCCCTGAACTGACCGATCACGGTCATGCCTGAGAAATAACCGTCTGGTTCCGGTACTGCTGAAGCTGTAACCGGAGCGTGGTAGGCCGTTGCCTGCTCCCGAATCTCAGGTGGCTGCGCTGCCGGTGACGCCATAAAACGATCCAGTGCCTGCTGCCCCCCCCCCCGGTAATCCACCAGCCTGCGTTCTGTGGGCGATACAGCAGGCTGGAGAACGGCATCACGGCGCTGCAGCCAAGGGGACTCCCGCAGGACCGCATCCAGGCAGCCTACAATTGTATCATGCACCTGCTGGCGATGGCGGAAACGCACTTCGTGTTTGGTAGGATGGACATTCACATCCACCTCTCCCGGCGGTAGATTGATAAAAAGGGCCAACAACGGGTAGCGCCCTTTTTCAAGAAGCGGTCGAAAGGCCTGCATAACAGCATGCTGCACCACCTTGTCACGGACAAAGCGGCCATTAATGTAGGTGAACATGGCAGCGGTAGTTGACTTGGCGGCAGCAGGCGCTGCCAGATAGCCACTGACAGAAGCGGCAGCGGTCTCCCCCGCCACCGGGAACAGGGCGACATCACGGGCCACCAGCTTCTGCAACCGCTGCTGCAGGTCACCGGGGCTCACCTGCAGCAGCTCCCGTCCGTCATTGAGATAGCGGAAGGCCAGCTCCGGTCGCGACAGGGCCAGCCGCACCAACAGGTCTCCCACATGGGAGGCCTCGGTCTCAGCACTGCGCAGAAACTTGAGCCGTGCCGGTGTATTAAAGAAGAGCTGCTCCACCGAGAGTTCAGTTCCCACGGCCATACCGCAGGCCTGGACCGACCGGATTACGCCCCCTTCAGCCAGGATCTCGGTCCCCTCAATGCTGCCTGCTTCGCGGGTCCTGAGGCGCAGACGTGCAACTGACGCGATGGAGGGGAGCGCCTCACCACGGAACCCCAGGGAGCTGATCGCCTCCAGGTCCTGGTCGCTGGTGATCTTGCTGGTGGCATGCCGTTCAAGCGCCAGCAGCGCATCTTCCCGCGTCATGCCATGACCGTTGTCGCTGACCCTGATCAGCCGCCGTCCACCTGCGTTGATCTCCACCCTGATGTCGGCAGCACCGGCATCGAGGGCATTCTCAACCAGCTCTTTGACCACCGATGCAGGACGTTCAACCACCTCACCGGCAGCAATCTTGTTGGCCAGGTTCTCAGACAGTATTCTGACGTGGTGCGCCACTGGAAGCTCCATGCAAAAAGAGCGGAGGAAACCCCGCTCTCAGAAAAGATACTGCGAACCGTGTGTGTTACTTTTTATCTGCGCTACCCAGCTCTCCGAACAGACTGTTAAAATCATCATCATCGCTCTTGCCGTCGGGCTGGGGCTGCTCGACCTGTCCCGGCACAGGGGCGTCATCCCAGGAGAAGTTGTTCAGCTCAAACCCCTGCGAAGCTGCCTCCGGCTGAGGGGCTGCTGCTGGCTGCGCAGTGGCTTCAAGCAGTGCGGCAAACGGATCTTCCTGAGATACCACAGGGGCGTGGTCAAATGAGAAGGCCGGGGCCGCCGGGGCTGGGGTATCATTAAAAGCAAACGGATCGGCCGGGGCTACCGGTACAGCTGCGGCAGATGCTGCGGTCTGCTCGGTCGGCAATTCAAAGCTGAACATATCGTTGCCGGTGTCATCGCCCGTTGCATCACTGGTCTGACCACCCAACAGCTCGGCAGCCATGCTTACCCTCAGGGCGTTCGGCAACACCAGCGGGGTCAGACCATGGGTTTGCTTGAACTCAACCAGGTCTGCCGCACACTTCTTGCAGGCATCATAGCTCTCAAAGCTGGTATAGCCACATTTGGGACATTTCATGCCGGTCTCCTCCTGAATCCACCCGTCACAACGCTAGATATCGCCCCACTTATACTGCACTATGGCGGTCATGGCAAGGGCAGCGGTTTCTGTGCGCAGAATCCGCTCGCCAAGGGTGACCGGCGTGAACCCCCAGAAGCAGAAGGCCTCGGCCTCACCCGGTTCAAACCCCCCTTCCGGGCCGATAACAATGGCTATCCGGGCCGGTCGGGCAACCCCCTCCAGCAGCTCGCGTAACGGTGTCGGCACGCCCCGCTCCCAGAGCAGCAGCTTCAAATCAGCATTGGCAGCACCGGCGGCAGCGGCGGCGGCAGAAGGATGCCAGCTGACTGCCGGCTGGTCAAACCGCTCAGACTGACGGGCGGCCTCAGCCGTGATACGCTGCCAACNNTTCGGCACCGAACGGTCGGCCCGAAAAACAGAGAACTCCGAGACCCCCAGCTCAGTCCCCTTCTGCAGTATCAGCTCGATCTTCTCCCCTTTGGGCAGCCCCTGAATGACGGTAATGGCCGGGGCATCAGGAAAGCGGGCCGCCTCCAGGGTCTCGGTGATCCGGACAGCGGTCCATTCCTGGGACACCTGATCGATCAGCCCCAGGTGACGACGCCCAAGCTCATCCACCAGCATCACCTCATCGCCGGTACGCAACCGCAGCACTCGGGCAATATGGTGATGAAGCGGACCGTCGTACGACGCATACCCGTCACGGATACTGCGCGAACTGACGACAAAACGGCGGCGGCCGCTCATGCGCTTCTTCGGTACAGCAGACAGCGCCATTCGCCGTCGGTATAGGTTGCCGTAAACTGCAGCGGCAGCGAGGCATAGCCACTGCGAACCAGCTCCTCACGTTCAGCCAGGATGCCGGAGAGAATCAGGCTGCCTCCAGGGGCAAGTCGTACCGCAAGCTCTGGCCCAAGCCGCACCAGTTCTTCGGCCAGAATGTTGGCCAGGATCAGGGTGTAGCCGCCGCCCAGTCGGTCAAGCGGCGTGGTACGGCACTGCACCTGATGCTCCACCTGGTTCAGACGGCAGTTTTCAGCCGCCACACTGACCGCCTGCGGATCGATGTCAACGGCATCGATCCGCTGCACCCCCAACTTGGCAGCGGCAATGGCAAGAATGCCTGAACCGGTGCCCAGATCCAGCACCGGACCGGCAAGCGTCTCTGCCGTTGCCGGCAACAGCAGCGATTCAAGGCACTCCAGACAGAGCCGGGTGGTCTCATGGCCACCGGTGCCAAAGGCCATACCGGGATCAAGCACGATCACTGCCCGCCCCTGCACATCGGCAGGCTGCTCCCATGAAGGGGTCACCAGCAGCCGTTCCCCCACCCTGATCGGCTTGAAATTCACCTTCCAGGCATCTGCCCAGTCCTCTTCACCCAGCAGCGTCACGGTGGGGACTGCGATAGCTGCAGCATCACCCAGCCCAACTAAAAACGCAATTATGCGGGCAAGCTGTGCATCGATCAGACAGGGCACCGAAAAGTAACTGGTGACGCTGGCACGGCTGAGCGGCGGGATATCGTCCGCTGAAAAGCTGTCAACGGCCCGGTTTTCAGTACAAACGCCGCACCCTGACAACTCGGACAAAAAATCCGCAACCGGCTCCAGATATTCCGCAGGCACCTCACAGGTAACCTGATACCATGCTGCCATACTTCCCCCGATCAACTGGATACGCTCATCCCCCGGCAAGCCGCTGCCAGAGTGGGCAGAACGTATCAGAACGACCTGACCGTGACAACAAAAACCTTGACAAAGCAGAGGGGGGTGGTTAGTTTTCATTAAAATTTAGCCATGAGTCGCCCAGCCAGTGAAGTGAGCTTATCATGAAAAAAATCTACGTCTTATCCGACTCTACCGGCGAGACCGCCGAGCGGGTAGTGCGGGCTGCCCTCTCCCAGTTTGGCAGCAGCGATGTAAAGATCGTCCGGTTGGCCAAGGTCAACAACCAACAGGAAGTCCAGAGGGCCGTCAATACGGTCAGTTCCGATGAAGGGCTGCTGGTCTACACCCTGGTCGATGCCGAACTTGCCGTCGCGGTCCACACCATAGCCGAAGAACACGGGCTGATGGCCTTTGACCTGCTTTCACCACTTCTGCAAAGCCTCTCGGTCTTTCTGGGCATCTCGGCGCAGTCAACCCCCGGCCTGCTGCACCAGATTGACACCGACTACTTCCGCCGGATGGAAGCGGTCAACTTTACGGTCAAACATGATGACGGCCAGGAAACCAGAGGACTTGCCAAGGCTGATCTGGTACTGGTGGGCGTGTCCCGTTCATCAAAAACCCCCCTTTCAATGTATCTGGCCAACAAAGGCTACAAGGTTGCCAACGTGCCGCTGGTAAAAGGGATTGAACCGCCGGAAGAGCTTGAAAATATTGACCCCCTGCGGGTAATCGGCCTGTTGATCAGCCCCAAGCGACTGGTGGAGATCCGTACCTCGCGGCTGGTTACCATGGGACAAAGCACCCGTAACAGCTATGCAGACTATGAACAGGTTGAAGATGAAATCGCCTTCTGCCGCCAGTACTACCGGAGGCACCCCAACTGGATCATCATCGACGTTACCAATAAATCGGTGGAAGAGTCGGCATCTGAAATACTGCGCCGTCTCGGCAGCCAGGCAAACTGATCAGGAGGAGCCATGAAGATTCTCGTAGTTGAGGACGAGAAGAAGGTCGCTGGTTTCATCAAGCGCGGCCTCGAAGATGAGGGGTACGAGGTTGACCTGGCCCACGACGGCGAGGAAGGGGTGCGCTGTGCCCTGCAACAGCCCTACAACCTGCTGATTATGGATGTGATGATGCCCCGTAAGGACGGTCTGACCGCAGTGCGCGAGCTGCGCCAGCACGGGATGCTGGCGCCGGTGCTGATGCTGACCGCCCAGAACAGCACCGAAGATGTGGTGGCCGGCCTTGACGCCGGTTCAGATGACTACCTGACTAAACCGTTCATTTTTGCCGAACTGACCGCACGGGTACGGGCCCTGGCCCGCCGCTCCGAGCAAAGCCGCGGCGCTGAACTGAAGGCCGGTGAGCTGCGGCTTGATCCGGTTTTGCGCAAGGTCTGGCGGGGTACACGCGAGATAGATCTGACCATCAAGGAGTTTAACCTGCTGGAGTTCCTGATGCGCCACGCCGGCACGGTCGTCACCCGGGCCATGATTGCGGAACGGGTGTGGGAACACAGCTTTGAATCCTTTACCAACATTATCGATGTCTACATCAACTACCTGCGAAAAAAAGTCGACAACGGCCATGAGCAGAAGATAATCCAGACAGTCCGCGGCCAGGGGTATATGCTCAAGGCCGACTAAGCTGATGCAGCACTCTTTTACGACGGAGGAATTTACTCATGAAAATCGGAAAAACACTGGTCTTCACCCTGATAGCACTCATGACCCTGTGCTGTATGGCCCCCCTGGATTCAGCAGCCAAACCGGTCAGCCCTGATTTTGTAGAACTGGCCAAACGGCTGAAGCCGACCGTTGTCAACATCAGGACCGTCAAGCATATCAAGGCCGGGGGCCGTCAAGCCAACCCGTTCATGGGCAACGATCCGTTCAGTGATCTGTTTAACCGCTTCTTCGGCCAACAGATGCCGCAGCAGCAGCGCAAACAGCAGGGGATGGGCTCCGGCTTCATCACCAGCGCCGATGGCTTTATTCTGACCAACAACCATGTGGTGCAGGGGGCCGACGAGATCATGGTCAAACTAGCCGATGGCCGCGAGATCAAGGCTGAGCTGAAAGGCGCCGATGACAAGCTGGATGTGGCCCTGCTCAAAATCAGCGACAAGGCCCCGCTTCCCTTTGCCGAGCTGGGTGACAGTGATGCCCTGGAGGTAGGTGAGTGGGTAATGGCCATCGGCAACCCGTTCGGTCTGGCCCATACCGTGACCGCCGGGATCGTCAGTGCCAAGGGGCGGGTGATCGGTAGCGGTCCCTATGATGACTATATCCAGACCGATGCCTCCATCAACCCCGGCAACTCCGGTGGACCGCTCTTCAGCAGCAGCGGCAAGGTGATCGGGATCAATACCGCTATTATTGCCAATGGCCAGGGAATCGGCTTTGCGATCCCGATCAATATGGCCAAGTCGGTTGCCGAACAGCTCAAGGCTACCGGCAAGGTGGTGCGGGGCTACCTGGGGGTCAATTTTGACAGGTTGAGCCCGAAACTGGCCAAGTCACTGGGGCTGGCTTCTGATAAAGGGGTGATTGTCACCCATGTTGAGAAAGGCTCACCTGCTGATAAAGCCGGTCTCAAGATAGAGGATGTAATCGTCCAGTTTGATGGTAAGCCGGTGAATGCTGAGACCGATCTGCCCAAGGTGGTGGCCGGTACCCCGGTGGGCAAGCAGGTCCAGATTGTGGTCTTCCGCAAAGCCAAACGTCTTGTCCTTTCAGCGACGGTCGCACAGGGACGCTCCGGCAGTACCGTCGGCGAACCGGCCACTGCCAGCATCGGCATCAGTGTACGTGAGCTGACCCCTGAGCTGGCCCGCCAGCTTGGTCTGAAGGATGCAAAAGGACTGGTCGTCTCCGAGGTAAAACCCGGTTCCTCCGCCGATGAGGCCGGTATGGTGCGGGGAGACCTGGTGCTGGAGTTCAACGGGCAGCCGGTTGACAGCCTGGAAGGGTTTGCCGCACTGGCGGCAAAGGTTGCCAAAGGTGAGGTGGTGCGTCTGTTGCTGCGCCGCCCGGATGGTAGTTTCGGGTATGTTGCTGTAACAGCGGAGTAACCGGCAACGGTGCCAGATGAGTGGTTTCCGGGGCGGCGTGATTACGTCGCCCCGTTCTTTTACGAGGTAGCCATGTCGGATCGTTATGTCCAACCGTTGCGGATGCTGGTGCAGCTGGCCTTTCTGGGGCTCTCGCTGCTGATCGGCTTCCAGTTCTACCGTTTTATCGAGGCGGTCCAGCAGGGGCTGGATACGGTCAGCCGTCCTGCTGCTGTTGATGCCTTTCTGCCGATCTCCGGTCTGTTCGGTACGGCAGCCTGGCTGAAGGGGGGGGGCATCAACCCGGTCCATCCGGCAGCGGTGGTGATCTTTGTCACGATCATTGTTGTGTCGCTGCTGCTCAGGCGGGCCTTCTGCTCCTGGATCTGTCCGGTGGGTACGGTCTCGGAATGGCTCTGGAAGCTGGGTTTTAACAAGCTGCAGCGCAACTGGCTGCCACCCCGTTGGCTTGACCTGGGACTGCGCGGCATCAAGTACCTGCTGCTGGCTTTTTTCCTCTTCAGCACGGTCTCCTGGTCCCTGGCGATGCTGCAGGGCTTTCTGGGCAGCGGTTACCACGCCATATCAGACGTCAAACTGCTGCAGCTGTTCCGCTCACCCTCAATCACCACCCTGGCGGTGGTGGGGCTGCTGGTGGCCCTGTCCATTCCGCTGCGGAATCCGTTCTGTCGTTTTGTCTGCCCCTACGGTGCGCTGTTAAGCCTGGTTTCGCTGGCCTCACCGCTGGCAGTGCAGCGTGATCTGAAGAAGTGTGTCTCCTGCGGGGTCTGCAGCCAGGTCTGCCCTTCACGGATTGATGTCATGCATGCGAACCGGGTCAACAACCCGGAATGTCTGGGCTGTTGGCGTTGTATCAGCCATTGCCGGGTCAATACCGCCCTCAGCATGCGGGCCTTTGGCAGGCTGGTGGTGCCGGGGATCGTATTTGTTTTGCTGGTTGTTCTGCTGTTCTGGGGAGGAACCCGGCTCGGCAAGGCCAGCGGGCATTGGAATTCTGTGGTGACACCGGCTGATTACCGGGAGCTGATGGCGAGGTGAGATGATGCTGCTGCTACCCGGACTGCAGCAGACCGGGTAGCAGGTTCCGTTGTAACCGGTTTAGATCTTATCACACTGCTGCTGGAAGAACTGATCAAGCTCCCTGATCCAGCCAGCCTTAACCTCTGCATCCACAAAGCTTGCCTCAAAGCTGTTGCGGGCCAGTTGGTATGCTTCCGCTGCCCCAAGTTCCGGCAGCGCTGCAAAGGTCTCCAGATAGTTCTGGTTCAGGTAGCCACCAAAATAGGCCGGATCATCAGAGTTGATGGTGGCCCTGATGCCGCAGGCCAGCAGCCTGGCAATGTTGTGGGCCGCAAGGTCGGGGAACACCCGCAGCTTCACGTTGGAGAGCGGGCAG
>DKFG01000152.1:0-4108 GCA_002452325.1 Geobacter sp. UBA6802
GGCCGTAGAAGCCCCAGCCAAAGGCAGGGTCGCGCTCAAAATGCTCCGGATTGGCGCATTCCACAAACGATATCCCCAGCCGGGCGTATGGCGGGTAGGCCTGCCAGAACCCCTGGTTACCGCGAAAATCCGGCAGTCCAGAATCAACCCCCATCCCGGCGCCGGCAGTAATCACCAAGACCTCTGCAGCACGTATCACCTCTGCAGCCTGCCTGATCAAAAGCGGGAAGGTCATATTGAACGCTCCTGTAAAAATAATTCAAGTAGTCCGGTGGGGAACGGCCTGCTGAACATTATGGAAAAAAAGGGTGGGATACCGCATAAAAAGCAAGCGTCAGAAAAAATAGCTGATCACGGGAGCTTTGCCCCCCTGCCAATGTAGGCCGTGCAGATTTACCTGAAGAACCCCGATGCCCGGTATGCGGCCGGAATGCCGTCATTCTTGCGCACTTCTGGCGGTAGTGCTTCTTTTTTTCCGCCTTCTGATACAGGCGTTGGTACAATGTGCGGCAATTTCTCCATTTTTTTTGCAGCCACATTCAGAGCTATCGAGAGCACCTGCAGATTGACCTCAGGTTCACACAGCATTATCAGTGTCCGTTCACGTGCAGAACGGGTTACCAGCCTGCCCAGCTCAAACCGGACTTCAGCCTGTTTTACCCCGCCAGTAGCATCTTCGAGTCCAAACTGCTGTTCCAGCAACAGCGCCCCTGTCCTTGCAAGCTGTTCAGCATCATAGATAGTCGGCATCAAACTGGCGAGTACCCGTCCATCCCCATCAGTGATCATGCCACCAACAACACCGGGAGAGTTTACAACGCTCTTGAGTACCGTTTCCATAACCAACCTCCCCTATTGAGCAATTGCCCGGCGCACATCCTGCTCTACCGATGC
The DNA here is from genome assembly GCA_002452325.1 of Geobacter sp. UBA6802. Classification (GTDB taxonomy): domain Bacteria; phylum Desulfobacterota; class Desulfuromonadia; order Geobacterales; family Pseudopelobacteraceae; genus Trichlorobacter. The sequence goes on from DKFG01000152.1 coordinate 895, forward strand.
CGGTTTAGCGTCGCCTGCAACACTGAAAAACAGAAAATTCCGAGGTCCTTCAAGGGTGATAAGGTGACTCGATACCCCCTGCACAGAAGCTCCCTTAAATGCGCCCAACCCCAGCTCATCTGATATCTGCCCTGCTGTTGACACCAGATACATGCCCTGTGCCGCCAGAGACTCGGCATTATCACCAATCTGCTGTAGCATGGTCCCTTTACGGTCTGTCAAGACGACATCCTGCAGACCTGCAATACCGGATAAACGTTCCTTCATCCCAATCTCCTTCCTGGAATCGGCCTGTACTGCCTGACCAGCTGACATCAGGACCTCTGAAGAAGCCTCATCCTGCAATCGCAGCACATCCAGCAGCAGAAACTGAAAATTCTCATGCAGGGTCTGTCGCGTAGTGGTCACCTTCGGTTCTGCGCGAAAGGTCCCACCACCCCACGACATAATACGGGCAAAGGCCTCCCTACCCTCCAGATCATCAAGCTGGGCATGAAACAGATCACCATCACGAAAGAACAGGTGCCCGTCCTTGCCGTTCTGCTCCACCACAATCCTGCCGCTAAACCGCCCCAGTGCCTTAATCTGCAGCAGATCGGCCAGACTCATGCCTGACACGGCACCGTCAAAACCTGCTGCATGCTGTAGCGCTCCGCTCATACCATCTCCTGACACGCTCAAAATAACGTTTGTTTGTCAGCAACAACCACCCAAAATAACAATTTATCAGTATTATACAACAATTAAACCATACAATAACTCATACGCAGACAATTTACATAAAACAGTGTTTTTGTCAATAGCAGTTCTGATGCTCCTTGCACATTGAAAAACAGCACACCACAACACAAATCACCCGCAGACTTGACTTAAGCCCCTGCTTGATATAGTAGATGAATCCCTGCGCCATCTTAGCTCAGTCGGTAGAGCAACTGATTCGTAATCANNGTTCGATTCCGCTAGATGGCTCCATTAGATAGTTCGGCGTAGTCCGCAACAATACAGAAAGCCCCGTAAACCGGGGCTTTTCTTGTTTCTATTGGAAAGAATCGGAAATTATCGGAAGTATAGTGCCTTGTGAAAAAGAAGAATTTTCAAGAAGTATTTCAAGAACAAAGGGCAGCCGTTACCGGTTGCCCTTTGGTGTTTTCAGGTATGGCGAAATAAGGCGAAGAGTACGAGGGGATTCAGCAGGTGCCGTTACCAGAAATCAGCAACATTTTGCAACGCTTCAGGCGGTGTCAGGATCAGGCGTATTCAGGGTTGCTATGCGGCATGCTGAAGCGTTTCGTCCTCAACCAGCATATCAAGCGGCACGCCAAGCGCTTTGGATATGGATTTCAAAACCTTGAGTGTGCCTGTGCGCTTGTTGTTTTCTATCTGCGACAGGTAGGCTTTGCTGATGCCTGCTGCTGCGGCAAGGGCTTCTGCCGTTAAGCCGCGATATTCACGCCAGACCTTGACAGGGGGTTCTCCTGTCAATTCACGCTTGATGATTTCTGCAGGGATGCGGAAGCCGTCATCATCTTTTTTTGCAGCGTCATACAGGGCCACGTCTTCAGCATCTTCTGCCGATTTACGGACCTTCAGCCATATATCAAACGGTACTACAGCAAAGACAGGATGTCCGTTCTGCTCAATTATTTGCACTCTGGTCATTGGTATACGCCCCCTCTGGCACCAATTGCCACAACATACAACACGATGGTGTTTCCGTTGACTTCATAGATTACCCGCCAGTTGCCTACCCGCAAGCGATAGCCGTCACGCCCTTCCAGCTTCTTGACGTTATTAGCAGAGAACGGATCGACTGCAAGTTCTTCTATTTTTGACAGTATCAGTATGCGGATGTTTGTCGGCATACCCTTTAATGTCTTTCGAGCTTGTTTGCTGTATTCAATGGCGTACATAGCATCAAGTTAGCATTTTGCTAATATTGCGTCAACAAGATGCCCATTAAACATACCAACGTCCCCTGTTGTCCTTGTGGTCAGGCTGCAGCCAGACGTGAAAGCACCAGTTGATTGATGGAGACCCCTTGTTCTGCTGAAAGCATGGCAAGCTGACGATGGACACCAGGCGGCACCCTTAAGGTGATGTTCCCTTTGTACTGTCTGACTCCCATAGGTTCAGGAACAATGCCTTTTTCCTCTTCAATCCATTTGATGGATTCAGCAACCACCAGTTCAATTTCCTTCAGGGCTTTCTCTGGTGTCTTGCCGTGGGTGATAAGTGAAGGAAACTCAAGGCAGCGGGCAAGGTGTGCCTGATCTTCTTCAGACCATTCAATCCGGTAGGTGTATTTTTTTACGTCATACTTCATGGCTCTTCTCCAGTTTCTCAATCGCTTTGCGTACCTGTATTACCTGATACGGCTTTGCCATCTTACCATCCCGCTGCAGGTTTACACAGGGATCGCCGGGCCACGGTGTTTTGAATATGTGGTGACTGCCAACAATCCTTGGTTCTCCAAAGTGCTGGCGGCAGAGCTTTAGCAAATCACTTAAAGCAACACTGCTGGGCGTGTCAAAGCTAATGGAGCTTTTTCCCATGTTTGAATGATAGCGTATGTGCTATCGACTCCGCAAGTGGTTTATTGTTTTGCTGCCCTGGCTACCCGGTAGACGCTGGCAACACCTATCTTCAGTTCATCAGCTACCGCCTGTTTGGTCTTGCCCTGGGCCAGCAGTTCAAGCACCTGGTCAGACAATGCCCGTGCGGTTGCCTTGCGGCCTTTATAGCGCCCTTCGTCTTTGGCTATCCTGATCCATTTACGCTGCCGCTCCAGCAAAATCATGGACTTGGCACATAGATGCTGAGTCATTTTTCTTTTTCGTGGCACCATTCGTGGCACCTACTACCTGTGTGTAGCGCGAAATGTGCTCAACTCTCCCCCGCACAGCCTCAATAATACGCTTCCTCATACTCCGGTACCCGGTCAAGAAAACCCGGATAGGCAGCAGCCTTTGCAAGGGCGACGTCAAGGTCTGCCAGCAGCCGTTCCCGGTCTTTGGGATAGCTGCCAGCCAAGTGCAGGAAGTTGGAGACATGGTTGGAGCNNTTCTCGGGCCTCGAGCATCAGCTCCCGGTGGGTGCACTGGGTAAGGGAGCGGACAAACGCCTCATTATGGCGATGAAAGAGGGTAAGCAGTGAGAAGTACTCGGGGTTGACCCGGTTGATCCATGCAGCCGTAGCGCGCGCATGTTCCAGGCT
>DKFG01000152.1:4114-4246 GCA_002452325.1 Geobacter sp. UBA6802
TCTGGCGTTAAGCGCCTGCTGGGCCATTACCTCGGCAGCAAACCCTTTGTGTACCCTGGCCAGGGTTGCATCATCACCGGACTCAAGGCCGAAATAGAGGATGGACAGCTTCCGGGCACGGAGTGCGGCAAG
>DKFG01000152.1:4434-6830 GCA_002452325.1 Geobacter sp. UBA6802
TGTACATGCCGCAGAAGGCACAGCTGTTCTGCGAACAGCCCACCGTGATCTGAAAGATAAGGCTGCGGGCCTCACTAGGGGGGCGAAAGAGCGGTTCTACATAGCGTGGAAAGGTTTCTGTCGGCATAGCTGCCCCTATGGAATTAAAATAGCTGCAGATGAATTTGATAATGATATCAACAACCTGTGCCTTTGCCGGACAGCTCTTGCTACAGGTTCAGCACATACTGCAGCGGCCTGATCATGGTATGCTGTACTACTCCTGTCTCTTTTCGGTAGGATCAAAGCGGTGGACACAAAACAAAAACACTGGTATATTTTTGAAAAGCAACTAAATCATACTGAGCAGCAATAGCACCAAAACATCCTATTCAATTAGATAGATTTGCAAAACAATATTATATATTGCAACAACAATCATAAACAGATGTAACTGGTAAAAGCACGGAGTACACCCATGCTCAAAGACATTTTGGTACATATGGACCGCGGGGTCGGCTGCACAGCACGGCTGATGGCGGCAATCGCCCTGGCCCGCCAACACAATGCCCGCCTGAAGGGGCTGTACGTCATCACCCACCCCCATTACGCCTCCAGCTCCGACTACCTTGCCGATTTCAGCCAGGTGCGTGAGTTTTTTATCAACGCCACCTCCAAGGCAGGGGTCCTGGCAGAGTGGCAGCTGGTGGATTGGGGAGTTGTCGGCACCCCGGTTCAGTCGATAGTTACCAGCTATGCCTACCATAGTGATCTGATACTGGTCGGACAGCCAGCCTACCTGCATAAACGGGCAAAATCGCTCGAGTACCATGAACACCTCCTGCTGGCCAGTGGCCGCCCGGTGGTGGTTTTTCCGGCCCAGGGAGAGATATTCAAGTTTGGCGAGCGGATTATGGTTGCCTGGAAAGGGGGCAGAGAATCGACACGGGCGGTCCATGATGCGCTGCCGCTGCTGCAGACGGCTGAACAGGTAACCCTGGTGGCCATAACGGACAACCGTGCAGAGCAGCTCCGGGAAGAGCAATCACTGGCCGCCATGCTGGATCACCTGCACCGGCACGAGGTGCAGGCCTCGTCAGCCACTATCCCGCTTGGCCGAACCAGCATTGCAGGCGCGCTGCTGCCCCACGCCCTGCAGGAAAAGACTGACCTGCTTGTTATGGGTGCCTTTGCCTACAAATCAAACCGGGCGCCATTCCTCAGCCCGTTAACACGGGAGCTGCTTATTCAGGCCAACATCCCTCTGCTGATCTCACACTGACCGTTACGCATCTAATGGTTGACTCTTACGCCTGTAGTACGCTTATCTGGTGGAAACTGCCTTACCGACTGAGAACGCCTGCCCGACACAGGGGGTCACCCCATGGTACCCTTTGTGGGCCGTGTCGTAGATAAGCGGTCTGATTCGCAGGATGTCCAGCAGCCCATCGTCGCCAAGCACCGCCTCATCCCCTTTGACATCCAGAATCTCGCCGATAAACTGGCTGTGCAGCCCGATTTCAACCACCTGCAGCAGACGGCACTCAAGCACCACCGGAAACTCCTCGGCGTAGGGCGCATCAACCAGATTGCTTCTGACCGGGGTCAGACCGGTGACCGCAAACTTGTCAACATCTCTTCCCGATGCAATACCGCAATAATCGGCCTCCGTCATTCTCTGCTCGCAGGCTATCCCTACGGTAAAGGACTTGCGATCCAGTATGCACTGGTACGAGTAGGTGGCCTTGCGCAAGGATACGGCAACACAGGGTGGTTGCGAACAGCAGATCCCTCCCCAGGCAGCGTTCATCAGGTTCGGTTTACCGGCGGCATCGTAGGTGCCCACCATCAGTACAGGGGTCGGAAACAGCAGGGTCTTGGCGCCAAAGGATCGTTTCATGGCATCTCCTTTTCATAAACTGGTCATCGTTGGAATCCCCCATAACAGTATTCTGCATGGTATGTAAACGCCAAAAAGTGACTATGCCGCCGCTACTGTATTCTGCTATAGTTCAGCATTCAATGCTCTAAGCAAGGAGGGTAAGCGATGCTAAACCTGAAAGATCCATCACTTCTGAAGCAGGCATGTTATCTAAACGGTCTCTGGCTGGCCGCTGACAACGGTAAGACCATTGATGTTACCAACCCGGCCACCAACGAGGTACTGGGAACCATCCCCAAAATGGGTACCATGGAGACCCGTCGAGCCATTGAAGCCGCCAGTGCCGCACTGATCGGCTGGCGCGCCAGAACAGCAAAGGAGCGAGCTGTCATCCTACGCCGCTGGTTTGAGCTGATGATGGAACATCAGGAAGACTTGGCGATTATCATGACGGCTGAACAGGGTAAGCCGCTTGCGGAATCCCGTGGGGAGATCGGCTACGCCGCCTCTTTTATCGAGTGGTTTGCCGAAGAGG
>DKFG01000152.1:6934-7203 GCA_002452325.1 Geobacter sp. UBA6802
AGGCAGGACCGGCCCTGGCAGCCGGGTGCACCATGGTGGTCAAACCGGCTACTGCCACCCCATACTCCGCCCTGGCCCTGGCTGAACTGGGCGCACGGGCCGGTATCCCGGCCGGAGTATTCAGTGTCATCACCGGATCTTCAAAAGAAATTGGTGATGAGATGACCAGCAATCCGATTGTCCGCAAACTAACCTTTACTGGCTCTACTGAGATCGGCAAACAGCTGACCGAGCAGTGTGCCGGGACCATGAAGAAGGTCTCCATGGAA
>DKFG01000136.1 GCA_002452325.1 Geobacter sp. UBA6802
TGCGGCACTTCGATGATGGCATCAACATCACACTGGGCCTGCCGATTATCCGTACCTCGGTGGACCACGGCACCGCTTACGACCTGGCCGGCACCGGCACTGCCTCCGCATCCAGCATGAAGGCCGCCATCAGAACTGCTGCCCGGCTGGCCGCAGCATGAAGCTTCCCCCGCTGATCCCCGGCAAACTGATCAAGCGCTATAAACGTTTTCTGGCTGATATTGAACTGGAAGACGGCTCGATGGTCACGGCCCACTGTCCCAACTCCGGTAGCATGCGGGGCTGTAACCGGCCCGGCAGCCCGGTCATGCTCTCCAGAAGCGACAATCCCACCCGCAAGCTGGCCTACACCTGGGAACTAGTGCAGGTGGACGGTCACTGGGTCGGACTCAATACCATGCTGCCCAACCGCCTGGTCGAAGAGGCGATCCTGAACGGGACTATCACTGAACTGCAGGGGTATGCGCGGCTGCGTCGGGAAGTAGCCTATGGCAGTGAACGCAGCCGGATCGATCTGTTACTGGATGGAGGGCTTGGACGCTGCTACGTTGAGGTCAAGAATGTGACCCTGGTGGAAGACGACCGGGCACTCTTCCCTGATGCGGTCACTGAGCGGGGACAGAAGCATCTGCGGGAGCTGCAGGAAGTGGTACAGAGCGGCCACCGCGGGGTGCTGCTGTTCACCGTGCAGCGGGGTGACGGCAGGGCGGTTGCACCGGCTGATGCTATTGATCCGGCCTACGGCAGGCTGCTGCGGAAGGCGGTGGCAAACGGCGTGGAGGCGCTGGCCTACCGGGCCATGGTGCAGCCGGAGGAGATCCGGCTGACCGAACGGCTGCCGGTGCTGCTCGACTAACTTTCGTAATCCACTGCCACAATGGATGAACAGTTGGCCTTCATAAACGGTACCACCTCACCGGCATGGTACGGATGCACCTGGTAGGCCTGCAGATCGGCAAGCGTATCAAATGTGGTGAGCAGAGCCACATCATAGGATCGCTCGGAACGGATCACGTCGATACCGGCCTCCAGATGGCGTAACTCGGCAATCTTGCCTTGCATTGAAAGCAGCTTGTCCCGCACGGCAGCAATCTTATCAGGAGTCTGCTCGGCCAGCTTGAAAAATACGATATGGGTTACCATACTGATTCCTCCTTGTGTTTGTGCTGCATTCAGATACCCCGCCTGACCGGTTACTGTCAACTCTCCTTGCAGTTCCGGCAATTCATGGTAGGCTTATCTGCAGACGACCGTTGCAGCTGCTGACGGTCAGCCATTCTGTTCGGAGGTGACGACCATGCCAGAATCTCGATTGATCCCTGCCATTGAAAGCCGTTTGAGCGCCCTGTTGGAAGTGACACGTCGCCAGAGTGGTCTCAAGCCCCAGGAAAAACCAGCCAAACCCACTATCACTCTCTCGCGCGAGTTCGGCTGTGAGGCTTATCCTGCTGCAGAACTGCTCCGGCAAGAGCTGGAAAAACGGACCAAGGAGAGTTGGTCCCTGATGGACAAGGCCCTGCTTGAAGAAGTAACCAGAAACCATAACCTTTCCGAGCAGGTGCTGCATAACCTGGGCGAGAAGAACCGCTTTCTAGATGAGTTCCTCTCAACCTTCTCCAACCGCTGGAGGAGTGACCGCGACTACTACCGTCTACTCTGTCGGCATATCATCGCCTTGGCAGAAGAGGGAAACGTGATCCTGATGGGACGCGGAGCACCGATCATCACCAACCGGATGAAGAACTGCTACCACTTCAGGATGTACGCCTCGTCTTCTTTCAAGGAGGCCTCTATTGCAAAACGGATGGGGATTACTGCTGCAGAGGCCCGTGAACTGGTGGAGCGACGCCAGAAAGAGCGTGATGCCTTTATCCGCGATTTTCTTGACCGTGATCCCTATGACCTGAGCTACTATCACCTGGTCTTCAACAATGACCGCAACAGCACCGAGATGACTGCCCGGACCATCTGCAGCTATCTGCTGTGTGACCGCTGATTTTTCGGATTAACTGCTTGACTGTTCTCGGAAAGGCCGGTTCTCCCGGCCTTTCCTTTTGCCTGTTTGCGGACAGATCGATTTCTTGTATATCAAGGCTGTAATGTTCAGCATGCGGAGGTTGCGGTGAAAAAATTGGCGTTGGGTGCCCTGCTGCTGTTGCTGCTCTATCTTGGGTATATCGGTATTTCACTTGCCCTGTTGCCGCCGGTTGCCGACCTGGCTGATAAAAAACAGAATCTGACCATCCGGGTACGGGACTGGCAGGGTAAGGAGCACACCTACCTGCTGGGTCCCAAGAACCGCTACTGGACCTCGTCCGGTCGAATTCCGCCGGAAATGAAGTGGGCTGTAATTCTGGCTGAAGATGACAACTTTTATAAGCATGAAGGGATCGACGTCAAGGCAATCAGACAGGCGATCAAGCACGATCTTGAAAAGAGGAGCCTTACCCGGGGGGCATCCACGATTACCCAACAGGTGGCCAAGAATATCTTTCTTTCGCGGGAAAAGACCATCACCCGCAAGCTGAAAGAGGTCTATCTGGCCTGGCGGATGGAGCAGGAGCTGACCAAGGGACGAATCCTGGAGCTGTATCTGAATGTGGTGGAACTGGGGCCGATGGTATACGGCATCGGCCACGGCTCGCACTATTACTTCGGTAAACCCGCCGCAGCGCTCACCCCTCGGGAATCCGCCTTCCTGGCCGCTATGCTCCCCGGCCCCCGGGTAGCTTACAACCCCTACCGAAATCTGGGCAAGGTACTGAAACGATCAGACATGATCCTGCGCAGGATGCAGGCCAGGGGCGTAATCAGCACTGATGAACTGCAGGCAGCCCTGGCAACAGCTCCCAACATAGCCGGACTGCAGCGCAAGATAGATACCACCGTACACCGGGAGGCGATCATGCAACCGCTGTCATCGGCAGTGCTCGCGGCCCCTGCTGATGTTGTTGACAGCGTTGCAGCCGAACCAGTGATGCCTACGCCTCTTGAATCCAACCAGATACCCCCACCGGGGCCACCGGTCGGGGGTGCGGGAAGGCCGTAACCATGCCATTGCAGGCACAGCTCTGATGTTGGTTGACACCCACTGCCACCTGAATCTACCACCGTTGATCAGCCAGCTTGATGAACTGCTGCTAGAGGCCCGCACCGCCGGAATAGAGCGCTGGATTGTCCCTGCCGTACACCCTGACGATTGGGGCCAGCTAGCACAGTTGGCCCGCACCACTCCGGGGGTACGTCCGGCATACGGTATTCATCCACTGCATGCAGCAACGGTTACGGCTGACTGCCTTGCCCGTCTTGACCGAATAGCAGCCGAAGGGGTAGCCATCGGAGAGATCGGACTGGACGGCACCTTTGGCAACCAGTATCTGCAGGAGCAACTCTTCCGTGCCCAGCTGCGGATTGCCAGCACCCACGACCTACCGGTGCTGATCCATTGTCGTCGCGCCATCGGTCGGACGATCGAGGTTATGCGCGCAGAAGGTGTTGCAACAGTGGGCGGTATCATGCATGCCTTTTCCGGTTCCTGCGAATCGGCACGGGACTGCCTGCGTCTTAACCTTGTCCTGTCGATCTCAGGCGTGGTGACTCGTCCGGGGGCTGTCCGGCTACAACAAGTCTGTCGTGAACTGTCGCTACAACAGCTGGTACTGGAGACTGACGCCCCTGATCTGACACCGTTTACAAGGGGTCAGACATCAAATCGTCCGGCTTGGCTGTCAGATACGGCAACGGCTCTGGCCGAGCTGAAGGGCTGTACAATTGAGGAGGTTGCACACACCACCAGCGCCACGGCTCACCGGGTTGTCGGTCGGCTCTGAAAGCAGCTTGTCCCCTTTTGTACCCCATGCTACAGTACCGTGAAAAAAGGAGGACCATATGAAACAGTTTCTGCCTGCTGCCATGCTGCTTCTCATCGCCGTACCCGGTTGCAGTATGTTTACGGCCTGGAAGACCATCCCGCCACCCGGCGGGTGTGATCAGTGCCACACGGTTGAGATCGCCGCCAATTGGGCCGTTGGCTATCGCGCAGCCACGCTTTCAAGCGACACCGGGCAGCTGGCCTTCCAGAGTCCTCAGCACAATACCCCCATTCGCCAAGACCAGCCCGGCTCTGCCCTTGAACTGCGCAAAAACGATGATCCCCGCTGTTTTAGCTGCCACAACGCGCCAACTTCGGCCCACAAGGAGCGGACCGGCAAATTTCACCATGGCCGTTAATTTATTATTGACATAACTATTATAGCGCGTATAGTTTTCGTTTGTTGCTGACATTACCCTGCACTGCAGGGTCAACTAAAACCATGAGGTGAACACACATGAAAAAGCTTCTCTCCCTGTCCCTGGTACTCGCACTGGCCCTTGGCGTAGCCGCTGGCTGCAAGAAGCAAGAGCCTGCTCCTGCACCCACTCCTGCTACTGAAGCCCCCAAGGCTCCTGAAGCACAAGCACCTGTTTCTTCCGCTCAGGCTGCTCCTGCTGCTGCTCCAGCAGCAGACGCTGCTGCTCCTGCTGCTGCTCCCGCAGCACCGGCTGCTGAGAAGAAGCACTAATCTGTACCAGATTCGTAAAAGGCCTGCGGATATCCGCAGGTCTTTTTTTATGCCTTTTTCTGAGGTACTACGATGCACGAGATGGCCATCACCCAGGGAATTGTTGATATCTGCCTGCAGCATGCACACGACAAGCAGATCAGGCAGGTAGTGATTGAGATCGGCGACCTTTCCGGCGTGGTCCCTGAAGCGGTTACCTTCTGTTTCAGTGCCTGCACTGTGGATACCCTGGCTGCAGAGGCACGGCTTGAGATACGGCAGGTGTCGGGGTTGGGCCAGTGCCTTGATTGCGGTACGGAACAACCGCTGGAACGATTGTATGATCCCTGCAGACAGTGTGGAAGTTATGCACTGAGGCTGCTGAAGGGTGAGGAATTACGTGTGGTGGAACTTGAGATTGATGACTGAAGAGGGCTGACCCGATGATTAACGAGTCAGCCCTTTAGGGTTATAATGATCGTAGCACCTGCAGCTTATTCGTTCCACCCTTCTGGATGAACCTCACCGATCTGCTCCCAATGCTCGGGCGAACGCCACAGCGAGGAGAGAATCAGCTCCCGGATATGCAGGAACTCCTTGGGCAGCTTGTCGTACATCTTGATAAACAGCTCTTCGTGAGACAACACCTCGTTCTGCCAGACGCCACGATCCACCGACATCAGATCATGGAACTTCTCGCGGGTCATCTCAATCCCTTCCCACTCCATATCCTGGTAGCGCGGCATCCAGCCCAGCGGTGATTCAACGGCACCGGCATGGCCCTGTACCCGGTCAATGATCCACTTCAGGACCCGCATGTTCTCACCGTAGCCAGGCCAGGCGAACTTGCCGTCGGCATCTTTCAGGAACCAGTTGACGCTAAAGATCCGCGGCGGGCGGGGGATGGAACGACCAAACTGCAGCCAGTGTGAGAAGTAGTCAGCCATATGGTAGCCGCAAAACGGCAGCATCGCAAACGGGTCGCGTCGTACGTTGCCGGTAGCGCCCACCGCAGCAGCCGTGGTTTCCGAGCCAAGGGTGGCTGCCAAGTAGACACCGAAGCTCCAGTTGAAGGCCTGATAGACCAACGGCACCGTATCCTTGCGGCGACCACCAAAGATAAAGGCGCTCATCGGCACCCCTTTAGGGTTTTCCCACTCCGGATCAATGCTGGGGCACTGAGAGGCAGGCGCCGTAAAACGGGCATTGGGATGGGCGGCAGGACGACCGCAACCGGGGGTCCAGGGGTTACCCTGCCAGTCGGTCAGTGTTGCCGGAGGGTCTGCCGTCATTCCTTCCCACCAGACATCACCATCTTCAGTCAATGCCACGTTGGTGAAGATCGAGTTCTTCTCGCATGAGATCATGGCATTAGGGTTAGTGTCGTAGTTGGTGCCTGGGGCAACGCCAAAATACCCGAACTCGGGGTTGATAGCATAGACCTGACCGTCTGCACCCGGCTTAATCCAGGCGATGTCGTCGCCAATGGTGGTCACCTTCCAACCCTTGTCCTGAAACGGCTTGGGCGGAATCANNATCAGCATGGCGAAGTTGGTCTTGCCACAGGCACTCGGGAAGGCAGCGCCAACGTAGGACTTTTCACCGGTTGGGGATTCAACCCCCAGAATCAACATATGCTCGGCCAGCCAGCCTTCGTCTCGGGCTTGGACTGAGGCAATCCGCAGCGCAAGGCATTTCTTGCCCAACAATGCATTGCCGCCGTAACCGGAACCAAAAGACCAGATGGCCCGCTCCTCAGGGAAGTGGACAATATACTTTTCTTTATTGCAGGGCCAAGCAACATCCTTCTGGCCGGGTGTCAGCGGCATGCCGACGGAATGCAAGCAAGGAATGAACTCGCCGTCACCCAGCACATCCAGCACCTGCTTACCCATACGAGTCATGATCCTCATGTTGACCACCACATAGGGGGAGTCGGTGATCTCGATGCCAATCTTGGCGATGTTTGATCCCAAGGGCCCCATACTGAAGGGGATCACATACATGGTACGGCCCTTCATGCACCCCTTGAAGAGACCTTTGAGGGTTTCCTTCATCTGCTTGGGGTCTACCCAGTTGTTGGTGGGACCGGCATCCTGCTTGGAGCGGGAGCAGATAAACGTACGGTCTTCAACACGCGCCACGTCAATCGGATCAGAAAAAGCAAGATAGCTGTTGGGGCGTTTTGCCTCGTTCAGTTTGATGAAGGTGCCGTTTTCCACCATCTGGACGCACAGCCGATCATATTCCTCCTGGGAGCCGTCACACCAGTGGATGCTGTCCGGTTCACACATTGCAGCCATCTCAGCTACCCACGTCTTCAGTTGTTCATTCTTCACTTCATAACTCATGTCTGCCGCCTCCCGTTTCGGAAATAGAAATAGAGTAGTGCCACAAGCAAAAATTTACTTACACTTATGTAGCATAAGAACGGCTAAAACAAAAGGGGAGAACAAATTTTTAATACGAATTATTCCGGTTAGAAAAGCTCTAGGGAGTAGCCGACTTGTGCAGCCTGGAAGGCAGCCGGAAACTCCTGTTTCAGGCGTGCAGCTGCAGCAAATCCGGTACAGTGACTAACTGCCAGCCTGCTGATCTGCCAGTTGCGCAACACTGCAACCGTCTGGTCAAGCTGCTGCGGAGAACAGAAGCCAAGGTGGGTACCGCCGATCACGGCAAAGATATCACGGCGACCGGTTTTTTCGGAAATATGTTCAAGGGTATTGATCAGGCCTGCATGGCAGCAGCCCAGCAGCACCACCAGCCCACGGGCCGTGGTGATCACCAGAGACTGGTCATCCTCAAATGGATCACGGCTGCAGCCACAGGTATCCAGGTAGAGGCCGTTGTCACCGGTTTCAAAATTAGTTTTCCTTGTTACCTGACCGGTCAGACAGATATGGGGGGCAATCTCGCGAAACTGGTCAGAGAGATCAAAGCTAGCCCCTTGCCCCTCAAGATACTCTTTCGGGTAGGGCATCCCCAGCGAGAGCGATTCACCGGTGTCTTTGTGTCGATAGCGGGGGGTGAAGATGGCAGGATGGCCAAAGACCTGTTTGGGGCCGCAGGTGCGCAAGAGCGGCAGCAGACCGCCGGAATGGTCATAGTGACCATGAGACAGGGCCACCAGCTGCAGATCGTGCAGATTTTTGTTCATCCGCTGGGCATTGTGCAACAAGGTGAATCCCTGCCCGGTATCCCAGAGCAACGCGCCTCCCTGCCATTCGACCAGGGCACTGAAACCATGCTCTCCCAGCGTACCGGAAATGGGACCGACACTGTTTTCACAGAGAATGGTGATACGACAGCTCATAGCCCCCTCCGACCTGAGTTATTACTTGCAGCAGGCATCCTTGGGGAACCTGGGTACTCCCATTTTCTCAAGTATCATGAACAGCGGGCAGAACTGGGTAAACCCCGACTGCAACAGGTTCAACCCCACAAAGCCGGTAAACCAGAGCCAGTTCTGATTATGAAAGTGGGCCAGCAACAACGATAGTACGATGAAGGCTCCGGCTACGATTCTGACAATTCGCTCGATATACATGCTTATTCTCCTGATCAGGCTGTTTCTTCGGCAGCATCATGCTGCCCGATATGGTGACGTTCTTTCCATCCTTGAACTAGATAATAGAGGATCGGAATCGTGACCCGGGACAGCGTGGTTGAGGCGATCTCGCCGCACATCATAGCAATGGCCAACCCCTGGAAGATCGGATCGAACACGATCACAAAGCTCCCCACAACCACGGCTGCAGCGGTCAACAGCATGGGGCGGAAGCGGACCGCGCCGGCCTCGATAATCGCTTCATCCAGCTTCATCCCCTCTTTGCGCTTCATCTCGGCAAAGCCAATCAGGATGATCGAGTTTCTCACAATGATCCCGGCCAGGGCGATAAAACCGATCATGGAGGTGGCGGTAAAGAAGGCGCCAAACAGGGCATGACCCGGCAGGATGCCGATCAGGGTCAACGGGATCGGCGCCATGATCACGATCGGGGTGGTAAAGTCCTTGAACCAGGCGACCACCAGGATGTAGATCAACACCATGACTGCGGCAAAGGCGATCCCCAGATCACGGAAGACTTCGTAAGTAATATGCCACTCGCCGTCCCACTTCATCCCCATCTTCTCTTCGGACCAGGGCTGACGGGATGCCAGGATTTCGATCTTTGAACCATCCGGTGTCGGCAAAGCCGCAATCTGTTTCTGCATCTTCAGGATAGCATAGACCGGTGCCTCAATCACACCTGCCACATCGCCGATCACATAGACCACATTCTTCAGATTTTTCCGGTAGAGGGTCTTTTCTTCACTGCCCTGGTTTGGCTTGACCAGTTGTGAGAGCGGCACACTCCCTTTGGGACCGGGCAGATAGATGGCAGACAAGGCTGCCAGAGAGCTGCGTTGTGACTCAGCCAGACGCAGATTGATGGAAACCGCTTCCTTTTCTTTGGGCAGATGCAGAATCCCCACATCCATGCCGGCCAGGGCAACCCGCAACGCCTTGGCCACCTCATCTACGGAAATACCGGACAGGGCCGCTTTCTCACGATCCACCGCCAGAGTCAGCTTGGGCTGATCAGACTCGCGATACCAGTCTACATCCACCACCCCTTTGGTCTTGGCAAATATCCCCTTGATCTGCTCCGCAACCGATGCCCGGGCAGCATCATTGGGTCCGTAGACCTCTGCCACCAGGGTGGAGAGTACCGGCGGGCCGGGCGGTATCTCGGCCACCTTGACCCGCGCTCCGTAGCGCTCTGCCACGGCAGTCAAAAGCGGCCTGATCTTTTTGGCAATATCGTGGGACTGAGCCTTGCGCTCGGTCTTGTGTTGCAGGTTGACCTGAATATCAGCCAGATTAGGGCCTTTACGCAGGAAGTAATGTCTGACCAGGCCGTTAAAGTTAAAGGGAGAACTGGTGCCGACGTAGCTCTGGAAATCGGTAACTTCCGGCACCGAGCGCAGGGCGTCCCCCATCTCCCGTGTCATCCGGGCGGTCTGTTCCAGCGGCGTCCCCTCCGGGGCATCAATGATCACCTGCAGTTCATTCTTGTTGTCAAACGGCAGCA
>DKFG01000159.1:0-5555 GCA_002452325.1 Geobacter sp. UBA6802
TCAATATCTTTCATAGTACCCTCATATACCGGTTAGTTCAGCCCTTCAGATCCGTAATTGCCGCTCTTGCCAATGCATCGCAACGTTCATTTTCTGCATGGCCTGCATGGCCGCGCACCCACTTCCAGGTGACGCTATGTGTCTTGACCGCATCCAGTAACGCTTCCCACAGATCACGATTCAGCACCGGCTCTTTCTTGCTGTTCTTCCAGCCATTGCGCTGCCAGCCGGGCAGCCATTCGGTCATACCCTTCACCAGATACTGTGAATCCGTGATCACCGTGACCCGGCAGGGACGGGTCAGCTGCCGCAATCCTTCAAGGGCTGCGGTCAGCTCCATCCGGTTGTTAGTGGTCTCCGCCGCACCGCCCGACAGTTCCTTTTCAACGCCGCGACAACGGAGAATGGTGCCATACCCGCCGGGCCCCGGATTGCCGCTGCAGGCACCATCACTGAAGATCTCAACAACAGGAGCAAGGCCCGGTTCTTCTGATTCCGTTTGACCCTTGACCCTTGACCCTTGACCCTGCTTTTTTGACCCTTGACCCTTACTTTTCAGCTCTGCCAACGTAGGCCCCTTCCTGTCTGAGCAGCGCCGCAATCCCGTCCATCACCCGCTCCGCAATCAGTTGGTGGGTCTCCTTGCAGTCCTCCCGGGCAAACAGGTCATCAAACGGAATCGGCGGTCCGAACACAATGGCCCCTCTGGCCCCCAGGCTGGGGAACTTCCAGTGGTTGAGCCCGATCAGGGCAGTGGGGATCACAACCGGTCGGGTGTCATAGATCACCTTGCCTACCCCGCGATTACCCGGACCCAGCCGACCGTCACGATGCCGCGTCCCTTCCGGAAACAGCATCACCTTCTGATCGGCCAGAAGATCGTTTAACACCCTGCCGGCCTTGACATCCCGCCCGCGCCTGACCGGAAAGGCCCCCCAGGATGAGTAGATCAGCCGTTGGAACGGCTTGCGGAACAGCTCTTCCTTAGCCGGTGCCCAGACCATCTGCAACGGATGACTACGCAGCACGGCCCAGGGCAGAAAAATGGTTTCAAAGGCGGATATATGGTTTGAGGCCAGCAAGACCCCACCGGAACGGGGGATATGCTCTCCCCCTTTGATGACAAGGCGATTCAGAAATGAGGCATAGCTGCCGACTACATAGGCGGAAAACGTTACCCAGAACCTGCGTAAAAACGAAACCATCACGAATTCGGCCTCTCCGTTGCGTCTAACCTGCAGTTTTATCAGCGGAAGATGTATACCATGCAATCCCTGCTGCAGCAACTTTCGTGTCGCCACTTTTGTGTAAACAGGAGCGATTGCACTGCAGCATGAGTTCGCGTATAGTTCTTTACAAACGTTAACCACCCCTGCAGCAGTACCAGACGGCAACCATGGAACAGACAGAACAAAAATATCTGATTGGCCGTCAACCGATTCTGAATCGAGGCGAGCAGATCTGCGCCTACGAGCTGCTGTTCCGCTCGGCAGACTCACTTGGCGCCGCTAATGTCAATGACGCCTCCCAGGCCACTGCCAGCGTGATCCTGAATACCCTGGCCGGGTTCGGAGTCAAACAGATACTGGGCAACCACCTGGGATTCATCAATCTTGAGCTGGACATCCTGATGAGCGATTCACTGGAGCTGCTGCCCAAGGATATGGTGGTGCTGGAGCTACTGGAGAGCCTTGCAGTAAACCCGGCGCTGATTCAGCGTTGCCAAGAGCTGAAAGAGGCTGGTTTTGTGCTGGCCCTTGATGATCATGAGTTTTCCCCCATCTACGAAGAGCTGTACCAGATCGTTGATATCGTCAAGGTCGACTTATTTGTCACCCCGGTGGACACCCTGGAGCCAAGCATTGAGCAGTACCGCTCCTACCCATTCAAACTACTGGCCGAAAAGGTGGAGAGCAAGGAAGAGTTCCTGAAGTGCCTTGATCTGGGCTTTGATTATTTTCAGGGCTACTACTTTGCCAAGCCGGCCCTGATCGAGAAAAAAAAGATCGATGAAGGGGGCGCAGCACTCCTGAAGCTGATGCGGCAACTGATGGATGACGCTGAGATCGATGATATTGAAAAGACCTTCCGCAGCAGTCCGGGCCTGACCTACAAGCTGCTGCTGCTGGTCAACTCCGTTTCCTTTGCCGGACTGCAGAAGATCCAGACCGTACGGCATGCCATCAGCATGCTGGGACGGGCACAGCTAAAACGCTGGGTGCAGCTGGCCCTGTTTGCCACCGATGACAGCCATGCCATGGCAAACCCGCTGGTGGATATGGCGGCGGTGCGGGGCGGTTTTATGGAGCAGATGGCAGCGGCTACCCCGCGCCTGCGGGGCAACCGTGAGGCACCCGACCAAGCCTTTATGACCGGTATCCTATCGCTTCTGGAATCGCTCTACGATATCCCGATGCATCAGATTACCGAGGAATTGAACCTGTCTGAAGAGGTGCAGCAGGCCTTGGTGAACCGCGAAGGGATCTACGGCGATCTGCTATCGCTGGCAGAGGCCCTTGAACAGGTGAATTTTGTCAGGGCCTCCGAACTGCTGGGTCCCTTGTCCATCCCCTACAGCACGGTTATGCAGGCCCAGATGAAGGCCTACAACTGGCAGGCAGGCATGGGGTAATGGCTACTCCCGTTTTTGCCGTCAGTGAACAGAAGCAGCAGGCCCTGCTCAGGCGGATGGAAGAGCTGGATATCCGTGAAGAGGATCTTGAGGAGCGTTTTGTCCGCTCATCCGGCAAAGGGGGGCAGCACCTCAACAAGACCTCCAGCTGTGCCCAGATACGTCACCTCCCCACTGGTATCGAGGCACGCTACGGACGGGAACGCAGCCAATCACTGAACCGTTTTCTGGCCCGCCGTGAACTGCTGGAAAAGATCGCCCGCAGCCAGGGGCTTGCCACCAGTGCAGACGATGCAGCTGAACGTATCCGCAAACAGAAACAGCGCCGCAGCCGTCGTTCATCCAACAGACCAAAGAGCAACCAAACCGAATGATCACCACAAGCACCCTCAGCCGTCTTGAATTCCCCAAAATCCTGCAGGTTGTAGCGAGCCACGCTCGCAGTGGGGCCACTACGACCAGGATTCTGGCCACCGCCCCGCTCCGGAATCCGTCCGAGATTCAGCTGCACTGGCGACGGATCGAAGAGATCCGCGCCCTGCTGCGTCAGCGGATCAGCCTACGGATCAGCCGTTTCTGCGACATCCGCCCCTTGCTGGAGCAGGTGCGGCCCGATGGCGCCATCCTCGCCCCGCTGGGCCTGCTGGAGTTTATCCCGGTACTGGGGTCACTGGCCGAGCTTGCCCGCCAGTTTGCTCCCAGGGAGGATATCCCGGCCCTGCGGCTGCTGGACCCGCTCCCGATCGCCTTCAGTGATATCCTTGAACCGCTATCGGCCACCCTTGACGCAGAGGGGACCATCCTGGACAGTGCCTCCCGCGAACTGGCCGAGATCCGCAAGGCCAAGCGAGCATTGGCTGCACGGGTGCGCCGCAAGCTGGAAGAGATCGTCCGCAAGCATGAGACCGCCATATTCCTGCAGGATGACTTCATCACCATCCGGTCCGGACGCTGGGTCATCCCGGTGCGGATGGACTCNNAGGGGATGGTGCCGGGTGTGGTGCATGATGTCTCTTCTTCCGGTGAGACCGCCTTTATGGAACCGCTGGAGATCATCCCGTTTGTGAATGAGCTGGAAAACCTGTCTGCTGAGGAAAAGGCGGAAGAGATCCGTATCCTGCGTCGCATCTCCGCCTGGATCAGGGAGGATGCCGACCGGATTGCCGCCTGTTTTATCACCCTGGTGGAACTGGATCGCTTGGACTGCCTGGCCCATTTTGCCGAACGCTACAACCTGGCCGTACCTGAACTGAATCATGAAGGACAGCTGCGGCTGCTCTCGGCCCGCCACCCGCTCTTGCTGGTGATGCGGGGGGAAGACCGACAGGATCAGCCGATTGTACCGCTGGACCTGGAACTGGACCGTGCGCAGGTGTTGGTTATCAGCGGTCCCAACGCCGGCGGCAAGACCATCGCCCTCAAAACCGTGGGCCTGATCAGTGCCATGGCCCTGTCCGGCATGCCGGTACCGGCCTCACCGTCATCCACTATCCCGCTGCTCGATTCCCTGCTGGTAGATATCGGCGATGAGCAATCGATTGAGCAGAGCCTCTCCACCTTTTCTGCCCACATCAGCGCCATCAGCCGGATTTTGGAACAGGCCGGCCCCCGCTCACTGGTGCTGCTGGACGAGCTGGGTACCGGCACTGAACCGCTGCAGGGGGCGGCCATCGGCTGTGCCGTACTGCAGGAGCTGCAACAGCGGGGTGCCGTGGTGCTGGCCACTACTCACCTGACCGAGATCGTCGGTTTTGTACAACAGAAACCCGGCATGCAGAATGCCGGCATGGNNAGTTTGACAGTGCCACCTGGACCCCACTTTATAAGTTAGTGATGGGGGAACCGGGTCAATCCCACGCACTGGAGACCGCCCGGCGTTACGGTCTGCCGGAGTCGGTGCTGGCAACCGCCCGTGCACTGCTGGGAGATACCGGTACCGCCTTTGCCGGACTGATTGATGAACTCCGGTGCAAGCGTGATGCGCTGCACGATGAACTGACCACCCAGCAGCAGCAACGGCACCAGCTTGAGGCCCAGGCTCGCGATCTTGAGCAACAGCGGGACCGATTGACACAGCTACGCCAGGAAACCATTGACAAGGCTCGGGCTGAGGCCCGGGATGCCATCACCGTAGCCCGCCGTGAGATGAACCTGCTGCTGGAGCAGTTCAAGCAGGATCGCCGCAAAGAGACCGCCGAACGGTTCAGGCAGCAGACCGAACAACTGGAGGCACGCTTTGCCCCGACCGACCAGCAGCCACCGTCCATTAATAACCTGCGGCCCGGTGCTGTTGTGCAAGTACGCTCTCTGGGGCGCGAGGCCACGGTGATCAGTATTGACCAGTCCCGCAACAAGGTGCGGGTCAGGGCCGGAAGCATCGAGATGGAAGTACCGTTGCACGGCCTCACAACACTGCAGGGTCAAGGGTCAAAAAATCAGGGTCAAGGGGCAAGGGTCAGGGGTCAGGGAAAAGTGGGTACGGTTGCTGATACCTTACCCCCGGCCCCTTGCCCCTCTGAAGTCAACCTGATCGGCAAACGGGTTGAGGAGGCACTGATCGAGCTGGAAGGATTTGTTGATCAGGCGGTTCTGGCTGGGCAGCGTGAAATCAGAATCATCCACGGTATCGGTACCGGCACGTTACAGCGGGCAGTGCGGGAGTTTCTGGGCAGACATCCGCAAGTGGATTCCTTCCGTAGCGGGGAACCCCACGAAGGCAGAGATGGCGCCACCGTGGCGGAGCTGGAGTAAGCCATGGACAGTTTTGTGATTGATGTTTCTGAAGAAGAGGTTCGCCGCGAACGGGACAAATCCCGCGAACTGCGCCGCAGCCGCTGGTGGCAGAACCGACTGGCCCTGGGTATCTGCCACTGGTGCGGCAACCGTTTTGCGCCGGACGAACTGACCATGGACCATATCGTGC
>DKFG01000159.1:5723-5892 GCA_002452325.1 Geobacter sp. UBA6802
TACAACCGGATTATGGATGGTTTGGGAAGGCCACATATTGACCGGCTCTGTGAGGTATCCGAACGGGTGCTGCACACCTATTCCTATCTGGATGTAATCGAACATTTCTTCGGCAACGACCCGCAAAAAGATAAAGCCATAGCCATCGGCAAGACCATCCGCTACAAGG
>DKFG01000180.1 GCA_002452325.1 Geobacter sp. UBA6802
TCAGTTATTAACCGGACAGTAGTGTAAAATAGGGTTAAAAGGAAGGTGTGTGATTTTGTCATCAATATTGAATAGGCGGATTTTGAATTGTATTGACTTCCAGCCTTTGGCCTGCTATTCGATTTTTCGATGTACATTCAATGAATTACAGGTGTATCAGATATGAGTATTCTTGCAAATTTGCTGAAAAAAAATGATTTAAGCCAAGAGACTGGTCAAATTCCGCCTGGATTGTTGCAGTCTGTGTCCAGTGCCGCCCCTGGGAAAAACAGTCGGCGAACCTATCTGGTAATTGGTGCCGTGGCTGCAGCTGCTGTCGCTGGTGGTGGGTTGTTAGTGGTCTATCTGCAAACCCGGATTCCCAGCTCTCCTTCGCTGACCCGTCAGGTAATACCTCCACAGTCGCAGATGGCAGCTAAAGTAGTGGAAACACCAGTGCCGCAGATGCAGCAGTCCTCTGTTCGTACAGTGGCTGCACCTGTGACTTCTACGCTAAAAACAAAGGTACCGGTGGCTCGCCAGGCAGCTGAAAAGACAGCTGCTTCCCCCCGCCACCTACAGGCAACAGGAACAAAGCATGCAACTGCCGCTTCGACTGTCCCTCGGGAACCCCCTGCTGTAGAGCGTAAAGCGGTGGTAAAAGATAGGGCCTCTCTGGATGCCTATCTGTTTGCTGCACGTAGTGCCGAGGCGCGCCGTGATTACAGTCAGGCTATGCATCAATACCGTAAGGCCCTTGAGGCAGATCCGCATAACTATAGGATTTTGAATAATCTTGCCAGCACCAGTCTCAGTATGGGGATGTTTACTGATGCGCTTGGCTATGCAAATCGGGCTTTGCAACTGAAGGGAGATTATGTTTCCGCGCTGGTTAATGGTGGTATAGCTCAGGGGCGATTAGGTAATGAAAATGGTGCTCGTATAATGCTCGGTCGTGCTGTTGCTGTTGATCCTGTAAATCGTATGGCATTGTATAATCTGGCCTTGTCACAGGAACGCAGTGCATTGCTGGATGATGCGTTAAGCAGTTATCGTCGTCTGTCTGACACGGGCGATGCACAGGGGATGTTGGGGATGGCGAGAATACGGGAGCGACGTGGCGAGCATCAGGATGCATTGCGTCTGTACCGTGAAGTGACAGCGCTGCCTGAAGCAGGGCAACGGGTGCGTGAGGCAGCCAGAGAGCGGATTAACGTGCTTGATCGGTAATTGTTTGCATTAGAAACGAATTTTAAAGACCGACAATAGCGCTATAATTGCAACCAACCCACCAATTGCCCACCAGATTAGTTGGTTTCTCCTTGGTGAACCCATCTTCTTTCGTTCCCTTTTCATAACTTCTGCTGCAGCAATGATCACCTGTCGTTCCTGAACGCCGGGTTTCCCCTCCAGATAAGCTGCCATCAGCGCTCTTGATGCGATCAGGTTGATCAGGCGGGGGATGCCACAGGAAAGTCGGAAAATGGTGTCCAGTGCTGCTTTGTCAAAGAAAGTTGCGGTCAGGGCACCTGCTTTCATAAGCCGCGTCGTCAGGTAGTCTGCGGTAGCCCGTTCGGCCAATGGTGACAGTGAGGCCCGAACCGATATCCTCTGGTTCAACTGCCTGAACTGATCCTGCTCCATTTTATCAGCCAGTTCCGGCTGACCTACCAGAATAATTTGCACCAGTTTTTCTTTAGTGGTTTCAAGATTTGACAGCAGGCGTAGTTCCTCAAGGGTGGCATCGGGCAGCTGTTGCGCTTCATCCACAATAATGACTACCCGTCGCCCATTTTCTGCGTGTTGCAGCAGAAAATCCCTGAATTCCTTGATCATATCATTTTTGTTACCGGAAAGCGGAAAGATGACCCCCAGGTCATCCAGTATTGCTTGTAGAAATTCTTCAGGGGACAGGCGTGGAGTCATGATCAGCGCAATTTCGGCCTGATCCTGCCATTTGTTGATGAATATACGCAACAAGGTGGTCTTGCCGGTGCCTGGTTCGCCGGTCAGCAGACAAAATCCTTCCCGGTTATTGAGGGTGTAGTCCAGTGACAGCAGGGCATTGGCATGTTCGTGAGAGGGGTAGTAGTAGGCCGGATCCGGGGTAAGCCGGAATGGGTCGTCATGTAAGCCGAAAAAATTAAGGTAGGTGGCGTTCACGGCTATCCTTTACCAACTTTGGAAACGAGGTCGTAAATCGGTAATAAAAGACCACTGATAATAACAGCAAACAGCACACCAACAACGGTGATAACCAGCGGTTCAATGATTTTACCAAGCTTATCCGATACATCATCCATAATCTTAAGATAGTGGCGTGCCAGAAAGCTGAACTGTTCGTCAAGAGTACCGCTGTTTTCGCCGACACTTACCAAGCGAACCAGCAGAGTGGGGAATACTTTTTGGCGTTTCAGTGCCTCTGCGATAGTGCTACCGTAGGTAATTTCATCCCTGATAGTGGTAATCGCTCGCCGGAATACATCGTTCCCCATGACATCTGACACAATACTGAGCGTACGGTCTACAGTAAGTCCGGCAACAACCAGGATGCGCATCTGTTCGGCAAACAAGGCCAAAAGCCGATTGTATTCAATCAATTTATAGATTGGTAGCTTTAGTTTCATTAGATCAACCAGGTAAAGTCCGCGTTCTGTCTTTTTTGCCAGCTTTATGCCGACGAAAATCAGTACAGGCAGTATGATTGCCAGGTACCAGAAGCGTTGAGAAAGGTTGCTGGCAACAATCAGTCCTCTGGTAAGAAGGGGCAGTTTAACGCCAAGCCCTTTGAGGGTGTCAACAATCTTTGGTAGAACGTAGATCATCCAAAATGCCAGGGCTCCCAGTGTGGTGGCTATGGCAAATGCCGGATAGATCAGCGCTCGTTTGATTGATCCCGACAGGTCTTCCATTCTCTGAAGGTGTTCTGCTACATCTTTGAGGCTTCTCTCAAAACTGCCGGTTTCTTCTCCTACCCGGACCAAGCGTCTGAAAACATCAGGGAATACTCTGGCGTGGGGTTCCAGTGCATCAGAAAAACTGGTGCCCTGCTCAACGCTTTGCTTTATTTCTGCAATAACGGTCTGCAGGTGCGGATTGGTAACGGCTGCACCAATATCTCCCAGGGTGGTCAATAGTGGCAGACCAGCTCCAACCATAACTGAAAGGTTGTTGGCCAGGTCAATTACCTCTGCACGTTTGACCTTCTTACGGCCCAATAACCCTTCAAAAACAGCTGAAAAGTTGGATGATTGCGATATTTTGAGGATATAGAGCCCGCGACTAACCAGGCTTGTTGTTGCTTCTTCAATTGATTCTGCTTCAATACTGCTTTTGATAGTGCTGCCGGAGGCATCAACCACCTGATAGGTGAACAGCTTCATCCTGCCACCCGCAGTACTTCTGCAAGCGTTGTGATTCCGGCGGCAGCCTTGTTGATGCCATCCTGCTGTAGGGGTATCATCCCCTCAGCTACTGCCAGTTCCATGATCGCGCCGGTGGACGCTCCTTCAAAGATTAACTGGCGAATTCTGCTGTCTACCACCAGCACCTCACAGATTGAAACGCGGCCGCTGAAACCGCTGTTGCCACATTTTGAACAGCCAACGCCACGACGACCTTTGGTAACCTCAAGCTGGTGTTGCCTGAAAACCTGCAGCTCATCATCGTTAAGCAGGTATTCTTCACTGCAGTACTTGCAGTTTTTACGCACCAGGCGTTGTGCAATGACCGCTACCAGCGCAGAAGATAGCAGGAAGGTATCCACCTTAAGGTCCAGCAGGCGGGGGATTGCCGTTGCCGCATCGTTGGTATGAAGTGTTGATAACACCAGGTGGCCGGTAATGGCGGCCCGTACCGCCATCTGGGCAGTTTCCTCATCCCGAATCTCACCCAGCAACATGACATCAGGGTCCTGTCGCATGAAGTTTCTGGCGGCAAGGGCAAAATCATAGCCCGCTTTTTCGTTTACCTGGGTTTGTTTGACAAAGCTTAAGCGGTATTCAACAGGATCTTCCACCGTTAAAATATTTCGTTCAAGGCGATTCAGTTCTCGTAACGCGGCATAGAGGGTGGTGGTCTTACCACTGCCGGTAGGGCCGGCAATCAGTATGATGCCGTAGGATTTATTGAACAACCGTCGGATCTGCTGCACGGTTATGCTGCTTATTCCCAGTGCCTCCAGACGCAGTAAGGGGCCGGCCCCTGCCAGAAGACGCAGAACCAGGTTTTCGCCAAATATTGAGGGAACCGTTGAGACCCTTACTTCAAAGTGCTTAGAGAGGAAGGCGTGAGAGAACGATCCGTCCTGGGGCAGGCGTTGCTCCGCAATATCCAGTTGTCCCAGGATTTTAATCCTTGAGACAATGCCGGCATGGGCCTGCTTCTGGATGCAGTGTCCATGCTGTAACACCCCGTCAATTCGATAAAAAATGTTAGTAACATCTTCAGTTGGCGAGATATGAATATCCGTAGCCTGTTTGCGGATGCCATCCATCATGATCAGCTCCACCAGCTCAGAGATCGTTGCTCCTGGAATAACGCCGGTAGCCTGGCGCAGCTGGCTAATGATCTCCTGCATCCGTTTCTGAATCGGGTGGGCAATGAAGTAGTACGCTTTTTCAAGGGTAGATTGGTAGTGGTCATTATCCACCAGATATACCTTGGGCGGTTTACCGGTGACTTTGGTCGCGGTATCCACTGCAACGATGTTACTTGGGTTGGTGATCCCTATCGTAAGTTGGCCTTCTACTAAAGCAAGAGGAATTACCCCTACTTTTTCGGCAGTTTCTTTGGGGATGAGGCGCAGCGCCTCTTCTTCAGGTTCAAATTCCGACAGTTCAAGGTACTCAAGACCACTCTGAACAGCAATAGTTCGTGCAAATTCAGGGGCCGTGATAAATCCCAGTTTAATCAGTAAATCTCCCAGGATAGCGCCGGTGACCTGCTGCTGTTCCAGGGCTATCTGGAGCTGTTTTGGGGTTAAAACCCCCTGGGAAAGGAGCAGTTCACCAATCTTGATAGGTGCGGCCATTGACGATACCTCCGTCAGTCGTTGTTAATCAGATATGGTTGCAGCACTACAACCAGCTCAGAGCGGGTATCAGTGTTGTCCTTACGGGTAAAGAGGCCGCCAAGCCAGGGGATTTCACCCAACAAAGGAACCTTTTCATCCTTAAGGTTCTGCTTGTTGGAGATCAGGCCGCCAATTACAATCATCTCACCGTTTCTTACTTTAATGGTGGTGGAGAGCTCTCTGAGGTCCACCGTGGGTATGGAAATGGTAATCTGGTTGGTCGGGTCACCTCCGATGGCTTTGTCTTCCAGTTTGACCAGATCAGAGATGATGGGAGAAATGGTCATGCTGATCTCTCCCCGGTTGTTGATAAAGGGAGCCAACCCTAACATGATGCCAGAGAGTACATTGCCGGTTTCTACTGAATAGGAAATGGTAGGCGCACTACCGGCGGCTGTTGTTGTCGTGGTGGTTACCTTTGCAATGTAGTTAGTATTACGGCCGACGGTTAATAATGCCGTCTGGCCGTTCATAACGTTAATTCTGGGATTGGAAAGTGTTTTGACCTCTCCCTGCGTCTTAAGAGCGGTGAGCAGGGTATTGGCGTTGCCGCCTTTATAGCCAAGCCGGAAGGTGCCGTTTTTTATGGATGTGTCAAGCGAGGTGGTGACATTACCAAAACCTCCAAGAGGCGCCCCGGCTGTATTGAACCACCTGATGTCGCCAAGAAAATCCCAGTCGATGCCAAATTTCAACGAATCATTAAGCTGCACCTCAATAATTCTGGCTTCAACCAGTACCTGACGATTAAGGGTCTTGCGTAGCAGGTCCAGATAGGTCTCAATTCGCTGCAGGTTCTTACGGGTGGCAGTGACCATAATGGTGCCGGTCAGGCGGTTTACCACAATCTGTTGGCGAGGACCAGAATCTTCACCACTAGCGGATGATTCGTGTGCAGGGGATGCGATTACGGGCTTTGGTGGCTGTTCAATAATCGTTTTGGTTTGGGATGTTGTGGTGACGCCTGCAGCATTGGTTCTGTTGGTCAGAGTGGCAGTCTCCACCTTGCCGGACTGTGTTGCTGGTTTGTCAATCATCCCTTGTAGCGATTTTTCCAGTGACTCCCAGAAATCAAACGCCTTGGTATCGTTTTTGGTCGTCTGGGAGATGGTTCCCTTGATATTTGAAGAACCGCCACCACCTCCACCGGCAGATAGTGCCGCGCCGCTTCCAAGAATATCACCTCCGACTTCTACGTTAAAGCTCTGTACCATGGCAGGGTGGCCCAGTTCAAACGACTTGGTTCCGGTCGCATCTACGGTGATGGTGTTGTCTTTAATGGTGTAGTAGTAGTCCGCTGAATTAAGCAGAGTTGCAAGGGCGTCATCGGCCGTCACTCTCTTGAGCGTCAGGGTGACTGGTCGGTCCTGATGCACGCCATCGTTAATAATCAGGTTTAGTCCGGCGGCATCGGCGATCACATGCAGGATATCCCCCAAAGCGCTGTTCCGGGCTTGAATATTAACCAAACGGGTTTTGGCCGGAGAAACATCATCACTTACCGGTTGATAGTCTGGTGTTGTGAGGGGAGGCAGCTTTTGCTGGCTCTGTAGCTCCTTGATGTTTTGCTGGACAAACGGGTCATGCTTTCCCGCAGGAGCAGACAGAGAGGTGTCAAGTGCAGAGCGGGGCGGCGTGGTGGCCTGCTTGATGCTGCTGGATGCACAGCCGCTCAGTAGTGTCAAGGTAACCACCAGGGGTATCCGTGCAAATACGTATGTTATTCCATGCTGAGCCATTGTGTTCCTTTCCTGCCTGCTAACTGTACCCGTTTTTGTTCAATTTTTGTGACGCGCCATCCATTGAGACTATTCCCTTGTCGTAGCAGGTGTCCATCCAGGATGGCAGTATCCTTCTTGGGATTGCCTTCGTACAGGATAAACGTCAATTGTGGTAGGTGTGCCGGATCGGCTTCTGATTGTTTACGTGTCTGGTCGGTCAGGGGGGCTGCTAGTGCCCGGTTTTCAGACGACAGTAAAGTGACGATTACCGGGCAGTTGCAGGATGCTTCCCGCCAGGTCCGGGGGCTGAGTGTGATTGGCGTTGGAGAAAAGCTTAGCAGTGATCGCTCATCAGGAGTTTGCTTTAGCTGGAACTTGATGGTCAGAAAGGCTATCACCGGTATAATCAGGGCTGCAATCGTGCAGCACAAAGCTGTGATGGCTTCTCTGGAAAGTTTGATGGTCATTGGCTGATTTCCTGCGGAGCTGGCATCTGCACAACCCCTTCCATGACGAGTTTTAAACTTTGTTGTGCCTCTCTGCCGGACTGGTCAATCTGTATGCTGCGAACATTGACAAATGGAAAGGCCAGTGTTTCCTGCTTGCCAAGCAGGTTGATAATTCTGCTATAGGTGCCCGAGTCACGTAGTGGCAGTGTAGCTGTGAAGTCAACGGCCACCATGCCTTCTTTGTTTTCTATTGCTTTAACAACCATTTCTGTTGCCTGTAGTCGGGACTTTAAGTCATCAATCCTGCTGTATGCCAGCCATTCGGGAGTGTGTGTCCCGTAAGCCGGAGGCAGGAGGGACTTGAAATCGGCTACTGTTTTATCCGCATCCTTTGCAGCAAGGCGCATTCTGCCCACATTTTGAAAAATTGTTTTCTGGTTGATGATCGTGCGTGCAAGCATCTCTTTGTACCGTATAACAACGCTTAGCAGTGATGCTAACAGGGTAAAGCAGATAAGTATAATCCCCAGCTTGATGAGTTTTTGTCGGGTCTGTCGTTGCATGGCGGCAATCATGGCTTGTGAGTGGCCTCTACACTGAATTTATTGATTTTAGGGTCCAGGGTGCGGTTGCCCAGGGTCATCCCCTTGGTCGCGGAAAGTTGGGCACCGAGTGCCTCCAGCTGCGATTGCGCATCTGCAAGAGATGGTTTGGAGATTACACCGGTTAGAGATAGCTCGATAGCGTCTTTATCCCTTTTGGCTGTCATGCTGCTGATCGTCACATCCGTGAGAGGTGAAAGGGCAAGTGTAGCCAGCAAGCCGGGGACCGATGGTTCTGCATGCTGGCTGTTGAGTATGCTGATCAACGGCTCAACTGACGTTCGCTTTTCCATGGCTTTTTGATGTGTTGTAATGACACTGTGCAGTAAATCAGGTGGCTGGCGCAGGCTGTTCAGATCCGTTTGCATGGCGGTGATTAAAAAGACATGTGCTATGAGCAGAAGGATAACGAGAGCTGTTGCAGCGATAAAGCCCAGGCTGGTGTTTTTGATCAGATCCTGTTCCCGCAGGGCAGAACAGTAAGCCGGGGGTCGCAGGTCTTGAGATGCTGGCAGCGGGTACGCCAGTAATGCCAATTGAGCCGGATACTCGTTGATAATAGTAGCGGGAAAACCTGAAGGAATAACTGGTGCAAATGCAACAAAGGGAGGTGGTGGATCTTCACTGTTAATGGCTATGGCGCCGCCAGGTCTGACCCGCAGCGTCTGAAAACAGTAATCGATAGTCATGGTAACGTTCTGCCGGTCAAGGTTGTTCCAGCCACGGCATTCCGAGGGGACCTGGCGGGTAAACAGTACTGCGCCGTTCTCCAGTACCAGCAACGTCTTGCGTTCGCCTTCATCGTATGCACAAAGCAAGGTGTCAGGTAGGTCAGACGGTGTGTTGATAACCAGCCCGGCAAGAGCATGCGGGGTAGCTGCAATCATGCGTACAGATTTATTATGGCGAATGAACGGCTCAAGCAACATGTTGAGTAATTCATCGGGCATAAGACAGCAGGCCACTCTGCGGATGGTTCTGCCATCCTGTACACTGTCACCAATAACCTGAAAACCTATGCTGAACGCCGACAACTCCGGGTGCATCCGTTTGAGTTCTGCATCAACAATGCGAGCAATAAGTTTGTCATCGACCGGTGGGATGGAGATAGTTTCATAAAGTGCGTCGGGCGGGTTGACGGTTATTAGATAGGCTTTACTTTGATCTTGAGAAAGAAATCCCTCAAGCTCATCATCAGTCAGCGTCAGAGCTCGTTTGCAGATCAAGCTGTCTCGTGTCTTTTGAGCAGTGACGATCCGGATGGCATCGGCGTCGTAACTGACGACCGCGAGGAGTGACATTAAGCCCCCATAAACTGAAATTGATTGACTTTTTTACCTTATGCGGGGTGTTTCTGTCTAGATAAAACCACTCGTCAGGGGGGATGTTTCCGAGGTTCAACCAGAACGGGCAGAGAAACTCTCTGCCCGTTCTGGTTGCAGTAATTATTACATCTGGGTGTGGTTGGCTTAGTAATCCATGCCGCCCAT
>DKFG01000057.1 GCA_002452325.1 Geobacter sp. UBA6802
ATGGAAGACCGGGACACCAAGGGCGATCTGTACGAGTACATGCTCTCCAAACTGACCACTGCCGGCACCAACGGCCAGTTCCGCACCCCCCGCCATATCATCAAGATGATGGTAGAGTTGATGCAGCCCAAGCCGGAAGACACCATCTGCGACCCGGCCTGCGGCACTGCCGGTTTTCTGGTGGCAGCCGGTGAATATCTGCGGGAGCAGCACCCTGATCTGTTCCACAATGAAGCCCTCAAGCGCCATTTCAATGAAAAGCTGTTCAACGGTTTTGATTTTGATTCCACCATGCTGCGGATAGCCAGCATGAACCTGATGCTGCACGGCATAGAAAATCCGGCCATTGAGCGGCGGGATGCCCTGGCCAATAGCGCCGCTGACATTGCCGATGCCTTTACCCTGATCCTGGCCAATCCGCCCTTTAAAGGTTCGCTGGATGAAGAGACCGTTGCCAAGGATCTGCTGCGCACGGTTAAGACCAAGAAGACCGAGCTGCTGTTTATCGCCCTGATGCTGCGGCTGCTGAAGCCGGGCGGACGCTGTGCCGTGATCGTGCCGGACGGCGTGCTGTTCGGTTCATCCAAGGCCCACCTTGACCTGCGCAAGACCCTGGTGGAAGGTCACAAGCTGGAGGGGATGATCTCCATGCCCTCCGGCGTGTTCCGACCCTATGCCGGTGTCTCCACCGGTATTCTGATCTTCACCAAAACCAACTCCGGCGGCACAGACCATGTCTGGTTTTACGATATGCAGGCTGATGGCTATTCACTGGATGACAAGCGCAACCCGGTGGAGCAGAACGATATTCCCGATGTGGTGGAATCGTGGCTTCGACTTCGCTCAGCCACCGGACAGTCCCTGAGCTGCAGGGTGAGCGGAGTCGAAGCCGTAAGCGAAGGGCGCACCGCCAAATCCTTCCTCGTGCCGCTGCAGGAGATCCGCGACAACAAGTACGACCTCTCCATCAACCGCTACAAGCAGGTAGAGCATGAAGAGGTGGAGTATGAGCCGCCCCAGGTGATTATTGCCCGGCTGGAGGCGCTGGAGCAGGAGATTGCGGCGGAGTTGACTGAGTTGAAGGGGATGGTCCCTTCGACTCCGCTCAGGGACCGATTAAAACCTGGCTTCGACTCCGCTCAGCCAGCG
Source organism: Geobacter sp. UBA6802 (assembly GCA_002452325.1). GTDB lineage: Bacteria > Desulfobacterota > Desulfuromonadia > Geobacterales > Pseudopelobacteraceae > Trichlorobacter. Next base: position 1,150 of record DKFG01000057.1, read on the forward strand.
GACGTCTCCGTTCCCTGAGCCGTAGGTTGAGCGAAGTCGAAACCGGAGTCGAAGGGAACATTGCAAAGGACCGATTCATGCCCTACATGTACATCCTCGAATGCGCAGACGGCAGCTTCTACACGGGCAGTACCAAAGACCTGGAACGCCGTCTGTGGGAACATCAGAACGGTCTTGGCGCACACCATACAGCCAAACGCCTGCCGGTGAAACTTGTCTATTGCGAGGAGTACGACAGGATTGACGATGCATTTTACCGAGAAAAGCAGGTGCAGGGCTGGAGCCGCAAAAAGAAAGAGGCGTTGATGGCGAGTGATTACAATCAGATTCATCTGTTGGCGGAGTGTCGGAATGAGACGCATTTCGCTGGCTTCGACTCACTTCGGCTCCGCTCAGTACAAGCCGCTCAGCCAACGGACTCCGCTCAGCCAGCTTCCCAGGAAACGGACAACCGTTCCCGTTCCCTGAGCGGAGTCGAAATCAAGGGCGGTTCCCTGAGCGGAGTCGAAGGGAACACGGCAAAGCCAAATAACCTTTCCCTCTCGTTGAGCCGTAGGTTGAGCGAAGTCGAAACCGGAGTCGAAACGAGCACCGAGCTGAAGGGGATGGTGGGATGAAAACTGTTCCCCTCAAAGATGTTTGTCAGATTTCAATGGGACAGGCTCCAGACGGATCTTCGTACAATGATCTCGGAGAAGGGTTCCCATTAATTGCCGGTGCTGGTGATTTTGGCCCACTTTCTCCGAAACCAAAGAAATTTACCACAGAGCCAACAAGAGTCAGCGAAGTTGACGACGTTATTTTATGTATTCGTGCAACTATTGGTGATTTAAATTGGTCTGACAAAGCATATTGCCTCGGGCGTGGGGTTGCTGGCCTCCGGCCAGATGGCAACAAGCTCGACAAACATTACCTTTGGCATTGGCTAACATCTCAAAAGGACTTTCTATTCAGTCAGGGTACTGGCTCAACATTCAAACAAATTTCACGCTCCACCATTGACGATCTTCAAATACCTCTCCCCCCACTCCCCGAACAAAAACGGATTGCCGCCATACTGGACAAGGCCGATGCCATCCGGCGCAAACGGCAGCAGGCGGTAAAGCTGACCGAGGAACTGCTGCGCTCGGTGTTTCTGGATATGTTTGGTGATCCGGTGACCAACCCGAAGGGGTGGCCTCAAGCTCCAATTAAAGAGTTTGGTATGGTCATGACTGGAAACACACCTTCGCGTGAAAAACCAGAATACTATGGTGAAAAGATTGAATGGATTAAGTCAGATAATATCAATACTCCTTACCATTACTTGACTGAGGCCAGAGAGCGACTTTCTGAAGAAGGACAAAAGGTTGGCAGGATTGTCCCAGCAGGAAGCATCCTTGTAACCTGTATAGCTGGTAGTCCAGAGTGTATAGGCAATGTTGCATTGAGTAATCGTGACGTTGCCTTTAATCAGCAGATAAACGCGATTTCACCTTTTGAGGGCATCGATTCATTTTTTCTGTATTCACAAATTTTGGTCGCAAAGAAATTGATACAGGGCGAATCCACTGAAAGTATGAAAGGCATGGTAAACAAGGGAAAGTTTGAAAACATCTTATTAATAAAGCCACCTATCGAATTACAAAAAAAATATTGTGGTATTTTTAAGAAGCTTGAAGTGCTATCGCACAAAAATGATAAGGCATTTAACAACTCCGCCACCCTTTTTACCTCCCTCCTGCAACGAGCCTTCAGAGGAGAGCTGTAACATGCGCTTCGACTCCGCTCAGCGCACGATGGTCCTGGTGTCGCAGGGACCAACGAAATCATTTACACAGATACCAGAAAATGATACTAAATTTACATGACAGGAAAGCACCGTAAGACGCTGAAAGAACTATTTCATGACCCGGTGAAGTCCGGCATAGCCTGGGATGACATTGAGTCAATGCTTATGGCGCTTGGTGCGGAACGATTCGAGGGAAGCGGCTCTCGAGTCAGGTTTCTGCTGAATGGAATCAAGGCTGTTTTTCACCGGCCGCATCCGCAAAAAGAAACCGATAAAGGTGCGGTGAAATCAGTACGCCGTTTTCTGCAAGAAGGAGGTATACGGCCATGATGCAATACAAAGGGTACTCCGGCAAAGTTGACTATGACGATGAGGCGGAAATCTTCCACGGCGAGGTCATCGGTCTGCGCGACGTGATTACCTTTCAGGGTAAGACGGTTGACGAGATCAAGCAGGCTTTCCGCGATTCGGTGGATGATTATCTCACCTTCTGCGCCCAGCTTGGCCAGGCGCCGGAAAAACCGTTTACCGGCAAGTTTATGCTGCGGCTGACCCCTGACCTGCACCGCAAGGTGTATGTGGCGGCCAAGCAGTCAGGCGAAAGTATTAACAGCTGGCTGAATGAGCAGTTGAATCACCTGACCGCTCATGTCTGTTGAATCCGAAACGATAATCTCCAACTTCACCTTCCTGAAAACCAACTGGCCTGACCTGGCCGCCTCTGCTTTAGAGGCGGAGCAGCAGGTTAACAGCGCCCCGCGCACCAGTTGTTTTCATGCCCGCCGCACGCTGGAGCTGGGAGTGAAATGGCTGTATGCCAATGACACCTACCTGAAGAAACCCTATGCCGACAACCTGGCAGCCCTGATCCACGAACCAAGCTTCCGCGACAACCTTGAACCCTGCCTGTTCCCCAAGATCCTCACCATCCAGAAGATCGGCAACCTGGCTGTCCACAGCGATAAACCTATCAACAGCAACGATGCCCTGCATGTTCTGAAAGAGCTGTTTCACTTCCTGTACTGGCTGGCACGCAGCTATTCCCCTGCAGCACTGACCAAGCAGATCTTTGACATCAGCCAGATCCCCCAAAAGGACAGCACCGTCAGCGACAAGAATGCCGAGCAGTTAGGCAAACTGCAGGCTGATCTTGTTGAGAAAGACGCCAGGCTGGCAGCCAAAGAGGCAGAGCTGGCCAGGACCCAGGAAGAGATTGCCAGCCTGCAGGCCCAGATTCAGCAGTACAAGCAGCAGAATCGCGCTGTGCCGGATGACCACGATTACAGCGAGGCAGAGACCAGGGATTACTTCATAGACCTGCTGTTGAAAGAGGCTGGCTGGGACATTACCCAACCAGACGTGCAGGAGTATCCCATAACCGGCATGCCCAACAACACCGGCGAAGGTTTTGTTGATTATGTCCTGTGGGGTGATGACGGCCTTCCCCTGGCAGTAGTTGAGGCCAAGCGCACCAAAAAGGATGCCCGGATCGGCCAGCAGCAGGCCAAGCTGTATGCCGACTGCCTGGAACAGATGAAAGGGCAGCGCCCCATTATCTTCTTTACTAACGGCTATGACACCTGGCTGTGGGATGACCAGCAGTATCCGCCCCGCAAGGTGCAGGGTTTTTACAAGAAGGATGAGCTGCAACTGCTGATCAATCGTCGCAGCAGTCTGAAGGATCTGACCAGCGCCACCATCAACAAGGCGATTGTGGAGCGCTACTACCAGCTAGAGGCGATCCGCCGCGTTGGTGAAGATTTCCAGAAACGTAAGCTGCGTAAGGCGCTGTTGGTGATGGCAACCGGCACTGGCAAGACCCGCACCGTAATCGCGCTGATTGAACTGCTGCAGAAGTGCAATTGGATCAAGCGGGTGCTGTTTCTGGCAGATCGCAACGCCCTGCTGTCTCAGGCAGGCAATGCCTTTAAGGAACATCTGCCCCATTCCAGCCCAGTGGACATAACCAGGATCAAGGACGACACTACCAGCCGGATCGTGCTTTCTACCTATCCCACCATGATGAACTGTATTGATGCTTCGGCTTCGCTCAGCACAAGTTCTTCGGCTTTGCTCAGCACAAGTTCTTCGACTTCGCTCAGCAACCTGGCTTCGACTCCGCTCAGCCAGCATAAGGGCGGTGCCCTGAGCGGAGTCGAAGGGCAGCGTCGTTTTTCTCCCGGTCACTTTGACCTGATCGTGATTGATGAGGCCCACCGCTCAATCTACCAGAAGTATCGGGCCATCTTTGAATACTTTGACTCCCTGCTGCTGGG
>DKFG01000293.1:0-851 GCA_002452325.1 Geobacter sp. UBA6802
GTATCATCCCGCAGACCCTGCATTTCAGAGGTGTTGATCCTGAGTGTGATCTTGATTACGGCCATGCTGGCAGCCGGGCTACTGATACCCGGATCGCCCTGTCCAACTCCTTTGCCTTTGGTGGCAATGTTACCTCAATTGTGCTGGGCTCTGCAGCTCTGCAGCAGGAGGTTTGCTGATGGATCGTTTTGAACCGGCCATTGCAATCACCGGCACTGCTGTCATCTCTGCTGCAGGGATCGGCAGCAAACCTGCGCTTGCGGCACTGACTAGTGGCACCAGTTGTCTGAAGCCGATTCCTGATGATCTGGTTGCTGGTACAACCGGTCACTACTGGGGCAGGGCTGATCAGTTCAAGGCAACCGACTTTATTCCGCCGCTTAAAGCTCGCAAGTTTGATCGTGCCAGTCAGTTTGCGGTTGCCGCTGTTGGTATGGCGTTGGCCGATGCCGGGCTTGTCAAAGGCGCTTTTCCCTCAGACCGGATCGGCATTGCCCTGGGTTCCGGCTTTGGTGGCATTGCCAATGCCTCAGAGCTTTTAAGCGGCTATTATCAGGCTGGTGTGCCAGGCCTGTCGCCGGTGCTGTTTCCCAATACCGTTGCCAATGCTGCTGCCAGCAACGCCTCCATTGAATACGGTCTGCAAGGCCCCAACATCACCTTTATTCAACGTTTTTGCTCGGCAGAATCCGCCATCCTGGCAGCTTGCCGCTTTATAGAAGAAGGCCGGGCTGACATCATGCTGGCTGGTGGTGTGGATGAGCTGACCCCCCAGATGATTCGCGGTTTTGCTGTTACCGGGCAGCTGACCCGTTTTGCCTCTGGTTTTGGCGAGGGCTGCGGCATACTGG
>DKFG01000293.1:928-1055 GCA_002452325.1 Geobacter sp. UBA6802
AACAAAAGCGTTGTGACCAGCTGTTTTTCTCCGGCCCGGAGTTGGCTCTCAAGCCGCTGCTTGGTGCTGTCAGTGCTGGTTCTACCCACTATCCAAGCCGGGTTATCGGTAGCTCTCTGGCCATGGG
>DKFG01000293.1:1171-3543 GCA_002452325.1 Geobacter sp. UBA6802
GGGTGCTGGAACAACAGCCGGGCAGCTTTGCCCTCGCCCTCTGCCGCCCCACCGCCTCACTGTTTCCTCTGCCACAGATGCTGCTGATTGAGATGGTTGCCCAGACTGCCGGTATTGCTGCGGTTGAGCGTCAGGGTGACGGCGGGTTTCTGGCAGCAGTGGATCAGGCCCGGTTTGTACGTCCTCCCCAGGCAGGAGAAACCCTGGAGGTGTCTGTCCGGGTACTGAAATCCTTTGGTCGCCTCTGTCTGGTGGAGGGACAGGTGACTGCAGGGGAAGAGACGCTGCTGAAGGCGACCCTGACCCTGGGAGTCGGACCGTTATGAATGTTGTCATCAGTATCGTACTGGCTGTGTTGATCTGGAGCCATGCCGCACTGGCTGGGGCCGCACAACTGACCCCGGTTGAAGGGCTTGAGTTTTTGAGACGCTCTTTTCAGGGGGTGCAGGACTTTACTGCAGAACTGACCCAGGAAAAACAGCTGGCCATTCTGAAAAAGAAGCTGGTCATGCACGGGGTGATCCGGTTCAAGAAACCGGACCGCTTTTTTATGGAGCTTGACCCTCCCTACACCAGCAAGGTGCTGCTGAAGGATACGGTGCTTGAACAGCGTCTGGGGGTCAAGGGGGAACGGCAGCGGATCATCCTGCCCCCTGAGCAGGCCCTGTCCCGCTGGTTGGGTACCATTGACAAACCGATTACCACCGTGCCGGAGGGGATGGAGGTGCGTGCTGAACAGACTGGCCGGCAGGCCAGTGTGACCATCAGACCTGCCAAGGGTGGAAACCTGAAAGAGCTGACGGTTGTGCTGCTTGACGACGGCACCCTGCGCACGCTGGTGCTGGAAGAGCAGGGGGGGAACCGTACCGTGATGACCTTTCGCAAGACCCNNACATCGGCCTGACCGAGGCTGATTTCCGACTGGAGTGACCATGCTGCGTTTGCTGTTCCTGTTGCTGATCATGCTGTTACCAGCCTGTGCCGGACGGACACCGGTTCCCGCGCTTGAATTAGCAGTGCCCGGTGCGGTGGTGGAAACCATCAGTTCCACGGTGGTGCTTTCTGTGCGTACGGCGGAGAAAAATATGTCTGCCCGTGGTGTGATGCTGTACCGCAGGCCGGACCAGATGCGGCTGGTGCTGCTCTCCCCCTTTGGCACCACGCTTATGGAGGCGCTTCTGCAGGGCGAACAGCTGACCCTTGCCTATCCCTCCAATGGTGTGGCCTATCGTGGCGCGGTCAAGGAGTTACCCGCCTCAAGCGGCCAGCAGGGTTTTGCCATGCTGCACTGGGTACTTGCCTCTGATCCGCTGGCCGATGCACCGCTGGATGGTCTGGTTGAACGCAGGACAGAACGGGGAGACCTGGAACGGATTACCCTCAAGAACGGCCTGGTGGTGGAGAAAGAGTTGCCGGGTGGTGAACAGGTGCGTTACCGGAATCATACGGTTCTGTCTGGCGTGTTGCTGCCGCTGGAGCTGCAGATGATCAACCGTGATGGAGACCGGATTCGCCTGCAGCTGGAGGAGCCGGAGGTTAACCAGCCCCTTGAGGAACAGTCATTCACACTTCTGCTGCAGGGGCTGCGCCTGTTGCCCCTTTCAGAGCTGAAGCCCCGCTGACCGATGAGCCGTGTGGCCGTTCTGTTCAACAAGCTCCACCTGATGGTGGCCACTCATCTGGCCTGGGTGGATCGTTGCAGTCGCACCAGCCCCCGCCTGGTTCTTGGCGGTGCCCTGCTGCTGGTGCTGGTCTCGCTGGCCTCTCTGCTGACCCTGCGTTTTGAGACCGACATCTTTCGGCTCTTTCCTGCTGACCGGCCTGCCCTGCGTCTGCTGCTGGATTCCCTGGAGTGGTCAGGCGGTGCCAGGGATGCCTATTTTCTGCTGGAGGGAAAACCTGATCAGTTGCCTGCAGCGGCTGAACAGCTGGCTGAGAAACTGCGTGCCCTGCAGGTTGATGGTGCGCCAGGATTCAAACGGGTGGTCTACCGGATCTACGAAGAATCAGAGGCCCAGAAATTTGTTGATCTGGTGGCCTTTGCCGCCCGGCACCCCGCTGCCTTTGTAACGCTTGACGATCTGCCTGCGCTGCAAGCACGGTTGACCCCCCCGGCCATTGATCAGGCCCTTGATCAGCTGACCGTGCAGCTGGCCGGTTCCATCGGTGCCAGCGCTGTTGCCTTGTCCCAGGCTGATCCGCTGGGACTGCGTGACCTGATCCTGCCTCGCCTCAAGGCCGGCAGTCAGGCCCTTGCCATGGATCCTGATTCCCCCTATTTCATGTCCCGCGATCAGCGGGTGCTGATCATGATTGCCGAGCCTGCCCAGCCGGTACAGCAGATGGTCTTTGCCCGCAAGCTGGTGGCAGGC
>DKFG01000095.1:0-1736 GCA_002452325.1 Geobacter sp. UBA6802
CGCACGTCCTTGTCCGTCCGGTTCGCGGGGCCCATGTCGCTCAGTGGGTGAACCGGCCGCTCCGGGCCGGGGCCTCGGCCGCGTCCGGCAACTCCTGCTTGAAGAGCAGCCGCCACAGGGCCAGCCGCTCGGCCGGGACCAGGGAGTCCTTGAGGCCCGGCCCGAAGGACAGGGCGCTCACCGGCAGGCCGGTGGCCAAGGCCAGATTCACCACCGCCCCGTACCTACAGGCTTCGTCGAGCTTCGTCCAGATGAGCGATGCGGTTTTCCCGCTGGAGTAGCGCTTGAGAAATGCGTCGTACTGCTCCGGGGCCAGGTGCGGGGGCAGGACCAGGTGGGCGCAGGCGTCCTCGCGCCCGGCCAGGCCCAGGAGGCCCAGGTAGCGCTCCAGGTCCAGGTCCCGGGGCAGGGCGGGCAGGTCGATGAAGATGCGGTGGGCGTCGGCGTGCTCGGTCACCAGCCGGGAGAGGTCCGCGGCGGTGGCCAGTTCGGCGTAGGCCAGGCCGGACAGGTCGGCGTAGTGCTTGAGCACCATGCGCCCCTTGCCCTGCATGCAGTCGGCGTTCACCACCAGGACCTTGGCCTTGGCCTGCTCCCGCTTGGCGCGCAGGGCCAGGCGCAGCACCGCGCTGGTCTTGCCGCAGCCCGAGGGGCCGGACAGGGCGTGGAGCTTCTGGGGCCACTGGGCCGCGGTAAAGGGCTTGGCCGCCACCACCTCGCCCAGCACGGCGAGGGCGGAGAGGGTGCGGTCGGCGCGAAGCTTGCGCCACAGGGCCAGGAGGGCACCGTCGGCCACGCCCTGGGCTTCCAGGTACTCCAGGGGCTGGCGCTGGCGCGGGGTCAGGACCGAGAGGTCGGCCTTGGCGCGGGCCAGGGCGTAGAGGTGGGACTTGATCTGGTCCCATTCCCGGTGCCACTGGCCCCAGCCCGGGCGGCCAGGCTCCAGGTCCAGCTCCGGCTCGGCGTCGGCGGCCTCCAGGGCCGCGGTGACCTCGCACACGCAGCGGCCGTTCTCCCGCCGGGTCTGGGTGTCCAGGATGACCGCCTCGCTGCCGAGCTCGGCCTTGACCTGCTCCAGCACGCTCTTGGCCGAACCGCCTCGGAAGGTTTTAACCCGCATACTCCACATCCACGTTGGCCAGGGTGGTGAGCTTCACGTCCGCGGGGATCTCGGCCTGGGAGATCACCGGGAGATTGGGAACGAACCGGGCCAGGAGCTGGGCCAGATGCGGCCGGGCCACCGGCGAGGAGAGCAGCACCGGCTGTCCGTCGGTGGCCACCGCCTTGTCCGCGGCGTTGTTCACCGCGGTGATGATCTTCTGGGCCAGGCCGGGCTCCATGGCCAGGTAGGCCCCGTGCTCGGTCTGGCGGATGGAGTCGCCAAAGGCCTTCTCCACCTTGGGGGAGAGGGTCACGATGGGCAGGGAGCCGTCGCTGGCCAGGCTGGGCTTGACGATGGTGCGGGCCATGCGGGTGCGCACGTACTCGGTGAGCTGGTCCGCATCCTTGGCCGCGCGGCCGTAGTCGTACAGGGCCTCCACGATGGTGAGCATGTCGCGGATGGACACGCCCTCGCGCACCAGGTTCTGGAGCACCTTCTGCACCTGCCCCAGGGGCAGGATGCCGGGCACCAGCTCCTCCACGGCCTTGGGCGCGCGCTTGCCCACGGTGTCCAGCAGGGTCTGGACCTCCTGGCGGCCCAGGAACTCGTGCAGGTTGCGCTTGAACACCTCGGT
>DKFG01000095.1:1849-9986 GCA_002452325.1 Geobacter sp. UBA6802
TCCATGGCCAGGTAGTGGTCGATGAGGATTTCCGAACCGGCCACCTCGTTGCCCTTGATGAGCAGGGTGTACTGCCCGGGCTTGAGCTGCAGGTTGTCGCGCAGGTGCATGGAGGGCACGATGACGCCCATGTCCAGGGCGAACTGGCGGCGGATGGAGCGGATGCGGGACAGCAGGTTGCCGCTCTGTTCCTCGTCCACCAGGGGGATGAGCCCGTAGCCCACCTCCAGCTCCAGGGTATCAAGAGGCCTGATGGCCGATGCCTGATCAAGGGACTCCTCTTCACCGGCAGCCTCAGCTGCAGCCGACTCCTCTTCAACCACCTGGGCCATCTCACGGGACATCCTCCCCACCAGCCAGGCGATTCCGGAAAGCAACAGAAAGGCAAAATGCGGCAGCCCCGGAATCAGGGCAAACAGGAACATCACGCCGGAAACCACATAAAAGGCCTTTGGATAGTTCAGGAACTGGCCGGTAACCTCCTGACCGAAATTATTCTCATCGGCGCCTCTGGTCACAAGGATACCTGCAGCTGTCGAGATAATCAGTGCCGGTATCTGGGCCACCAGCCCCTCACCTACCGTCAGCAGTGTGTAGTTGGCCAAGGCAACATCCAGCGTAAGACCCTGCTGCCAGACACCGATAATCAGCCCGCCAAAGATATTAATCAACATAATCAGAATGCCGGCAACGGCATCGCCACGTACAAACTTGCTGGCGCCGTCCATGGCCCCGTAAAACTCAGCCTCCCGCCGGATCTTTTCACGGCGGACTCTAGCCTCTTTCTCTGTCAAAAAGCCGGCAGAGAGATCGGCATCAATGGCCATCTGCTTGCCCGGCATCGCGTCCAGAGTAAAACGGGCTGACACCTCAGCCACCCGACCGGCACCTTTGGTGATAACGACAAAGTTGATAATCACCAGAATCAGGAACATGACCGCACCGACCACGTAATTACCGCCGACAACAAAGGTGCCAAAGGCCTTGATCACGGCGCCTGCTGCTTCAGGACCTTCACCACCATGCATGAGAATCAGGCGGGTACCGGCCACATTCAGGGCCAGCCGAAACAGGGTGGTAACCAGCAGGACGGATGGAAACACAGAAAAGTCAAGGGGATGGAGCGTGTAGAGGCAGACCAGCAGGATGACCAGCGCGATAGTAATGCTTGTTGCCAGAAATACATCCAGAATATAGGCTGGCAACGGCACGATCATCAAGGCCAGCACACCGATCACCGCTATAGCGACATAGATATCAGAATTTTTTCTGAAATTGCTCAACTCGAGCGCTTGTACGGAAGTACCGTTAGCCATCGGTATAACTACCCCTCTGCAGAGACAAAAATTACCAGCAGAGCTTACATGCAGATTTCATGCCGTCAAAATTTAGGCATAAGCGGAGACAAAGACTGACACAACCAGCCGATACCTTTAGCTATTCATTTTTACAGACTTAAGCGGCACTACGTTAGTCAAAGTTATGACTCAATCAATTTCATGACGTGTCAAGAGAACTACATGGTACCTTTCAGCCGGTAGACATATGCCAGTACCTCGGCAACGGCGGCATAGAGACCTTCCGGAATTTCCTGATTCTCTGCCACTTGAGCATACAGTTCCCTCGCAAGATATCTGTTTTCAACCAATGTAACCTTGCTCTCCCGAGCCAACTCCTTGATCGCTAACGCCATCTCGTCAGCACCTTTGGCAATCACCATCGGTGCCGCCATCTTGCTGCGATCATAGCGCAGGGCAACTGCATAGTGGGTCGGGTTGGTGATGACCACATCAGCCGTAGGTATGATGGCCGTCATGCGGCGGCGGGCTGCCTGAAACTGAAGACTTCTGATCTTTCCCTTTATCTCGGGGTTACCCTCGGTATTCTTGTTTTCATCCTTTACCTCCTGCTTGGTCATTTTCAGATTTTCAATATAGCGCCACTTGACCCAGGCAAGATCAAGCACGGCCAACACAATCATGATACCGCAGGTGTGAGTCACGATCTTGAAGGCAACATGACCGGTATAGGTCAGGATTCCCAGTATGTCTGATTCCGACAGCAATGCGATGTTTTGCAATTCATCCCTGATCACCTGATAAGCGATCCAGCCGATGACAAAGATCTTCAGCAGAGACTTGAGAATTTCTATCAGTGCGTCCTTGTTGAATAGACGCTTAACCCCGTTAAGAGGGTTCAGTTTATCCGGTTTGAACTCCAGTCTGCCCCACTGAAAGTCGATCCTGCCCTTATCCTGTACAACATGAGAGAGTATGCCGGTTACCATAATGACAATAATGACAGGCGCCAACAGCAACAGCACCGAACCAAACAGCTTGATCAGCAGTGGATAGATATTGGCCTCAGTCAGCTCAAAACTGCCGATCTGCGTATACACTTCCACCGTGGTATGCTTGAGCCCCTGCAAAAGGTAGCTGCCCATCAAGTAGATCGTCATAATGCCAGCCAGCAGGGTGAGGCTTTGCGTCATCATTTGTGACGATGGCGGTGCCCCTTTTTCTCTTGCTTTTTCAAGTTTTCGACCGGTCGGCTGTTCTGTTTTTGAGTGTTTATCCTCGTCAGCCAGGAATCATCCCCCCTTTGCCAGCAGCCTGAAGAGCGTGGTAATCTGACCGGTCAGATTACCAAAAGCCACCTCCAGCACATGAAAAAACAGCAACAGTGTCGCCCCCAGAACCAGAAAACCAAGACCGATACTGAGCGGAAAACTGACCATGAAGACATTCATCTGCGGAAAAGATCGCGCCATGATCCCCAACACAACGCTTTTAAGCAGCAAGGTTACCATGACCGGAGCGGCCAGTCTGATCCCCAGGATAAAAACATCGCTGGCTACTGTAACCATGAACTTAATCAGGGCCTCGCTCATGGTCCAGCCACCCAGCGGGATAATACTGAAGCTGTCAACAATGGCACGTATAAAGGCGTGATGCATGTTCAATGAGAGGAAAAAAAGCGTGGCCAGCAGGCTCTGCATGACTGACATGATCTGCACCTGGGTTCCCTGGTTGGGATCAATCACCGAGGCAATACTGAACCCCATCTGCAGGCCGATTATCTGTCCGCTGAACTCCACTGCGGCAAATATAATCTGCGTCACAAAGGCAAGCGTCAGGCCGACCAGTAACTCCTGTGCAACCAGGAGTCCAAGCGTGAAGACATCTTTAGGGATCGGAGGTGGAGTCAAGTTGAGAATGGGATAACAGACAAGGGTAATGGCAACCACCGCTACCACTTTAAATCGATTTGAAAGGCGGCGTCCCCCAAAAACCGGGAGTGCAGCAAACAGTCCGCCGATCCTGCAGAGCACCAGGGCAAACAGAAAGACGTCCGATGGTCCCGGCAAGGGGTTGACCAGAGGGAACATGGCAGACGGCTAGCGACGCATTATGGCGATCAGGGCATAGATCTCGCGGGTAAAGTCAGTCATGTAGCTCATCATCCAGGGGAAGAAGATAATCACGGCCACCATGACCGCCACAATCTTGGGGGCAAAGGCAAGGGTAGCCTCATTGATGGAGGTGACTGCCTGAAAAACGCTGATGGCAAGCCCCACCACCAGACTGAACAGCAAAAGCGGCGCAGCCATCAGCAACGTGGCCTCAAAGCTCCTGCGAGCAAGCTGTACCACAAGCTCAGGTGTCATGGAACCTCCTTTCTAGCCAAAACTCTTAACCAGCGAGCCAAGTACCAGCCCCCAGCCGTCCACCAGCACAAACAGCAGGATCTTGAACGGCAACGAGATCATGACCGGCGGCAACATCATCATACCCATGGACATCAACACCGATGCAACCACCATATCAACCACAATAAACGGTATATAGATTAAAAAACCAATCTGGAATGCAGTTCGTAACTCAGAGATCATAAAAGCCGGGATGATGGTAAGCGTCGGTATATCGTTGGCATTTTTGGGTCGCTCCTGCTTTGAGAGACTGACAAAAAGCCCCAGATCCTTTTCACGAGTCTGGGAAAGCATGAACTTGCGGATCGGCTGCACAGCACGCTCAAATGCCTGTTCCTGTGAGAGGGCTCCCGCCTTGTAGGGCTGGTAGGCATCACGGTTTATCTGCTGCCAGACCGGGGTCATGATAAAAAAAGTCAGAAACAGTGATAACGCCAGAATGATCTGGTTGGAAGGGGCCTGCTGTGTTCCCATGGCTGTGCGTAGAAATGACAGCACCACCACGATCCGGGTAAACGAAGTAGTCATAATCAGCAGACTTGGCGCCAATGAAAGGATCGTCAGCAGCAGAAATATCTGGATTGTGGTGGTGACATCACCCGGTTTTGTTGCCGTACCAACACCGATATTCAACGATGGCAGCGGCAACGGCTCGGCAGCAGCAACGGCAGCTAGCATAACGAACAGCACTGCCGTCAGCAGCATAACCAGCCAGGAGTGTAGAGAAAGGCGCTTGTTCATGAATTCGCTTCGGGGCGTGAGATTGCCCGCTTAAGCAGCGAGCGGAATGTTTGTGAGACCGGCAACTCGGCAACCAGTTCAATTTCTTCAAGCATATCAACTGATTTTACATAGGTAAGCTGATCTCCACTGCTGGCCAGCAGTAGATATTCGCCTCCCACTTCTACAAGCACCAGAGCCTTGCGAGGTCCCATTGCCTTGACTTCAACCACCCGAATATTCCGGTTCCCCTGGGACAACACCGGCAGTTTACGCAACAGGCGCGTGGAACCGTAATAGACCAGTAGGATCAACCCCAGAACAAGACCCAACGCTGCAATCATTTGCAAGAAACTTGACAGAAAACTGTAATTTTCAGCCTGACGCGCTCCCTCAGCCCCCCAGACCACAGCAGGTACCAGTGCAACGACCTGCAACAGGCAGCGAAGCAGAACGAACGTCACAAAATCTTCTCCACCCGCTCGTTGGGGCTGACAATATCCACCAGGCGCACCCCGAATTTTTCGTTGACAACCACTGCCTCACCACGGGCCACAAGCTTTGAATTCACAAAGATATCAAGCGGCTCTCCGGCCAGTTTGGTCAACTCCACCACCGCCCCCTGATTCAACTGAAGCACATCGCGCACAAGCAGCTTGGTCCGACCCAGCTCAACCGTTACCTGTAGCGGTATATCAAGAATAAATTCAAGATTTTTACGTTCTTCAGCGTTTTCAGCAGTATCAGGCCGATCGCTCACGTTTGGCCCCCTTGTTTGAGAGAATAGTACTGATCTGCAGCGCCTTGTTGCCATGGCGTACACCGGGCACGCCTTCATACTTCGGAACACCCTCAACCTTCACCAGCAGTTCGCTGGTACAAGGTTTGTCAAGCATGATGGTGTCATTCACCTGGAGATCAAGCAGTTCACGCAGGGTGATGGTTGAGTTCCCCAGTTCGACGGAAAGTTCGAGCGGTGCGTCAAGAATCTCTGATGAAAGCCGGAATGACCACTGCGGGTCAATCGCCATCAGGTCAAACTGCATCCCCTCTTTCAGCTTGTCCCTGATCGGCTCTATGGTCATGTTCGGGACCACAAAGACCATCGTACCTACGGTCTCTTCGATGTGCACCTTAATGGTCATGGTCACCACCTGATACTCAGGGGGCACAATGGTCACCAGACGCGGGTTCATCTCCATCCGCAACAGGTTCATCCGTACCGGATAGAGCGGTGCCCAGGCCTTTTCAAGATCAGCAAGCACATCTGCCAGCACCATTTCCACCAGACGCAGTTCCAGATTGGTAAAGAGCCTGTTCAGGGTCAGCGAGTTTCTGCTGGTTCCACCCAGAACACTATCAACAATTGAAAAAGCCAGGGCTGCATCCATAGCAACCAAGGCAGCGCCTTTAAGTGGCTCAAGCTTAAAGATTGCCATGCAGACCGGCGTAGGAAGTGTTTGCAAAAAATCGTCAAACTTGTAGGAACGGGCGCCTACCTTCTTGATTTCAACCACCTTACGCAGGCGGTTGGAGAGCGTTATCCGATTAAACCGGATATACCCGTCATAAACAATGTCCAGGTTAGGGACAAACCCCCGGTAGGCGTCGGTGTTAAAAAGATCGTAACTGACTGCCGTCCCTTCGGTCTTGGAGAGTTCCTTTTCAGGCTCTATCCTGCCGTCAAAGACTGCGTTGAGCAACGCTTCAATCTCGGCTTTGCTAAGGATCTTCTCCATGGCCATCCAGGCAGGTCCGCTTACTGGACCACGAAATCAGTAAAATACACTTTGGTAACCTTGCCTTGTGCCACAATCTTGCTGATGGCCGTCAAAATTTCCTCACGCAGCTGGTTCTTGCCCTGCACATCCTGAATCTCCTGCAGGGTCTTGGTGGTCAGCACCACCAAAATGGCATCACGTATCGGGGCAAGCCTGCCTTCCAGCTCTGCCTTAAGACCGGCATTAGCCATTTCCAGCTCAACTTTTACCTTGAGGTAACGAAGTTCTTGACCATCATAGATATTCACAATAAACGGTTCCAGAGCAAAGGTGGTCGAACCGCCTCCGGCTGCACCACCGTGACCACCGGCATCAGCAGGTGCTCCAGCAGCAGCCGGAGCACCGCCGTGCGCATCGGCGCCCTCTTTCTTCTTGTCGTCGCCGCCCATCATCATAAAGGCCGCCACACCGCCGATAATCAGCACAAGGACAACTGCTCCGATTATAATGATCAGCTTCTTCTTGCCGCCACCTTCTTCCGTGGCTTCGGCAGCCTGTTCTTCTTTAGCCATGGACTCCTCCGCAGTTACCTGTAAACTCGATCAGCGTAATATGTATTTGTAAAACGAAAAGCATCTTTTTGCAACCAGTTGCGTATAAAACCGGAGTCAATCAAACAAAAGAGCCCCCGTCTGTCTTCTGGCAAACGGGGGCAGCATCAGATAAGTCCATACTCATGACCGTTTTAACGCTTCAGATTCAGCACTTCCTGGGTCATTTCATCCGAGGTGGTAATGGTCTTTGAATTGGCTGAATAGGCCCGTTGGGTCAGGATCATCTTTACAAACTGGGCTGCCATATCCACGTTGCTCTGCTCAAGTGAGTTGGAATACATCTTTTCTGAGCTACCATTAGCGCGATTAGTTCCTACAGTAAATGCTGTTGTTGGAACTCCGCTGTCTGCAGAAGTTTTAAACAACGTACCACCAACCTTAACTAACCCGAGTGGGTTGGTAGGATTTATCACGGCGATAGCGCCATTAGCCAGAGCAGTAGCATAGTTAATTGTTGTTGCTGGCAACACAGCCCCACCATTTCCGTTGTAGTAATACGTATCACCATTAACGTCACTGTAGGTAATCACACCCTGACTGTCTATTGCTGTTATTTTTTGAAAGAAGCCTGCATTTTCCTTTGCGACTTGAACTTGCTGTGCATTAGCCCCTGTGCCACTAACCGTCAAATCATCTATTGTTCCAGCATCCAATGTAAATCCTAATGTTGGAGGCGTATCCCCACTACCGTCATCAGCAAGAGTATAGCCTGTTGGCACATTTGTAACAAAGTGAGTGGCCACCTCAGCAGCGGTTGCACCAGCAACTCCGGCAGTATATGTTTGATCTCCGATTATAACCGTTTGGCCTGCCGTTACAGCCCCAAATGTAATTGTATCCTTAGCTAATACTGGTGTATTAGGAAATAGGATTGGTTTTCCTCCAGCGGCATCAAGGGCAAGATATCCGTCAGGGTTGATCAGATTATACGAGCTGTTAACCCTGAGAGCCCCGGCACGCGAGAGGTACGCCAGATCCTGGGTAGCAATCCCTGCTGTTGTGTTTGGAGCTGCAAAGGCAAAGAAACTATTTCCTTGGAGAGCAATATCGGAAACAATTTCAGTATTTTCAAAGGCACCCTGAGCGTAGATGTTGTCTACCTTCTGAATCTGAACACCGCGCCCGATCTGTGAATTATTTTGAGCTGTTGCCGAGATCATGTCAGAGAAAAGCATTCTGCCGCTTTTAAAGCCAATGGTGTTCACGTTGGCCAGGTTATTTCCGATAACGCTTATGCCTTGTGCATTGGCCATAAGACCTGATACGCCTGAATACATTGCAGCTGTGATACTCATTTGATGTTCCTCCTGTTCTTGATTGAGATGCGTCAATCGGTCGGCATCTCCTTAGGCTTCCTCAAGAGGACCAGCCCG
>DKFG01000191.1 GCA_002452325.1 Geobacter sp. UBA6802
CAAAGGTCTGGGGGGTGTACAGCATAACCCCGGAGTAAATGGAGCTGTTTTGCCCGGCCCAGCCTGGATTGCTTTGCTGAAGGTACATCAGCTGGTTGGGTGCTTCCTTGTCGGTAAGGTGGATATCGGTCATGGCAAAAAAGTTCAGCAACCGTGTTTTTTTAGTGACGGATGCAGCGTTATAGGTGCTTGGCATGATGTCGGTCCGCTGCACTACCGGCAACGGCCAGTCCACGTATGTCCATTTGCCGTAGGCCAGTTTGTCATATTCCGAAATCTTATTCAGTTGATCCCAGGTAAGTGCGGCCTTGCCATTGGGGCTTTGAAGCGGGTCAGCCGGATTTGGCATCTTACCGGCTACGACAGGGTTAGACGCGGGTGTGTACGGAAATGCAATCATCCGTTCAGTGGTTTTTACCACCGTGGAATCAATCGGGTAGCCTGATATCTGCGGTGAACTGCTGCTGCCACAGCCATAGTTCAACGTCCCCAGGGAAATGCAGGCCGCTGTTCCGGCAGTGTACTTAATGAAATCACGCCGCGATACCGAGGTGTTAATTTTTCCCTCACTGTTCTCTTTTGTTTCTTCGTTGTTCATGATTTTCTCCTTTGGTTAAAGTTTACTGCTGTCTGTTTATGCCCACGGTAGGGGCGGGTTTTAANNGGGCGGGTTTGAAACCCGCCCCTACATGATCGGCGTTCCTGCGTTGGCAATTACCGTCTGCATTGCCGGGGTTAATTGCACTACCAGTTCGGCATTTATCGAGTGAGAAGTAGCATCGGTAAAAGGTATATTCTGCGTTATTCGCGCGGTGGCGATTGCATTACCCCGTGATGTGGTTGCAGGGGATGCTTCCGAGACTGCTGTGTCAACATTGGTGATGATGATTGAGACCGTGTTGTTACTGTTGCGGTAAAGCCTGAAGGTCCGGAACTGTTGCGGGAAATCCCGTAGTGACGACGTCTCCACCTCCCAGAAACTGCGGGTTTGGTCAGTGGGATGGATTTGCGGTGTGACGGTGTTCATATGGCGGTGTCCGGCGATCCACATGATCAGGTTCGGATAGCCTTGAAGTATGTCAAGCAATGATTGAGGAGTGCCACTTGATGTTGGATAATCATTAACAACGGAAAAGGGCTCCGGGAGAAACAGGTGCATACGTTGAGGATTTAAGGCCACCTGGGATGGATCAGTCACCAGATTTGTGTACACATTAAACGGAATATGTGCTGCAATTATCATCAGCAGGTCATCTTTCTGCCCGGCCTGCAGCTCATTTTTCAGCCAGTCCAGTCGAATCTGGTCAAGAGCGGCCCCGGCGTAGTTTGGCTGACCTTCTCCCTTGCAGGTGTCATCCAGCACGATCACCTTGATCGGGATATTTGCCTTGGGCACAAAACTGTAGCAGGCAAAACTGGCTCTTTCGCTAACGGGAACCAGGTTAATATTCGGATTGGATGCAACCAGATGAAAGCCATGTCCCACCGGGGTTGATGTAGTGTTAAAAAACTCACGTATCCAGTTCTGGCTTGAGGAGGTCAGGGTTGAAAGTGAACGGCGATTGGGGTCGGCAACAATGGTTGGGGGGATTTTATAGTCAGTTATCAGCCCCGAGAAGATCACCGGGCCCAATGGATCAGAACCGTCAATCACACCTGAATAATACGGTCCTGGCTTGGTTATGCTCTCACATGGAGAATCCGAACTGTCTGTGGTCATTACGGCACTGGAGATATGGGCAGTCTGGTACAGTTCGCTCTCATAGCATGACCCCATCCAGAACTGATCGTGGTTCCCCAGAACCTGATACCAGGGGATTGATTTGTCCAGTCCGGCTGCCTGGTACGACTTCTGGTAATCAATGGTGTTGGCTCCGATATGAGCGCCGGAACTGGGGGTAATCACCTTGCCGTCAATCACGTCAATATACCAGCGCAGCTCGTTATACTGGGTATTGTTGCAGGCATCACCAAGCCCGATCCCGAAGTCAAGAGGCGTTTTCTTGTGAACTGCATTGATTGTCTGAACAGCGGCATCAAGAACATGAGTGGTTGCAAGCACAACCGGCGAATAAGCCGAAGAGTTTATATTTGGTGAACCGAATGACTGGCTCCACTCGAAATACAGCGGTTGGGCCGGGGATTCCTTATCAGTAATATGCACATCGGTTATGGTGAAAAAAGACAGCAGGTGGGCAACATTGGGCGCTTTTGTCGCTATGGTTTCCCATACCGTATGCGTCTGCCCGGACCCCCTGGTCCATGAACTGTAATTGTACTGGGTGTACAGGGGCAGATCTTTGGGATTTAACTTTGGCGCAGTCGCTGATATTGGAACCGGGAAAATCTGCTGTTCTGTAGTTGTATAGACCGTTTTCGAAATCGGCCATTGCACAACCTGTGTCGTATCGCTGCTGCAGCCGATGTTCAACGTGGTCAAATACATGCAGGCAACGGTGCCTGCTGAGTACTTCATGAAATCCCGTCGTGAGACTTCACTAAACTTTGTTGGATCATTGTTCGTCATAACACACTCCTTTAATAGGTTTAGAACAGCGGCGCCGTGGCAGGCAGCTTCGAAGAATCAATCCCTTCGCACAAGGCATTGTGTACGGTCAGATTGCCTTGAGCATCAAAGATCACGGTCCAGATAGTGTCGTAGTCTTCAGATGGCCAGCCGCCTGTTGGTGGGCCTGTCGTATCCAGCAACGGCAGGTTGCTGCCATAGCTTTTGATCAGGGCATTGATAAACGGTCTGATATGCCCGGATTCCCATGCCACCAGCACGGTTTGATTCGAAAATTTGCCGCCGGTAAAGAAAAACGTGCTGGTATTGTTCGCTATGGTTTGATCGGTCGGGTCAGTTGATGTTCCAAAAGATATGCTTGCTGCCAGGTAATAGGGCAGATTGTTGGCGATAGCGTAAGGCAGTACGGTGAGTGCGGGCCTGACATACGAAACATGGAGATCACGATTGGGGTACCACAAACCGGCAGGATCAATCGAATACACCAGACCAGGATTAATTTTTCCCCTCAGCGTAGTGGCAAGGGATAGTGCTCGCCATTGACCTGCAGCCACGTAGTTGCCGTCGTCAAATCCAAATCCGGGATCAGGATGCGCCTCTGCATGCCGTACAATATATACCGTCGAATTGGTATTTACGCCGGCCGGAATGGAAACACCATTCACGCCACCGGTCAGCACTGTGCTGAAATACGGCTGATATCTGTTTGTGCATGCCGCACTCGGCACCGGTGACGGGAGTACCGGATAGGTTGGCGGAGGAGTCAGATTGCTGTTGTAGGTGACCAGATCGGCTTTTCCGGATGTCGTCGGTAGTGATACCGCATAGACGTAATTGGAGCCGGTATAGGCAGTAGGAAGATTCAAGTTGTAGCCGTACCGGGTGTTGATTTTTAGCAGCATTGCCCTGACCGTCTCCCAGGGAGCGGAGAAAACATAAAAGCCCGGGGTTTTACTGTCGATGATCCCTGCTACGAGGGTGTCGTTAATTTCTGCGGTATTGTTGAAATCCAGGCCACTGCAGTTTGTGCAATAGGCTGGCGGAGTGGGAACGCCGTTCGGCACTCCCTCCCTTCTGGCATAGGACACATTGACAGGGTAGTTGTTGCCAGTATAGGTGCTCCCGTTCCCGTCAACATGCAGTGTTATCTGGTTGAGCAGGGCAAACTGCTGGATGAAACCGATTGCCGCCATATCAGGATAGTTGTTTGCGGTCTGTAGATGGCTCATCGGTGAAATGGTATAGATGCTGTTTACGTTCTTTCCGCCCAGCACCTGCTGTTTCAGGTAGGTAGCCAGCATAAGTGAGCGATTGAGTCCCTGGCTGGTAAGATTTGCCGTGTCCGGCTGGATATCGCCGGGCGTGTTATAGGCCAGATCCGGGCTAACCACAAAGATCAGGTTGATGTTGCTGGGGCTGAGCGGAGCCGGTTGACTTGAACCTGAATCGTTTGCACAGCCTGCCAGCAGTGTCAGGGCAAGCATCAGGAGCAACGACCATACCGCAGTAATTTTTTTCATCTGCACAATCCTCCGTGGATGTTCCCCGAGCGAAGTCGAAGGGAACAACAGATCAACCCGTCAATACGAGTTCACACAAGCGATAAAATCCGGTTGGCCCATGTTCCCGATACCGCACCAGTAAATCGGCCAATTGGTGTCTGTTATGGAGTTTAAGGCGTTGTTACCGGAATAGTAATACCCCCGGTACAGCGCCTGTTTGGCACTATTTGTATAAAAGACAGGGAAAAGCTGCGTTAAAGAGTCATTCAAAAAGCCTTGCACCGAATATGCTGTTGAAAACCTGTAATAGGTAGTGAACTGTAGCGGCTTGGCAGTAAGGTCATAGTTTAGCGAAACATAGTCGCTGGATTTGAGGGTATCGCGAGCAACGGTAAGAACCTTAAAAGCAGGATCATTGCCAGAGCGGGTGGATATGGCAGGCGCTATTGCAACCACTTCTGAAGAGGGTAGAATCCGGTATTCATCCATATGGGTATGCCCGGCAAGCGTCATGGTTATAACGCCGGGATATTTTGCAACGGTCTGCAGAAAACCGGTCTGATACGCTGTTTTCCACATCATTATGGCGCTGCTTGCATCAATATGCCCCTTGCTGTCAGCAAGCTTGGCAGTTCTGTAATAATCTGCGCCTGGCGGTACATGCATCAGCAGCCACACCTTTTTACCGCTCGCCTTGGCTGAAGCCAGTTTTGCATCAAACCAGGCAAGCTCGGCGTTTACCGCAGCATCGTTGTTAGTGGTGATATAGGTGGAAAATTCCACGGTATTAAGCCCTATCACCATCAGATTTTTCCCAGGCAGTTCTGCAGCGTAATAGCCACCCTTTTTATAGGAAGTCAGAAACTCCTGGTGATCAACGGTGCCGGTCAAAAATTTCGAGTAAAAAAGCTCTGCAGTATTGGCAAGAAACGTGCTGTCCGGCCCGGTGTCGTCGTAGGAATCGTTATTTCCCAAGGCAAACATGACCGGGATAGAGCCCACCGACGCTTTCACCTGATCCATAAAAAAGGCCACCGTCTTATCAGCAAAAGTCTTCATTGCCGCTACGTCTGCATCGTTTCGAGGGGTGGTCTGGGTCGGGTTGCCGCTATAGTTCTGATAAAACTGTTCCGAAAAACTATGCACCAGGATATCGCCGGTAAAGATAACCAGCGGACTTTCCCCCAGATTCTGCTTGATGCTTGAGAGTGCCAGCGCAAACAAGGGATAGTTGGCATCACTGCCGAATGCTGAAGGCTCCAGCAGCGTCGAGGTTTTGAAAATAGCTGCCCACTGGCTGGCATCTGCAACAACGAGTTGTTTAAAAAGTTTTGCGTCATAATAGGGGTTAAAATGCACATCCGAGAACACCACCACCGGAAAATTGGTGTTGCTGTTATTGGTGTCACTCCCGCATGCAGCCAGCTGCAACAGAAGCATCAGGGCAAAAACCAGACTGAAAAGCCTGAAATTCCGGTAGTGCATGTTCATAAAACCCTCCAATTAAGGTATCACTGGGCAAGAAATCGGCTTGCAGCTTGGGCAGACTTGGGCCGGATTGGATCTGCCTGTTGTAGTGTAAAGACCGACTGCAGCCGTGCGATCATGACCGGATCAGTAAACAGCGTACCCACCTCGCGGTTCTGAATCAGCGAGGTGTTGGTCAGATTCTCTGGCCCTTTTCATGACCGCCAAAAAACATCGTGATTACCTTGTCTTTGCCAATGGCGCGCACCAGTTCCCGCATGGAGCAGTAGATAAAAAAGAGTACAACCAGCCAGATCTGAATCAACAAGAAGTGAGGCCAGACGGTCTCTGCCAGCAAATGCCGGTGCGCTTCCATCAAGCCACCGTGCTTTCGCAACAACGGCACAATACTCTCCAGATATTGGACAAGAACCGCTGCCAGCAAATAGATCAGGCATTTCCAGGAGGCCTTATAGATCAACTGCCGGTCGGGAAATCTGTTTACAAAGGGGAGCTTGTCAACCAACAGCACCACTTTGCCGATCAGAAACGCTCCGACAAACGCAGAGCCGAATCCGGTCCAGGAGATGCCATACTCGCTCAAGATCAGCCGTTTGGTGATCAGAATCAGGATAAAAGCGACGAAGAAAAAAACCGCTGGCGGAAGCAGTTCAAGGAAGTCGTGCTTGATGGCGGTGAACAGCTTCATTGGTGACCTTTCCTGTTCATGATAAAGGCTCAACAAGCGCTTCTTGCCTGTTGAGCCTTTGTCTTTTAGCTCGGATTACAGTCCCGGATACAAGGTCTGCAAATGGGCCTTCATGGCCGGACTCAACTGCTTGAACAGCCGGGCGTTGTATGAAGCGTTGTACGGAACCCCTTGCGAGGTCAGATCAACAAACTGGATGGATGGGTCGGTATCTCCGGTGTCCAGGGTTTGCACACCAGACTGCGGACGGCTCGGATCCATGGTGGGCAAAGGAACTCCGGGGCTTAATTCCGCATAGTTTTTCGGATTCCCCTTCAACTCACCATGCAGTATCTGCTGTGTAGCAATGGCATACTTCCGTGATGTTGCCGCAGGGGTCCCCTCTTTAACCGCGATATCAACATTCACCGCCTCGATTGAAACCGTATAGTCGCTATTGAGGTATATCTCAAAGGTACGGAACTGCTGCGGAAAATCACGCAGCGACGAGCTTAGGACCTGCCAGAATCCTTTTTCAGGAGCACCTGTCGGATCAGGTGATTTCAATGCCTTAACGGTATTGACATGCAGATGCCCGGCGATCCACATCAGCAGGTTGGTAGAGCTCTGAAGCTTAGTGACCAGTTCTGTGATGGTGCAGGCATTCGCTATTGTGGCGTTCGCATCGCCGAGCCACCACTCCATTTCAGTCCCGATATTGTTAACAGCAATGGGGATGTGGCAGGCAATGATCATCAACTGATTGGCAGCCTGACCATCATCAAGCTCTGCCTGCAGCCAGTCCCAGCGGGCCTTGTCCAGGAAACCGTGGCCATGGATATCTTTTGAACCGTCATCTTCCCGCTGGGTGTTGTCCAGCACGATTACCTTGAGCGGCACATTTGACTTGGGCACAAAGCTGTAGCAGGCAAATCCGGCCCGTTCGTTGAGTGGCACCAGACCGATATTCTTGTTGGATGATACCAGGTTGAAGCCATGCCCCTTCGGGCTGGTGGTGGTGTTGAAAAACTCCTGAATCCATTCCGTTCTATGCAAAGAGCGGCGGTTGGGATCGGCAACAACTTTTGGAGGAGCGCTGTAATTTCCAACAGGGCCTGAGTAGAGAATGGCGCCGTAAGGGCTTGTACCATCAATAACCCCTTGATAATAATGCTGATAACTCTGATCTTTTATCCGGTTAATATTGAACAGGCCCGGGAAGGTAGCGGTATTGGGAGTAAGCAGCTCATTGGGCGCTGACCAGACCGTATCGCTGATGTATGACGTGTCGAGGCCGTTTTCATAGACAGGGAACGATCCGATCAGGAAGTGGTCATGGTTACCCAGAACCTGATAGAACGGGATCGACTGGTCAAGGCCGGCCGCCTTGAACGGTTTCTGAAAGTCAGTGGTGTCAGCGCCACGGTGATCGCCGGAACTGGGGGTAATCACCTTGCCGTCAATGATATCGATATACCACCTGAGTTCGTTGTACATGCTGGTGTTACAGACATCCCCCAGAGAAATGAAGAAATCAAAGGGGTCTTTCCTGTGCAGGGCGTTTGCCGTCTGAATGGCAGCGTCAAAGGTCTGGGGGGTGTACAGCATGACCCCGGAGTAGATGGAGCTGTTCTGTCCGGAGTACTCCGGATTCGATTTCTGGAGGTCAATAAACTGGTTTGGCGCTTCCTTGTCGGTCAGATGGATATCGGACATGG
Source organism: Geobacter sp. UBA6802 (assembly GCA_002452325.1). GTDB lineage: Bacteria > Desulfobacterota > Desulfuromonadia > Geobacterales > Pseudopelobacteraceae > Trichlorobacter. The sequence goes on from DKFG01000191.1 coordinate 7,903, forward strand.
CAAAGAAATTGAGCAGTTTTGATTTTTTGGTGACTGATGCAGCGTTGTAAGTAGGCGGCATGATATCGGTCCGCTGCACCATCGGCAGCGGCCAGTCCACATATTGCCACTTGCCATAGCCCAAACGGTCATAGTCCGGAATCTGGCGCAGTTGCTCCCACTTAAGCGCAGTTCCGCCATTGGGGCTCGTAGCCGGATCAGGCTTGGTCGGCAGCCCCAAAGGCGCAGTATAGGGAAACGAAATCATCCGCTGTGTGGTTTTCACCACCGTGGAATCAATGGGGTAGCCTGACACCTGCGGACTGCTGCTGTTGCTGCCGCAGCCAAAGCTCAAGCTTCCCAGTGAAATGCAGGCTGCTGTTCCGGCAGTGTATTTGATAAAATCCCGCCGTGATACTTCACCGGTTTTTTTCTGTTCATTGTTCTGGTTCTTGTCTTCGCTACTCACAGGCTCCTCCTTTGGTTGTGTTCACTACCCACCCGGCGCAGACCGGAATCAAGGTGCTCAGCAAGTTCTGCAATGCGTTGCAGTTCAAGGCTGTTGGATAACAGCAACAACTCTGTCGTGGTAAGATTATACCCTCCCTGCATGCAAGTTGCCTCAAGCGACTCTTGTGCATTGTGACGGAACCGCTCGTCGGTGATCAGTCGTCCCAATAATCCCTCAACCATTTCCTGTGACATGATACCTCCTGCATAGACAGTGTGTCCCAAAACGGACATTTATCCTGATGAGTGTTTACTGCATGTAGCACAAGCGAAACCCATGCCAGATGACAGAAATACGTAATTATAGGTAGTTGGCTTGATGCAATAAAGAGCTGTTGTCTCGTTTAGGACAATTTGTCCGTGGGCGGACAGTTGATTGAGCGGGACGGAGGGCAGGATCAGTAAAACAGTTTGCGGGAGGCCTTTAGCAGGCGTGCGGCAGAGGATTTGTTGTTCTTACACTTATCAAGCGCCCATGCCATTAAGCGTTGATTGACGGCATCGAGTGAAAACTCAGCACAGGAGAAATTAAAAGACAGGGTAATCCGGTCATTGTCCAACTCTTCATGGCACGGTACAGCTTGCTGTTGAAGACGCAGGTGTTCCGGCCGGATCAGGTCGCCATTGGTTACGATGGTGGCGTATTCAAGCAGGTTGCGCAGTTCCCGTACGTTGCCGGGCCAGTCATGAGAGATCAGCATGTCAAGGGCAGCTTTGGAAAGGCCTGGGAGCGGCTTTCCCTGGTGTTGCCTGAAGGTGTCCAGAAAAAGTTCTGCAAGTTGCGGGATATCTTCCCGGCGTTCCCGCAAGGGAGGAATCATAATGGGAAAGATGTTCAGACGATGGTAGAGGTCGCGTCGGAAGCTCCCCTGCCTGCAACATTCATCAAGATTGCGGTGGGTGGCGACAATCACCCTGAAGTCTGCAGCGACCTGCCGGTCAGAGCCGACCTTCTCATAAACGCGATCTTCAAGAAGGCGGAGCAGTTTTGGCTGCAACAACAGCGGCATATCGCCGATCTCGTCCAGAAACAAGGTGCCACCCTGGGCCCGGCTGCATTTGCCTTCACGTTCGTGGTCTGCTCCGGTAAAGGCCCCTTTGGCATGGCCGAACAGCTCGCTTTCCAGCAGGGTTTCCGGTATTGCAGCGCAGTTGACCGCCACAAAACTGGTCATATTTTGACCCGAGGCAAGATGAATGGCCCGGGCCAGCACCTCCTTCCCCACCCCGCTTTCACCACAAACAGACACCGTGGTCCGGGGTGAGGCAGCCACCTGTTGTGCCACTGCCAAAGTCTTTCCCATGACGGAAGAAACGCTGGTCATGCTCTGAAAACTGTACTGTTCCCGCTCGGAGTTCAGCATCCGGTCGTAACTGACCCGCAGTCGGGCATGTTCCAGCAGACGCTCCACAACTACCACCAGCTCTTCCCAATTAAGCGGTTTCAACAGATAATCATCCGCCCCCTCTTTCATGGCTGCCACCGCGCTGTCAACAGTCCCGTGGGCAGTAATCAGAACAAAGGGAAGCAGAGGATAACGGCTCCGTATCCGATGTAGCAGGGCAAGTCCGTCCATCTCCGGCATAACCATGTCGGACAGCACCAGATCAAAAGGAGTCTGTTCCAGCTCCGTCAAAGCCTCAACCCCTCCGGCAACGCAGGTTGTCCGGTATCCGGCATCATCCAGATAGCCCTTGATCATGAAGCGGAAGCTCTGCGTGTCGTCAACGACGAGTATTCGTGCGCCAGCGTTCATCCGATATCCTTACTATAGATTCTACCCAGCTGCTCAACCACCCTCTGTAATTCTTCAGGCGCTGCGGACGGCGCATTTTGCTGAATCCAGTCAGCCAGTTCCACCGGCTGCCGGTTTGTCATATATCCATACAGCCCTTTCAGGGTATGGGCAGCCCTGACAAGCTCCTTACGATCACCTTGGTCAAGGGAGGTATGCAGACAGCGCAGCTCTTTGTCAATATCCCTCAGTAACATTGCCCGGAAACTGTGGATACGCTCAGGATTATTACTCAATCCCTTCAGGGCCTCCTGATTAAACAGCGGTTCATGTTCCGGGGAGGCAGCCCGAATTCCTTCGCATTGCTGGGCAAGGACTCGTGCCAGTTGTTCCGGTACAAGCGGTTTTGACAGCACCGCATTGATTCCGGCGGTGTGGCAGGCTTCACGGGTTGCATTGTCAGCATCGGCGGTAATGGCCAGTATCGGCACCGCTGTTTCCGAGCGTTCCTGCTCCCGCTGCCTGACCCTGCGGGCGACCTCAATGCCGTCAATGCCAGGCATGCGGATATCCAGCAGGATAAAATCAAAGAGTTGCTTTTCAGTCAACGACAGGGCCTGATGGCCATCTTCAGCCAGCGTCACCCAATGTCCCCATGAGGTCAGGATGTCCCCCAGCAGTTGCCGGTTGAAGCTGTTATCTTCAACCACCAGAACCGCACAAGATGCAAGTTTTATCGGTGTGGCAAAAAGCTCTTCAGGCAACGGATCTGTTTCCGGAAGCGGCAGGTCAACGACAAAGCGGCTACCGGCCCCTTCTCTGCTATCAACAGCAATAGTGCCCTTCATCATATCCACCAGGCTGTGCACAATGGCCAGTCCAAGGCCGGTGCCCCCAAATTTGCGGGAAATCGTCGGATCAAGCTGGCGGAAGGGCTGAAAAAGCAACGGCAGAAAGGATTCGGGAATGCCGATACCGCTGTCCTTAACCTCGAAGCGGACAATTTGCTTTTCTGTATTCTCCACGCAGCTTATGGTGCAGGTGACTTCTCCGCTTTCGGTAAACTTGACGGCATTGGAAAGCAGGTTTGCCAAAATCTGACGAAGACGAAGCGGATCACCCAGCACCCAGGCTGGCAGATTATCGGCCACAAAAACCCTGAGTTCCAGCATCTTCTGACGTGCCAGTTGAACATATTGCTCTTCAAGCATGGCGGTAAACTGCCGCAGTTCGAACGGTACGGCCTCAAACTCCAGGTGCCCCGCCTCGATCTTGCTCATATCAAGTATGTTATTGACCAGATCCATCAGAGAGCGGGATGATTGTTCCAGAATTACAAGGTACTGGTTGATTGTATCGGGATCAGTGGCCTTGCGGGCCAGGGAACTGAATCCCACCAGAGCGTTCAGCGGGGTACGGATTTCATGACTCATGGTGGCCAGGAACTGGCTCTTGGCTTTGCTGGCTTCTTCGGCTGCAGCCTTGGCCCGGCGTGATGCATCCTCTGCAAGCTTGCGCTCGGTTATTTCCCTGGTTATGCCGTAGAACCCGGTTGCTTTTCCATCTGTATCACGCTCTGCCGAGTAACGTATCTCTGCCCACAACCATCTGCCATCCTTGCAACGATGCTCTGCCTCAAAGGTTATGGTGCCTGTCGGCGTTCCAAGCTGTTCAGACTCCTGCCGCAGTTGAGCCATTTTTTTGATCGTTGCGATCCCTTCCTCGTTAAACATCTCAAAGACATGGTGGCCGATCACTTCATCAGCTTTGTAGCCACGCAGCCGCTCATCCGCCGGACTGACATAGGTAAAGCGATACTCACTGTCCAGCCTCCAGACGACATCCGATGCATTCTCGGTTAAAAGGCGATATTTGCTCTCGCTCTCCCGCAACGCCTCCTCGGTCTGCTTCTGCTCGACAATTATTCTTTCCAGATCTTTATTGGTGCGCTGCAGTTTGCTGTTAGTCTCGCAAAGCTGAGCCGTCTGCTCTGCAATCTGCTCTTGCAATATTCGGTTGCGTTCTTCCAATTCCTGCAGGGGATAGATTTCGCCATCTCTTGCCATGCCGTAGGAAAGGGAATAACTGCAATGCGAAATTTTCCATCCTCCTGATTCTTTACGGAATATAAGCGCCAGTCGGGCTGGCTTGCGTGACAGGACATATTCTTTGATCGGCAGGTGTATGGTTACTAAAGCAGTGGTTACAGCGACAGTATCAGAAAGGCACTGTATAGACAGATCCTTAAGTTCCATCCGGACTGGTTCTTTTACCTGGGCAAAATCCTGCCTGGTAATGGCAACCCAAGCATCACGGTCCTTGACCAGAAAATCACCGCTCCCGGTAAAACCTGAAAAGTTTTCGCTGAACCATGAGGTAAGCCGGTCATCCCGTGATGCGTACATCTGCAGGTAGGTTTCAAGCAGGCATCTGATTTCGTTGTAGTCGCTTACCTTAAGCATCTTCAGTACAGATGCTTGTGCAAGCTTTTGTGTGAAGATGCATGGTATGGCAAGTCATGGCAAAATCCTTGAACATAGTTTGAGCCTATCAGCAATGCTGTTTACTCTTGTTTTTATGCAGTGTTTTCAGCCATGCCATCCGCTCCAGGATGTTCTTCTCGTAGCCATGTCCCTTGGGGTTGTAAAACTTCTTTCCCTGCAGCCTCTCCGGCAGGTATTCCTGTTGTACATAGCCGCCTTCAAAATCATGGGCATACTGGTAACCCTGGTGGTAGCCCATATCCTTCATCAGTTTTGTCGGAGCATTGCGGATATGCAGCGGCACCTCCAGTGCGCCGGATTTTCGGACTTCCGACAGGGCGGCATCTATGCCAATGTATGAGGCGTTGGATTTGGGGGCGGTGGCCAGATAGGTGACTGCCTGACCAAGGATGATCCGCCCCTCAGGCAGCCCCACCATTTGAAAGGCCTGCAGGGCCGCAACCGCCA
>DKFG01000117.1 GCA_002452325.1 Geobacter sp. UBA6802
CAATCTTCAGGGCAACAACCGGCTGGGTCATCTGTAGCTCCATTCGTAGAAATGGGGGGCATGGTAGCAGGTTTGACCTCAGAGTAATACGGTCTTGATTGCCATACAAAACGTCTGTTGACTCTGTTTTATGTTTTGACTACTATAGTATCCATTGGATACTTTAATGACTGTTATAGCAGTCAAAAAGGCATGTATGCAATCTGTAAAAAAGCGAACATATTCCCGCGTAACTCGCAACGCAACGGAGCTGTTGGGCAAACTTATCCGTTTGGGGCGTAAAGAACGCAAGATGACCGAGAGTGAGTTGGCTGGCCGTGCCGGAATCTCCAGGGCTACGCTACAAAAGATCGAGCGCGGTGATCTTACGTGTGAGATCGGTCTGTTTTTAGAGGTTGCCGTGCTTGTCGGGGTGAAGCTCTTTGACGCGGACAGCTCGCAGGCAGTCTCAATGCATATCGACCGCATTAACGACAAATTGGCCCTGTTACCCCAATCTGTACGCAGGTCTGTAAAGGTTGATGATGACTTCTGATTATTCTGAAATATTTGTCTGGATTTGGCTTCCTGGTGAGACAGAGCCGGTGGTTGCCGGAAAGTTGAGCGCACAGGGGCAGCAGTACCTTTTTTACTACGGAAAGAGCTACCTGGAGCGTGACAATGCTATTGCACTTTTTGATGCCGAGTTGCCGCTTCGTCAAGGGCTTATCCCGCTGCTTCCCGGGCTGGTTATTCCCGGCTGTTTGCGAGATGCGGCTCCTGATGCCTGGGGACGCCGGGTGATTCTGAATAAAAAATTTGGAAAAAAAGCCAGCGGTGTTGACCCTGCTGCCGTTGATGAACTTACCTATCTGATGGAGTCGGGCTCAGATCGGATTGGAGCGTTGGATTTCCAGCTTTCGCCCACGCTGTATGAGCCCAGGTCTGCTTCCAATGCCTCCCTTGAAGAACTGGCTGAGGCTACGGAACGGGTTGAAAAGGGGATACCACTCACCGATGAACTTGCCCAGGCGCTGCAGCATGGCACCTCCATCGGGGGAGCCCGGCCAAAAGCCATGATTCAGGGTGGCGGCAAGAAATTCGTTGCCAAATTTTCTTCCACATCCGATCTCTATTCAGTTGTCAAGGCAGAGTACGTTGCCATGCGGCTGGCTGCTCTGGCTGGTCTGGATGTTGCGCCGGTATCGCTGCAGCGGGCCGCTTCCAAAGACGTGCTGATAGTGGAGCGTTTTGACCGGATTGCCACAACCCAAGGATGGCAGCGCAGGCTGCTTCTCTCTGCCCTGACCCTGCTGAAACTGGATGAAATGATGGCCCGTTATGCCAGTTATGAAGATCTGGCCGAGCTTGTGCGTGGCAGATTCAGAAAGGCACCTGAGACGCTTAAGGAACTTTTTTCACGGATCGTTTTCAATATTCTGGTGAGTAATACCGACGACCATGCCCGCAACCATGCCGCATTCTGGGATGGGGAGATGTTTGACCTGACACCGGCATACGACATCTGTCCGCAGCCGCGCCATGGCCGCACCGCATCCCAGGCTATGATCATCAGCGACAATGATCGTTCAAGCCGGATAGTCACTTGTGTCAAGGCTGCGCCGCATTTTCTGCTCTCAGAGAAAGAGGCCCTGCAGATTGTTGATCAGCAGATACACTGCATCACAGATAATTGGACTGCTGTCTGCGATGAGGCATTGTTAAGTGAGGTAGACCGGAATCTGCTGTGGGGTAATCAATTCTTGAACCCGTTTGTTTTTGAGGGGTTGGCCTTGGGAAAATCTTTTCGGCATAATCACAATCAGCAACCATGACCTCTAACCCCGACGACATACGCCCCACACCGGAAGCGATGCTGAAGTTGGCCCAGGCTGAAGAAGCCCAATCCGGGCTGGGCAGGCTGAAGATATTTCTGGGCTATGCCGCCGGGGTGGGCAAGACCTACGCCATGCTGGAGGCGGCACGTGGACGCAAGCAGGATGGCCGCGACGTGGTGGCTGGCTATGTGGAGTCCCACGGCCGCAGCGAGACAGACGCTTTGCTGGCGGGGCTGGAGCTGATCCCCCGGCGGGAGATGCCCTATGCCGGGGTGACGCTGCCGGAGATGGACCTGGATGCGCTGCTGGCCCGCAAGCCGCAGATCGCCCTGGTGGACGAACTGGCCCACAGCAACGTCCCCGGCAGCCGTCATGAGAAACGCTGGCAGGATGTGGAAGAGCTGCTGGCCGCCGGAATCGATGTCTACACCACGGTGAATATCCAGCATTTCGAGAGCTTGAACGATGTGGTGGCTCGGATCACCGGCATTACGGTGCGGGAGACTGTGCCGGACCGGCTGCTGGACGCCGCCTTTGAGATCCGGTTGGTGGATATTCCGCCGGAGGATCTGCTGCAACGTTTGCAGGAAGGCAAGGTGTACCTGCCGGAACAGGCCGCACTGGCTACGGACAAGTTTTTCCGCCCCGGCAACCTGATGGCCCTGCGGGAACTTTCCCTGCGTCGCACCGCCGAGCGGGTGGACGACCAGATGCGGGCCTATATGGAAACCCAGGCCATCAGTGGCCCCTGGCCAACCACGGAACGGCTGCTGGTCTGTGTCAGCGGCAGCCCCTTCAGCGAACAGTTGATCCGGGCCACCCGCCGTCTGGCCGACGAGTTGAACGGCGTCTGGCATACCCTTTACATCGAGACACCAGCCACCGGCAAGCAGGCGCGGGAGAACCGGGAACGGATCTGGAGAGATTTGCGCTTTGCTGAAAGCCTGGGCGCCCAGGTGGCCACGGTCAGCGCCGCGCTTGTGGCGGACGGGGTGGTGGAGTTTGCCGTAAAACACAACATCACCAAGATCGTTGTTGGCAAACCGAGCCGTCCCCGCTGGCGGGATCTGCTGCACCAGCCGCTGGTGGATCAGATTATCCGCAAAAGCGGTTCCATTGATGTGGTGGTGGTCAGCTTTACACCGGATGAGACGTCCAGGCCGGGCCAGGCCGCAAAAACGGTGCATACCCCCTTGGCACTGGGCACCTACGGGGCAAGTGTCCTGCTGGTTATCGCCGCCTCGCTGGTCTGCCTGCTGTTGAAGCCGCTCCTGGAACCGACCAACATGGCGATGATCTACCTTTTGGCCGTGGTGCTGGCCGCCGTGCGCCTGGGCCGGAAACCGGCCATCCTGACCGCCTTCATGGGGGTGCTGGCCTTTGACTTCTTCTTTGTGCCACCATACCTCACCTTTGCCGTTGCCGATACCCAGTACCTGATCACCTTTGCCGCCCTGTTCATCGTTGGTGTGGTGATCAGTAGCCTGGTGGCACGGGCGAGGGAGCGGGCGGATATGATCCGTGTCCGCGAGGCGCAGACCGCCAGTCTCTATTACTTGAGCCGCGATCTGGCCGCTGCCGCCGATATTCCGGCAATCATGGCGGCAGTGATCGCTAACGTGGAGGAGGCATTGAGCGCCCAGGCAATTATCCTGCTTGCCGAAGGGGAACGGCTTGAGGTGATGGCGGCAAGTGACGGCCTGGAGCTGGACAGCAAAGAACAGGCGGTGGCGGACTGGGTCTTCCGCAACCGGCAGCAGGCCGGCCAGGGCGCCGAAACCCTGATCTTGGCCAGGCTTTTATATCTGCCGCTACAGACGCCAGGCATTGTCCTGGGGGTGCTGGGGGTCAGGATGCGCCACGAACCTGATTATTCTTCCCCGGAGAACAGGCGTCTGCTGGATGCATTCAGTACCCAGGCAGCCATGGCCATTGAGCGGGTCCGTTTCGCGCATCAGGCGGAACAGGCCCAGATACTGCAAGCACGGGAGAATCTGGAACGGGCGTTGCTCAATTCCATCTCCCATGATCTGCGCAGTCCGCTGGTTTCCATAACCGGTGTGCTTTCCAGCCTGAAGGATGAAGGGGAGTTGTTGGACGGGAAGGCTCGTGATGCGTTGCTGGACACCGCCTGCGGCGAGGCCGAGCGCCTGAACCGCTTCGTGGCTAATCTGCTGGACATGACCCGCATCGAGGCTGGCGCCATCAGGCTGAATCGCGCGGAGTGTGATATCCAGGATCTGGTGGGCTGCGCCATGGCAGCGGTCAGGCAGCGCGCCGGAAGCCGGGCGGTGCGGGTCAGCCTGCCTGACGACCTGCCGCCGGTGGCGTTGGATATGGTGCTGATGATCCAGGTGCTGGTGAATCTGCTGGATAACGCCTTCAAATACGCACCGACGGAAAGCGATGTTGAGGTCAGCGCCCACCGGGAGGTGAGGCAGGTGGCCCTGACCGTTGCCGACCGTGGTCCCGGCGTGCCGGAGCAGGATCTGCAACGGGTGTTCGATAAATTTTATCGTATCCCGGTCCCGGAAGGGGTCGGAGGCACCGGCCTGGGACTTTCCATCTGCAAGGGGATCGTCGAGGCCCATGGCGGCACCATCAGGGCGGAAAACCGCGACGGCGGCGGTCTGGCGGTGACCATACGCCTGTCATTGGCCGATGCAAGGGAATAGACCTTACAGTCAGGAGTTTACATGTCAGCCGAACATAGCAGCGACCATAAGCCCCGTATTCTGGTTATCGACGACGAACCTGCCATCCGGCGTTTTCTGCATACCGTGCTGTCCGGTGGAGAGTTTACGTTGTACGAGGCGGAAAACGGCCATGCCGGGTTGTCAGCAACCGCTGCGGTGCGACCGGAGATCATCCTGATGGACCTGGGCCTGCCGGACCTGGACGGCGTGGAGGTAATCCGGCGGATTCGCGAATGGTCGCCGGTGCCGATCATCGTGCTGTCGGTGCGGGAACGGGAAACGGACAAGATCGCGGCCCTTGACGCGGGTGCCGATGACTACCTGACCAAGCCGTTCGGCGTGGGCGAGTTGCTGGCCCGCATCAGGGCGCACCTGCGGCGCTCGCAGCAGGAGACGCCGGAGCCGGTTTTCCGGCTTGACGACCTGGAGATGAATCTGGAGCTGCGCCGGGTTACTGTGCAGGATCGGGAGGTGCAACTGACTCCAACGGAGTACGACCTGCTCAAGCTCCTGGTCAGCCATGCCGGCAAGGTGTTGACCCACCGCCATATCCTGAATCGTATCTGGGGACCGGCCTACCTGGAACAGCCCCATGTGTTGCGGGTCAACATCAGCAACCTGCGCCGCAAGATCGAAACCGACCCGGCTCAGCCGCGGCATATCATGACCGAGCCGGGGGTCGGTTACCGCCTGGTCTGATGCTGTTCATCGTTTCTTGATACTTTCTTGATACAAACTACCCGCATATTGACACCGCTTTAACCTGCCGGGACCTACAATACAACAAATGGTTTTCAGGAGTCGTCGGTACTGACCGGCGGCTTTTTTGTTGGGTTACATGTTGGAGGGAATGAATCCATGCCCCGTTTCATGATCAGATTGCGACCAAAAATCAGTCAGGGGTCCGGCTTTCAGATTGTCATGCGCGACATCGGCGCATTGCAGATGGCGCTGAGTGTCGGCATGATGCTGTCGGTTTTTGTCTCCTTACTATATCGCGAGTTTTACAATGCATTGAGCCTGTTAGCGGCAACCGGGGCAACGGTAACGTTTGGGGCGCTGGCATATAGAAGTTGCCGCAACGCAGGGGAATCAAAGCGCCGTCATGCGATGGTGGTTGCTGGCGCGGGATGGCTTGTGAGCGCGTTGTTCGGGGCGCTGCCATTTCTGTTTGCGGCCTACCTGACTCCGCCTGATGTTGCGCAGGCGCTTGTTCCGACCGGAGAAAACTACCAGTCGAGTCTCATGTACTTCAAAAATCCGTTGCATGCGTTGTTTGAGAGTATGAGTGCCTACACCACAACAGGTCTTACGATGGCTGTGCATGAGCCGTCAATCGGTTATGGGCTGCTGTTCTACCGCTCTCTGGCGCAATGGATCGGTGGTGCCGGTGTGATCGTTCTTTCACTAGCTATTATTCCGCGTCCCCGTTCTGTTGGCGAGCTGGAACTGTACCAATCCGAAACCGCCGGTGCGAAACTCCGGCCAAACATTATCGGCACAGCGCGGGCAATATGGAAGGTCTACAGCGCCATAACGGTCTTTGTGGTTTTGTATCTGTTTGCAGCCACCCTCATCATTCTTCCTGATTACGGATGGCGGTCAAGCCTGTTCGATGCGGTCAACCATGCCATGACGGCCCAATCAACCGGCGGATTCAGCGTTCTTGACGACAGCATCGCCGGGTATAAATCCTATGCCATGGAATTGGTGCATATCCCGCCGATGATTCTCGGTGCCATATCAATTCCTCTCTACTATACCTTTCTGTACCAACGTGACCTGCGCGTTTTCTGGCGTGATGCCCAGTTCCGTCTGATGTTTCTGTTGTTTCTGCTGCTGACTCCGTTTCTGGTTCTGCTGCTTGGAAATACAAAGGTGGTAACCGACCCTGTTCGTGAAGGAGTTTTTCAGTTTGTCAGCGCTGTTTCTACCACTGGCTGGCAAACCTCAAATATCGGCGACTGGAAGGATTCGGCTGTGTTGCTGCTTGCCTGGGGGGCAATGGTCACTGGTGGCGCGGCAGGGGCAACAGTGGGCGGCATCAAACTTATCCGCATGTACATTATTCTGTGTGCTGTAAAATGGCGAATCCGCAAGGTGTTTCTTCCCATTGAAGCGGTGATTCCGTTCCGGATTGGAGAGCGAAACCTTGATTCAGGCGAGATGCAGCGGGAAGTCAGCGATGCAGCAGTGTTTTCGTTGCTGTATCTCGTCATTCTGGCTTTATCCACACTTATCATGGTTCATTACATGGGACCTAATTTCACGCTCGCCGATGCAATTTTTGAATCTGTTTCAGCGCAAAGCACTGTTGGGCTTTCTTCCGGCATAACCGATCCGGGGATGCCAGCTGTAATTGAACTTGTGTTCATCATGCAGATGTGGGTGGGACGGCTTGAAATCTTTCCGGTAATTGTACTGTTATTGGCATTGATCCCACGTAGATGGAGATTCTGACATGTATATACTGATTGTTGGTGCCGGAGAAGTCGGCAGTTATGTGGCACGGATCATGGTTGACGAAGGTCACGAGGTTGCCGTTATCGAGACGGAAGAACGGGTGGCACGTCGGCTGGATACGGTTCTGGATGCCCTCGTTGTGCATGGCAGTGGCGTTAGTCCGGCCGTGTTGCGGCAAGCCGGTGTTGAGCGGGCCGACCTTCTTTTGGCGGTCACGGCCGTTGACGAGGTTAATCTTGTTGTCTGCATGACAGCCCGCAAGTATGGCAACCAGCAACTTCGCGCTGTTGCCCGTGTGCGGCAATCGCATCATCTAGCTGGCCATCTGGCGCTCAGCGCCAAAGACCTGGGTCTGGACGCGCTGATCAGTCCGGAAGAAGCCATTGCGAATCTGACCATGGAGGTTCTGCACTACGGTGGCAGCGGTGAAATGCGTGAATTGGCCGGTGGCAAGCTGATGTTGATCGGTATGGCTCTGGGGAGCGATTCTCCTCTGGTGCACGAAACGCTTGCCACATTGCGCGGCGACATGCCGGATGAGTCTCTGGTGGTTGCCGTGCAGGGGGCGGAAGGCATTCGTATCCCAACCGGTACCGACCGGCTTCAGGTTGACGAGCGGGCCTTCATTCTCACGACCCCGCAGAATCTGACGGAGCTTACCATTCTTTCCGGTCAGCCTTGGTACTATGTGCAACGAATCCTGATCGTAGGTTGCGGCGACACCGGACTTGCCGTGGCGAAAAAGCTGGAAACGGAAAAACGTACAGCCACCATCATTGAAAGCGATCAACACCGGGCGGAACTGGTGGCCGGGCTGCTGCCACGTTCCCTTGTGTTGTGTGGTGACGGTTCCGACCCGGAATTCCTTCAAAACACCATTGAGGAACAACGGATTGATGCGGTGGTAGTATTGCTTGAAGACCCTGAAAAATCGGTGTTGATCGGGATATTCGCCAAGTCGTTGGGTGCACGGAAAGTAATTGTGCGTTGTGACAAGCAAACCTACGGAAAGCTTGCCGGCGATCTGGGTATTGATGCCGTTATCAGCCCGAAGCGGGCCATGACAGATGCCATTCTGGGATATGTACGTAGGGGAGCGGCGCAATCCACACTGGTATTGGGAGAGCACGAAGCAGAGCTGATCGAATTCAAGATTCCCGCCATTCCCTCAAACGAGGCCCTCGTGAAAAAGCCGCTCAAGGATATCGGCTTTCCCAAGGGAGCACTTGTGGGAGCGGTTATCAGGAATACCCAAGTATTTATTCCATCCGGGGCAACCGTGCTGAAGCCGGGAGATCATCTGCTGGTAATGTGCCGGTTTGAGGTAATTGAAGAGCTTGGCCACCTTTTTGTCTGAGTGCCGGAGATCCCATGAAACTTATAGACGTGCTTAATCCTGCTGCCATCATTGACAGCATGACGGCAACAAACAAGACCGATGCCCTTGTTGAACTGACGGATGCGATACTGCGGGCAGGAAACGGGCTGGACAGAGATGCCGTTATCAAGGCCGTGCAGGAACGGGAACAGCTGGGCAGTACCGGTATCGGACACGGTATTGCCATCCCCCATGGCAAGCTGAAGGGTCTTGAACGTATACTGGTAGCCTTTGGTCGAAGCCGTAATGGTATTGATTTTCAGGCAATGGACGATATGCCGGTGCATCTCTTCTTTTTACTGCTTGCTCCGCAGGAGTCGAACGGCGAGCATTTGAAAGTTCTGGCCTGTATTTCCAAGCTGATGAAGAATCCGGAAGTACGGCAGCGCCTGATGGACGCCGTCGGAGTCGAAGCTCTTCTTCGCATCATTAGCGAAGAAGAGGACAAGCTTTTCTGACATAATATCGCTCTTGTTATTGTTTTTTACCAATCCATCCACGACAGAGCAGGTATTGCATGCTTCACAAGCATGAAGGTGTTGAGTGCCAGAACATCGATAGCAGAATAATGTGACAACACCCCTGGTCTTGATTCCACAGCAGGCTGCAAGGGGTGGTAACCAGGGTGGAGATGTAGCAGGCTGGTCAAATCAAATATCTTGGGGTATAAGCAGAACGAACGGCCTGCCGTTACTACGTGTACCTCAGGATGCTGCATGACCCTCAAACATGAAGATTCCTTCTGGGGCGGTATTGTCA
>DKFG01000222.1:0-120 GCA_002452325.1 Geobacter sp. UBA6802
CCGGTGAAAGCGGCACCGGCAAAGAACTGCTGGCACGGGCAGCCCATGCTGCCAGCGGCTGTAAAGGGCCGCTGGTGGCGGTTAATGTGGCCGGGCTGGATGACACGGTCTTCAGCGACA
>DKFG01000222.1:179-6607 GCA_002452325.1 Geobacter sp. UBA6802
CCCTGTTTCTGGATGAGATCGGCGACCTCTCCATCGCCTCCCAGGTCAAGCTGCTGCGGCTGCTGCAGGAGGGGGAATACTACCCGCTGGGCAGTGATCGTCCCAAGCGGCTGCGGGCTCGGGTGATTGTGGCCACCCATGCCGATCTGGCAACTAAAGAGGCATCAGGCCAGTTTCGGCGTGACCTCTACTACCGCCTGAAGACCCATCAGGTACGGATCCCAGCCCTGCGTGACCGGCGTTGCGATATCCCACTGTTGCTGGAACACTTTCTGGCAGAGGCGGCCCAGGTGTTGGGCAAGAAAAAACCCACCGCCCCAAGGGAACTGGCCCAGCTGCTGGCCACCTACCCCTTTCCCGGTAATGTGCGGGAGCTGAAGGCGCTGGTCTATGATGCGGTCAGCCTACACACTGGCGGCGTACTCTCCATGGAACGCTTCATCAACGCCATTGGCCCCCGGGCAGCCACTCCGACAGCAGCCTCCCCGGAGCGACGTAATCCGTTTCTCTGCTGCGAACGGCTGCCCACCTTTAGCGAGGCCGCCGAACTGCTGGTAACTGAGGCGATGCAGCGCAGCAACGGCAACCAGACCATTGCAGCCCGGCTGCTGGGGATCTCGCAACCGGCATTGTCCAAACGGCTGAAACAGCGGGAGTCCTAGCAGATGGCAGTAACACCCCCACAGAAACTGAAACCGATAAGCCGCTGCAAGGCCGAATTCACCGGAATACGCACTTGCCGCAAAAGGACATCAAGAAACACTAGAAAAGCAGGCCGTTGGACAAGCCACTCAAAATATGTGTGTTTGATGGTAAACAGGAAAGGCGGCCGATTGGCCGCCTTTTACATTCTGTAAGCTGTCACTTGATGCCATAAGGGTGTATACGGGTATTTTTTTGGGTAATCCCGATTGCACTTACGGGTATTTAAGGGTATTGTTTTGGGTGGGAGCACAAACCTATGATCAAAACATCTTCAATTACCATTACTACCCAGATACTGAATCTTATCGCCGAACTTGATGAATTCAAGGGGCGCTGGGAACTACTTGGCCGGCTGGCTCCTGACAAGCTCGGTTCACTTAAACGTGTGGCAACCATTGAATCCGTTGGCTCATCCACCAGAATTGAAGGAGTCAGACTGTCTGATCTCCAGGTTGAAACGCTACTGGCGAATCTGGAAATGCAATCGTTCCGCTCCCGTGATGAAGAGGAAGTAGCCGGTTACGCCGAGGCGATGAATACGATCCATGATGCATGGGAGCATAACCCCTTTACCGAGAACCACATCAAACAGCTTCACGGCATTACCCTGAAGTACAGCAGCAAAGATAGTGCTCACCGGGGAGAGTACAAGACGCTGCCTAACAACGTGGAGGCCTTTGATGCCGATGGCAAAAGCATCGGCGTTATTTTTGAGACAGCATCCCCTTTCGACACATCACGATTGATGGCAGAACTGGTCAGCAGTACAGTGGCCGCTCTGCGGGAGAAAGAGCTACATCCGCTACTGGTGATCGGCGCATTTGTCGTCCATTTTCTGGCTATCCACCCGTTCCAGGACGGCAACGGTCGTCTCTCCCGCGTTCTGACCACCTTGCTGCTCCTGCAAAGCGGCTACCGCTATGTGCCGTACAGTTCGCTGGAACGGATTGTAGAAGAAAACAAAGATGGTTATTACCGTGCACTGCGGGCTTCACAAAAACTTATCCGCAGTGAAGACGAAAATCTGGATGATTGGCTGTATTTCTTTCTGACCAGTCTGAAAAAGCAGAAAGACATCCTGCTCGGCAAGATCGAGCGCGAACAGTTGCTGGAGAAGCTGGCACCGTTGGAGGAAAAGTTGCTGGCCATCGCCAAGGAGCGAGGCAGGATCACCATTGCCGATG
Organism: Geobacter sp. UBA6802; assembly: GCA_002452325.1. Lineage (GTDB taxonomy): Bacteria > Desulfobacterota > Desulfuromonadia > Geobacterales > Pseudopelobacteraceae > Trichlorobacter. Next base: position 2,069 of record DKFG01000222.1, read on the forward strand.
CCGTAACCCTCCTAGCTGCCAATCGCAATACCGTCAAGCTGCACCTGCGCCAACTGGTTCAGCAGGGGTATTTGGAACAACACGGCAGCGGTAAAGGGACGTGGTATTCGGTGGGGAGATAGGACGCCGATTGGCAGCGGGCCATGGATCTGCACATTACCGCGGTGCCGACGCACCTGTGCGGAGGCAGGCGCCTGAGCGGTTTCGCAGCCTATGATGATTTTGTCCGTCTGATCGGGAAGAGCCGGTAAGCTCTTTTGCAGAACAACAAAGGCGGCCGACTGGCCGTTTTTTAATTGAAATATGAAAAAGCCCTAGCTTCCCGCTGGTGGAATTTTTTATGCAGCAGATTTTGTTTGCGGTATGGCCTCATCTGGGATGAAAAGATGCTGACTGAAAAACATCACTTCGTTTCCGATATATCGGCGCTGCGCCGTGTAATTCAGACCATAGCTGAGAGACTTACTTAATTTGTACATTGAACAAATCTCTTCAACATTGTCATAAGATACAACCCAAGGCCATTGAAAATTGTCGTTCTGAAGTGTTTCGGCAATCCCGTTGTGATCGTCATGTTCGTAGTAGTTGCGATACAAGCCTTTTCCTTTGACGTAATAAGGAGGGTCAAGGTAGATCAGGGATTTCTGTGGAAGGAAGTCTGCGCAACGATTTAATAGTTGCAATGAATCCTCGCAATACACTGAAACGTTGTCTGCATGTTCTGCAATTTTTTTAATCCGAGCAGCAATTACATCTTTTTTGAAGCGTGCGTCGAGCTTGTACTCACCAATTTGCGCTTTCCCCCCAATAACACCAGCCTTCAAAATTCCAGAACGATTCGTTCGATTCAAGAAGAGCGTCGCAAATCCTTTTTCAACCATACTGACTTCATTTCCATTACGGAGCACTGAGCGCCACTTAAACCATTCCTCCATGGTAATTGGCGTTGATTCAAGCAAGTCTAATAATTCAACCGCATACTGAGTCACAGATACCCAAAAAGCGTAAACAGCGGGGTCTATGTCATTTATATGAATATGACTGACATACCCGTGGAATAATAGGTCCAAGGCGACTCCAGCACCGCCAGCGTAAGGCTCAAGATAATGACCGCCTACCAATCTGTTAGCCTCCATAATCTCAGCTATAAATGGAGCAAAAGGCGCTTTGCCGCCAGGATAACGCAGAGGGCTATAGAGTTTGTTTGAGTACACGACTATGCCCCTTTCAGTCTCACATTCAATGAGGCCAATTTCGACTCATCAACAAAATGTCCATTTTTCATAACGTTGCGCATAGTCTTCAAAAAATCATTCAAGAACTTATTACATAATACTTGATTGGACTCAATCCAGCTCTTCCAAGGGTTAACAGAAGCCAAGAGTCTTTGGAAATCGCCAGTCTTATAGAAACGTTTAAACATGTCTCGCGCTTTGGGCTTTCCATCATTATCGCCTTGTTGATAATCAGCTACGCACCTCTTTAGATCTACGCTAGCGCCACTGACAGCAAGCTCTCTAATCAACTCTCTGGCGGAATTGGTAAAAACATCACGTGTAAACTGTAGTTCATTCCTCCAAAAAGTATGATCTGACGGCAGATTGTATAGATACTCAAAGATCAACTGATCTGGCGGCAGATGTCCTGGAAGAAGTAGTACCGTCTTAAGCTTTTTCCCATGGATGCTCTGAGCCACATCCGCATCAAGGCATACAATACTTCTCTCTGAAAATTCGGTAACTTTCTTTTGAATCAGTTGTATATAGTTGCTGCAGCCCAGCGTTATATCCGCAAGAGGATTCGTGAATTTTTTTAAAGGCTGGCGATTCATGATGGTCTTAAATAAATCGAAACCTTCTTTGTCTTCAAAATAGATATTTATTTTAGGCAAAGAGGATTTCGGGCTTGCAGCAATTGTTCTTGTATTAATGTCTGCACTTATTTGAGGCCATGACATATTCTGCATTATCTGAACATCGCCATAGGTGTTGCTCAGATAGACCGTCTTGTATCGATTTCTATATGTCTGGCTTTGCTCAAATGCATACTCAATCAGCGTTGGCGAGTGAGAGGTCATGACCACCTGAATATTCAGGTCCTTACACTCCCGATCAAGCATTTTCAACAGATTAATTTGCGCCGTCGGAAATAGCCCTGCATCTGCCTCATCTATCAGCAACAAGCCCCCCTTGTAGTCTGGATAATCCTCCTTCAACTTTCGGAAAGACATGATCGCCAGTACAATTTGACCTGCATTGTCTTCTCCGGCAGAGACAGATTCCTGATCGTAATTATCACCGTGTGCTACTGCTGAGCTGATGGTTCCTTCCGTACCTGTTGCTCGTGAAGAACTTCTGTTCAGCAGTTCATTGGTCAAACCAATAAATTTTTTACTATGCGTATTTAGGTATGCAGAATCAATAACGTTGTATTCCCTGTTTGCAATGGGATAGAGGCGCTTCAGACTTAGAAAAATAACTGGGTGTGTGAAATTTCTACTTTTATTTCCGACCGCCACACTATTGTTTCTAACCACGGGCCTCGGAGATTTGCCACGTCTCATTAGTTCAAGCTTTGCAGTAGCTGTTTGATTGGTATAGCCATCTTGCAACTCAATATCGACCTTCATAGAACCCGGAATATCAAACGTATCGGATATCCTGAAATGATCGCGATATTGTGATTTAAAATCACCACCAGTAATTTGTCGATAGGAAAGAGATTCATCTTTGACGTAGTCTTTTTCAAAGCTAAAAATTTGTGCTGCTATCCCAAGAATGGATGACTTGGATGTGCCATTCTTTCCACAGATCACGGTAATGTGGCTACCAAACTCAATCTCCACATTATTCAATGCACGAAATTTTTCAATTTTTAATTTTTTCAATTGAGTTTTTGACATATCCATAACTCCGACTTGATAGATAGTACCCACTCCAAGTTGAACGATATATGGTCAAATCATGAAGATCGGCAAAAACAGTGCAATCTGCTCCAATGACTGAATTGCCGCGCCTGATTCCAATATGTCCTGGCAATACAGAAGCTGTGTACGTTCAGACATGGATAATCTCCTTGGCAACTATCTCACGCGCCAACGGCTTCAAGGTGCTTTCAATGCCAAGGTCAACCGTCTTGCCCAGCTGCTGTTCAAGGTAACGCCTGATGCCAAGAAAATTCCCCAAGGATTTCTTTTCAGATCTGATCTCTATGGCAATGTCGATATCAGAATCCTCGCGAGCCTCTCCTCTGGCATAACTACCGAAGAGGCCGACGCTCACCACACCGAAACGCTGCGCCATTTCATCCTTGTGCGTCTGCAGGAACATGATGATATCGTTTTTATTGCTGACCATACCGCGCTCCTAAGGACTGATTCGCAGGAGTATACATTGCACTGCCCAAAATGCAAGAAGGGCCGCCAATCAGCGACCCTTCTTGCATAGATTGAGATCTTCCCACCATGATTTAAGTATTTTACCATGTGTAATCAATTGGCATGAGTCAGCTCTTCGCGCAAAATACGCCTTAACGTATCTTCAAGCAGATTCTGACTGAGATACTGCTTCAAAGCCTCATTGATCAGCGTTTGGTAGCCCCGATCACCGGCTTTAATTTTGAATGCAGCTACAACAGCAGTATCCAGCATGATGTTAACCCTCTGCTTACGCGGGGCATCCTTTAAACCGACCCGAAACCGGGCAGCATCAAGCATTGCCTGCGTCACTTTGGGTGCATCATCAGATATTGCTGAAGAAGAGCGCCTGTTCTTCTTTATCTGCTTTTCGGATTGAGATGACATGAATTTCCTCCTCTGCTTCCGTATGCGCTACCAGAACCACTACCTGTGAACCGTACAACCCCATGGTGATCCACCGCTGTTCTCCGTAGTCAAATCTGCTGTCTTCCCAAGTGAATGTTGGACCGGCAAATATTTCAGCAGCACGGGCGAAGTCAATACCATGCTTCTTTATATTGCTGATCCGCTTCTTTTCATCCCATGTGAATAGCATAGCACAATTATACATATATTTATGCATATTGCAAGGAGTATATACGCGGGAGAACTGTCATCAGCAAATCGTGTCCTGACAGCCTCAAGATCTCCCCCCATAACTGGCGTTATAGCAATAACATCGGTTATCACAGCATAACAATATGACATCAAAAGACTATCCACAGACCGCGCCACTGCTGCCATAACCAACGTTATACCCCTTACCCCTTATACAACACCCCTTCACCACACATTAGCTTAGTCATAGCAATAGCTTACATAAAATACAGCGCGTTGGCATCGTATCTGCTCATTCCATGACAACGCTTACTACTTTCGCCCTGCGGGGCACAACAGACGACATAACGTCAAGGAGGTCTGTCATGGCAATGTTCTGGATTCAATTCGTGCTGGTACTTGGGGCGGTCTTAATCGGTATCCGCCGAGGTGGTGTCTCCCTCGGCCTGATTGGCGGTCTGGGGGTTTCACTGCTGGTATTGGGCTTCCGTAGTGCTCCGTCTGAGCCGCCGATTGCGGTGATG
>DKFG01000222.1:6712-7231 GCA_002452325.1 Geobacter sp. UBA6802
ATGCGGTCTACGCCCTGCTGCCGGTAATTGCCGACGTGGCGTTGAAGACCGGCATCCGGCCTGAGCGTCCGATGGCCATCTCAAGTGTGGCCTCACAGATGGGCATTACCGCCAGTCCGGTGGCCGCTGCCGTGACCTTCTTCCTGGGGTTTGCAGCCAAGGCCGGGTATCCGGTGACGCTGGTGGATATCATCATGGTTACCATGCCGGCCGGTGTGCTGGGGGTGCTGGCAGCGGCTGCCTGGAGCTTCAATCGCGGCAAAGACCTGGATAAAGACCCAGAATTTCAAGCCCGTCTGGAAGACCCAGATTTCCGTAATTCACTGAACGCCAGCGTTACCACTCTGGATCAAAAGATCTCTGCCACCGCCAAGCTTTCAGTGGTACTGTTCTTCAGCGGTGTCGGCTCGATCATCTTTCTGGCCAGCTTTCCGGAACTGTTACCGCTGGGGCATAACGGCAAACCGGTTGCCATGACCACGGTGGTGCAGTTCGTCATGCTGGCCTTTGGCGCCTTCA
>DKFG01000044.1:0-3741 GCA_002452325.1 Geobacter sp. UBA6802
AAGAGATCATCGACTACTATATGGAAAACGCCCGGATCATCCGTGAAGGGTTGAAAGAGGTTGGTGTCACCTGCTACGGCGGTGTGGATGCCCCCTACATCTGGCTGAAGACCCCCGGCGGCATGAGCAGCTGGGACTTCTTTGACAAGCTGCTGAATGAATGCAACGTGGTCGGCACCCCTGGCTCCGGCTTCGGCCCCAGTGGTGAAGGGTTCTTCCGGCTCTCAGCCTTCGGCCATCGCGAGAACGTGATTGAGGCGGTTGAACGGATCAAGAAGAATTTGAAGTAGGATTAATATAAAAGGCGGCCGAATAGGCCGCCCTTTTTTTGCGTGCGCCCGGCATGGCGCATGGGGCGTAAGCCCCATATGATCACTACGGTGCAGCAGTGGGAACAAGGGCAGAAAAAACCCAGCTGCCCTGCACAACGTCTTCTTGATCGTATTGACCGTAAAGGATTGGCCGCACTTGGCTAACACACCTTGAGAAATAAGCAAATCATTGAGCCGCGTCTCAGCTTCGGACCGTTAACGGGTTGAATACGCGACTTTTTCATTTCTAAAGAGAATGTCCAACTTGCGGCAGCACAGGTCAGCGGGAATAGCCCACGCTAGCCGGTGTGCTTTATCACGTTGCAACTCCCTTAAGATACCGGCTGCCGATGCCCTGGAGTTTCTGCAGTTTGCCATGGCCGAGAGGATGGTGGTGAGATGACCGCAAACGTTGACATAGAAAATATCATCTATCAGTACTGGGCCTCTGCTGCAGGCAACAGCCTGCAGATGGCTACGGCGGAAAAAGCATGGGCAGAGCCCCATGTTGCCGTCGCCGCCGGAAATGACCCGCTCTTTCAGCGTATCAAAGAGCTGATCGGCCCGTTTTACTGGACCCCGCAGGAGGCATATACCCTTGCGTTTCCGGAACATCCGGTACCTGCCAGTGAGCTGCGGGTTATCAGCTACGTTCTGCCGCAGACGCTGCAAACTCGCATTGATCAGCGCCATGAAGCGGTTATGCCGGCTGAGCGGTGGGCCCGTTCACGGTTCTATGGCGAGGCATTCAACTGTGATCTGCGCAACCACCTGGCAGATACCCTGACCAGCGCAGGGTACCCGGCTACAGCGCCTGAGCGGCTGCCTGCATTTGGCTCTCGGCAGTCTCAACAGTATGGGATAGCTTCTAACTGGTCTGAGAGGCATACTGCCTTTGTTGCCGGGCATGGCACCTTTGGTCTGTCCGATGGCCTGATTACCCGTTGGGGCAAGGCGGTCCGTTTTGGGTCGGTGGTGGCGCGGATAGATCTGCCGGTGAACAGGCGGGCCTATGGTGATGATCATCACGCCTGGTGTCTCTGGTATGCACAAGGGACCTGCGGCATCTGTGGCAAACGCTGCCCTGCAGCAGCGATCAGCACTACAGCAGGGCACGACAAACAGGGCTGCTGTGACTATATCCGAGAAAAGACGACACCGTTTGTGGAGCAAACCTATGGTACCGGGGCCACCCCCTGCGGACTGTGCCAGGTTGGCATTCCCTGTGAAGCACGGATACCTCCCGGACTTGCCACGTCAGCCAACAGCTGATTCCTGCATCACTATGCCATGCTCCTGATCTTTCCCCCCATTGCCAAGGCCTGTGAACCCCCGGCCGGGGTTGCCCGGCTGGCCGGTGCGTTACAGGTCAATGGCATCCCCTGCCGCCTGTGGGATGCCAATCTTGAAGGTCAGCTCTGGCTGCTGGAACAGCAGCCAACAGCAGATGACACCTGGACCAACCGAGCCTGGCGCAGCAGGCAACAACATCTGGCTGCCCTGCGTAATCCTGCGGTCTATGTCAACGCTGGCCGATACAACAGCGCCGTTAATGACCTGAACCGCTTGCTGATGATAGCAGGTCGGGCAGATCAGGCAGAGGTTGCGCTGGCTGACTATCGGCATGAAACACTCTCACCGGTACGCAGCAGGGATCTGCTGCAGGCCGCTGCCAACCCCGCACAGAACCCCTTTTCTTCCTTTTTTCAGCAGCGGTTGCCGGAACTGCTGGAAGGGATCACTACGGTCGGCATCTCGCTCAACTTCCTCAGTCAGGCCCTATGCAGTTTTGCCCTGATCGGGCTGATCCGGCAGCAGTATCCCAATGTAAAAATTGTGCTTGGCGGTGGTTTGGTCAGTTCCTGGCTATCCCGGCCTGATTGGCAGAACCCGTTTGGTAGCCTGATTGATCACCTGATCAGCGGGCCTGGTGAAGGGCCTCTGCTGGCGCTGATGGGACATGATATGTCGCAGTGTAGCGGCATGCCTGACTATCAGTTGTTGCCGTTGCAGCAGTACCTGAGTCCCGGTCTGATCCTGCCCTACAGTGCCGCGTCCGGTTGCTGGTGGAACCGTTGCTCCTTCTGCCCGGAACGGGCCGAGGGGAACCGTTACCGACCGTTGCCAACCTCACTGGTGCTGACTGAACTACAACAGTTAGTGCAGCAGTACCAACCAGCACTCCTACACCTGCTGGACAATGCCCTTAGCCCAGCCCTGCTGCAGCGTCTGATTGAACAGCCGCCCGGCGTGCCCTGGTATGGGTTTGTCAGGTTTGAAAAGCAGCTGGCTGATCCCAAATTCTGTCATGCCTTGAAGCAATCAGGCTGCGTGATGCTGAAACTGGGGATTGAATCCGGTGATCAGGCGGTGCTGGATCGTCTGCACAAGGGAATTGAGCTGGGGATGGCCGGATTGATTCTGGAGAACCTGCGGCAGGCAGGCATTGCAGTCTACGGCTACCTGCTGTTTGGTACCCCGGCTGAAGATGAGGCGGCAGCACGACGCACCCAAGTCTTTGTGCAGCAGCACCATCAGGCAATTACCTTTCTGAATCTGGCTATCTTCAATATGCCGCTCTTTGGTGATGAGGTGGCTGGGTATGAGACGGAGTTGTTTTACGATGGTGATCTCTCGCTCTATACCGGTTTTCAGCATCCGCAGGGATGGGGACGTGGGCAGGTGCGTCGTTTCCTGCGTCAGGAGTTCAGCAGGTTACCGGAGATAGCTGCCGTCATCCGCCGCGATCCGCCGGTGTTTACCTCCAACCATGCTGCGTTGTTCTGTGCTGTTCAGCTGAGGGATGCAAGCAGCTCCTGAAACTTCCTTATTGCGACGGCTTTTTTCAACCCCTTGATTTGCCTGGCAAAAGCAGGGTCGTCCATGCAGGCAAAGACCGATTTTACTTTACCCAGGATCTGCTGTTCACCACAGAAGATCCTCTGATAGCGCTCCAGCAGTCCCGTCAGGTAGAAACGAAGCATGGCGGCCCGTTCAGACCGGTCCGGCTGGGCCACGGTCCGTTGTCGCAGCCGGGTAAACAGCAGCGGGTCGGCAATCGCCCCCCTGCCCAGCATCAGACCGGCTGCCCTGGTCTGTTCCAGCAGTTGCAGTCCCTCCGTAGCGGTCCGCACATCACCGTTGGCTATCACCGGAATCCCGGTTTCCTGTACAACTCTGGCCGTAACGGTGTGGTCAGCCCGACCTTCGTACTCCTGCACTACGGTGCGAGGGTGCAGCACCAGAAAATCTACACCGGCAGTCTCAAATAACGGTAGCAACGTAAAGATCTGCTGCGGGTCGGCATACCCGGAGCGTAGTTTGACTGAAAAGCTGCCGCTGATCACACTGCGCAGGGCCGGAATCAGCTCTTGCAACAGCTCCGGCTGTTGCAGGATGCCACCTCCGGTCAGGCCGGTGGTCATCCGGC
>DKFG01000044.1:3782-13924 GCA_002452325.1 Geobacter sp. UBA6802
GGCCGATCAGCTGCACCACCAGCGGAATTCCCTGTTCGGCGGGGGCGATTTCGCGCAGGTCTGCGGCAGCCAGACGCTTGGTGGTCTCACCGGGGGCCACCCGCATAAACTCGGTAAAGAGGGTGTCCGGCTGCACCCAGCAGGCAAACAGCTCCCGCAGACCGCGGTTGGTCAGCCCCTGCATCGGGGCCAGCATCAGGGGTGTTGTGTCAGGTAACCAGGGAAGTTTGTGTTGGTTTGGTGGGAAGGATAGTGAAGTCATCAGAAAAGATAGCTGAAACACAGAGCAACTGAGCAACTGAGGGAAAGGCAACAAGCAAATGGCAATTAACCAGCTTGAATAGAAAATCTTTGCTATTTAAGGGATTGCTTTTCTCTGTTGCTCTGTTGCTCCGTGTTTCAATACAGGTTCTACAGAATCTCCACCAGTTCAATCTCGTAGGTCAGATCTTCGCCGGCCAGGGGATGGTTGGCATCAAAGGTGACAGCGGTTTCGCCCACCTCAACCACGGTTACTTCCAGCTCTTCGCCATCTTCACCGGTCAGGATCAGGTCGTCACCCACCTCGGGCTCCATGTCATCGGGCAAGAGCTGCTTTTCAATGGTAAAGACTGCTTCGGCATCGTACTCGCCAAAGGCATCCACAGCAGGAATGGTGATGGTTGTGCTCTGACCGGGAGTCATCCCGATCAGTGCTGCTTCTATGGCCGGAAAAAACTCTTCTTCGCCAATGGTTAGCTCTGCAGGCCCGTATTCGCAGGCGCAGTCATCGCTGCAGTCGTCGTCGCTGCAGCAATCGTCTGATTCGAGAGTCGTCTCTATAATGGTGCCGTCTTCCAGTTTGCCGGTAAAATTGATCCGAACCTTGTCGCCTTTTTGTGCCTGTGCCATGTGTGATAACCTTTCATCGATTGTTGGTGCTGAAGTTGTGGCATGGTACGGGGAAAACGCTCCATCCGTCCAGTAAAATTCTTGTGACGCTCAGAATTGCCTCAAAGACAGCCAGCGGTTCAAAACAGTCGTAAGCTCATCAAAATGGACCGGCTTGGACAGGTAATCATTCATGCCGGCCTTCAGGCATTTTTCCCGATCCCCCTGCATGGCCCGTGCAGTCAGGGCTATGATGGGGATCTCCGGATTTTTCAGGCCGCTTGACTGATTCCGTATTTTTTCAGTGGTCAGATAGCCGTCAAGTACCGGCATGCTGCAGTCCATCAGCACCAGGTCAAACGCCTCAACGGCAAGCAGATCCAGGGCCTCCTGACCATTGCCGGCCAGTTCCGTCAGGTAGCCCATTTTGCGGAGCATCGTATCCATGACCAGTTGATTGACAAAATCGTCTTCTACCAGCAGAACCCGGCAGTCTGCGGGGCAGTGCCCGGTCGGAGCGGCAGAGACAGCCGGTTTTGTCTGTTCGCAGACCTGCTCGGGTGCCAGTTCAAGCGGCAGCCGGACAAAAAAGGTGGAGCCGACCCCTTCGGTGCTTTCAACACTGATATCCCCTCCCATCAGCCCAACCAGCTGTTTTGATATTGCCAGCCCCAGACCGGTGCCGCCGAATCTGCGGGTGGTGGAGCCATCAACCTGGCTGAACGGAATAAATAGCTTGTTCAGGCTGGCGGAAGCGATGCCGATGCCGGTGTCTTTAATGCTGAAACGCAGGGTGCAGGTTGTTGCGTCAAGAGCCCCGGCCAGTACGGTAATGCTGATGCTGCCCCGGCTGGTAAACTTGATGGCATTGCCCAGCAGGTTCAGCAGGATCTGCTGCAGGCGTCCCTCATCGCCCAGATACAGATCGGGCAGATCCGGGGCGATTCTGGAAAAGAGTGAGAGTCCCTTGGCCTGGGCCTGGGGACGGAGCAGGTTGACGGACTGTGTAACGGTTGCCCTGAGCGAAAACGGTTCGTGCTGCAGCTGCATCCGCTGGGCTTCGATCTTGGCAAGATCAAGGATATCACCGATAATCTTGACCAGCCCGGAGCCGCTCTGCATGATGGCCGTCACACATTCCTGCTGTTCCGTGGTCAGTTCGGTCATCTCAAGCAGCTGGGCCATGCCCAGCACACCGTTCATCGGGGTACGCAGTTCATGGCTCATGTTGGCCAGAAATTCGCTTTTGGCGCGGCAGGCTTGTTCTGCCGCCTCCCTGGCCTGTGACATGCAGTCCTGCAGCCCTTTCAGGTCAGTGATGTCCTGGATGGCGCCGACTATCCCGCTTACCTCTCCGTTGGCGTCGCAGAAGGTTGCCTTGTTAAACACAACGGTTTTGACAACCCCGTCTGTACCGGTTACCTTCCACTCGTAGGATTGGGTCCCCGGATTAGCCAGCAGTTCCTTGTCTGCCTCATCATAGCGCAGTGCCGTCTCTGGTGGTGCTATGTCAAAAACCGTCCTGCCGATCAGCTGCTCGTCACTCAAGCCGGTCAGCGCCCTGAATGCAGTATTGCAGCCCAGATAGCGGCATTGATTGTCCTTGTAGAAGATAGGAATCGGAACCGTGTTCAACAGGGTGCTGATAAAAAGGTCATGGGTCTTGAGCTGTTCCTCGGCCCTCACCCGGTACAGGGCTTCAATCCGCTGTTCACTGATATCCTGCACAATCACCAGCAGGGACGGCTCTTCACCAGCATGCGGATGGGGTGCATCGGTGCTGATGCTGGCGGTCAGGCGGCCGTGAAAACCGTTGCCGCTGCCCCGAGCCGGAAAATAGAGGTCGATTGCTTTGTCGGTCGGCTGATTGCAGAACGCGCGAAATCTGCCCAGAAAGATGGTCCGGTCCGGATTGTCCAGCAGGTCGGCCAGCGGCTTGTTGATCAATAGATCGGATGATTTTCCAACCATGGTCGCAAAGGTCTGATTGCAACGTTCTATGCTGCCGTTACGGTTCAAGGTCAGATAGCCTACCGGCGCCTGGTGATACAGCCGGGAAAGCTCATCACGGGCCCGCTCGATCTGCAGCTGGGCATTGAGCAGCTCGTCGTTCTGCAGTTCCAGCTCAATCTGGTGTACCGAAAGATCATGCACCAGCGTCTTAACCTCTTCGGGTGTCAGGCTGCAGAGCGATGCCGGAGAAGAACTGAGCAATGCCTCGGCACGCTGCCGCAGCATCTTTAAATCAGGGGGGCCTGCCGGTTTCATCCCTTAATCCTCCTTTTTACGAACCGAGCGCATCAGGCACTCTTGCCGCTCCATCGGGCAGGTGTTGTCGGTGATATCAAGGCAGGCGCCGATGTAACCGGCAAAGCTGCCATCTGCCTTGAAGCGGGGCCGTCCCTCGTCAAGAATCACCCGATAGAGGCCATCATGCCGCCGCAGCCGGTATTCCATGGAAAACGGCTTCAACTGGTCAAACGATTCGGTGTAAACTTTCAGGCAGCGATCAAAATCATCAGGGTGAACCCCTTCAGCCCAGCCATTGCCCAGCTCCTGCTCTATAGTGCGGCCGGTAAAGGCAAGCCAGGGTTCGTTAAACCAGATGCAGCCTTTGCTGGTATCGGCCAGCCAGACCAGGGCCGGTGAGGCATGCACCACATCGGCAAACAGTCGCTGTACCTCCCTGGCGCTCTCCTGGGCCTGTTTCATGATGGTGATATCGACAAAAGAGACCACTGTGCCGGAGAAGGTCTTGGGGCCAACAGCGTAGGGCACTATCCGCATCAGGTGCCAGCGTCCGTCCTGGGTCTGTACCTCCTGCTCCACCGGTTTGCAGGTAATCTGTACCTCTCTGATCAGGGCAATCGGGTCGCAGTTCTGCAGGTGGTGGGTGATATGGGTGATCGGTCGGCCGATATCGCTGTCCAGCAGCTTGAAGATATCGCCGATCCGTTTTGAGAAGCGGCGTACCTCCATATTCTCGTCCAGCAGCAGGTTGCCGATCTGGGTGGCCGAGAGCAGGTTGTCCAGATCATTGTGCAGCTCGGTCAGCTCAATGATCTTGTTCTGGAACTCGGCATTGACCGTAAACAGCTCTTCATTGGTTGATTGCAGCTCTTCGTTGGTGGACTGCAGCTCCTCGTTACTGGCCAGAAGCTCTTCGTTGGTGGCCTGCAGTTCTTCGTTGGAGGTCTCCAGCTCCTCAATGGTGGCCTGCAGATTCTCACGGGTAAACTGTAGCTCATGCTCCAGATCCCGCATCCGGTCTTCGGTCTCTTTGGAGAGGTCGTAGGTCTGAACCTGATCTCCGCTGTCCGGGGTATCGCTTCCCTTTTTCACCTCACTCAGAAAGATGGCCACCAGTCGTTCCTGTTCTTTTTTGCCCGGCATCGGCTTGATCCGCATATCAACCAGGCGGCCTGCTTCAAGATGGCCAAGCCTGATGTTGGAAAACCGCAGTTCCTGGTTCTGGCGCAGCACCTTCTGGATGCCGGTGGTAAGCGGTATGGCCAGCTCCTTGACTGCCATTTTCGAGATATCGTTTACCACCTTGCCGGAGGGGAGCCGGAAGTAACCGGCAGCATCACCAAAGATATGCTGTACCTCAAGCTGCTCGTTTACCACCAGGGCCAGGGGGATGTAGTCCAGGCTGGCGACCTCGATGAAACGTTCCATCACCCGCTCTTCATCGGTGGCCCGCAACGCACGGCGGGCAACGGCAAACTGCCCCTTCATCTCATGGAAGCGGGTATCGGTCACCGTGGGCAGGTGGGTGTCGGAGAGTGGCTTCAGTCTGCCTTTAGAGCGGAAGATCTTCAGTTTCTGCTCAAGCGGCTCGAAGTAGGATGACATCTCGCCGGTGGTTTCACTGCTGCCCAGAAAGAGCACGCCGTTGCTTGCCAGAGAGAAATTGAAGAATTCAAAAACCTTGCGCTGCAGTACCGACTGGAAGTAGATCAGCACATTGCGGCAGCTGATCAGATGTATGTTGGTAAAGGGGGGATCCTTGATCAGGTTGTGCTGGGCAAAGACCACCATCTCACGGATGGTGCGGGCGATCTGGAAGTTGTCGTCCCGCTTGTGGAAGTACTTTGACAGAATGCGGGGGGACAGATCGGCCGCAATACTCTCCGGGTAACTGCCGGCCGCAGCGTAATGGATGGCATCGCGGTCGATATCGGTGGCAAAGATCTTGATATCGTGGGAAACACCCAGTTGATCCATACATTCTCGGGCCAGGATTGCCAGTGAATAGGCCTCTTCGCCGGTGGAGCAGGCCGCCACCCAGAAGCGGATTTCACGGCTGGTGACATTGCGGAAGAGATCCGGCAGCACATAGGTAGCCAGATGGTCAAATGCCTCCTGATCACGGAAGAAGCTGGTGACGCCGATCAGCAGCTCGCGGTAGAGCGTGTTCAGCTCGGCCGGGTTGTTGAGGATAAAGGCAACATAATCCTTGATATCCTCCACCTGGTTGATGGACATCCGCCGCTCGATCCGACGCACCACCGTGCTGGGTTTATAGTAGGTAAAATCAACCTTGCAGCGTTCACGCAGCAGGGCAAAGATGCGGATCAGCCCGTCTTCGTTGCTTAACAGGCTCTCGGAACGGTCGGTCTTGGTCACGTAAGGGTGCTTGATAAAGGCCTGCAGCTGTTTGGGCATCTGATCCGGCGGCAAGATAAAGTCAGCCAGACCGGTGGAGATGGCAGATCGGGGCATGCCGTCAAACTTGGCCGATTCTTCTGACTGCACCATCACCATGCCGCCGTTTTCCTTGATGGTCCGCACCCCGCGCATGCCGTCACTGCCGGTACCGGAGAGAATAATCGCCACGGCCCGATCAGCCTGGTCATCGGCCAGAGAACGCAGGAACAGGTCAATCGGCAGGTTGATCCCCCGGCTGTGGTCCTGATCGGACAACAGCAGCTTGCCATGGAAGATGGTCAGGTTCTTCTTGGGGGGGATCAGATAGACATGGTTGGGCAGCACCTCCATGGCATCTTCGGCCCGGTGAACCGGCATGGCGGTCTTTTTGGAGAGCAGCTCAACCATCAGGCTCTTGTAATCAGGTGAAAGGTGCTGGACCACGATAAAGGCCATGCCGCTGTCCGGCGGCATGTTGGTGAAAAAGGACTCAATCGCCTCCAGTCCGCCTGCCGAGGCGCCGATACCAACGTAATGGAAGGTAGCTGCAGGAGGCGGCACTGCGGGACTCTTGGTTGCAGCTGCAGCTGTTCTCTTGGTCATGGTTTGGCCTCATGGATATTCGCTAAATTTGCATAATCTATACCCAAAAAAACAGGCCGTGTCAGCCTGATTCTCACAAATCGATGTACCCGGTTGCGCCTCTGCTTGAAATCCTTGCCTGTCCAGCCGGATTCGGTAATAACCTTGATCAGGAGTACATGTCTGCCTGACTATCTTCAAAGTGGAGGTGCTATGGAACCTGCTTCCCAGCGTTTTATGTCCATTGGAATGAAGTTGATGCTTCTTTCAATACATGAGAAGGCCTCTCTTCTTGAAAAAAGCGATTTTGGCAAAGAACTCAGCTGGCCAGAACTGCAAACTCTGGCAGGATATTTCTCTGTGTGGGAAGTCCCTGCTGCTGTTTGTCTGTGCCGTCAGGGAGAACAAAGTGATTTTGCCTTTTTGCTCTTTAAAGGTCGGGTGCGTATTTTAAAGGAAGATACCAACAAGGTTGCCAAAGAAATTGCATCGGTTGGCCCCGGTCATATAGTAGGTGAAATGGCTCTGATAGACAAAGAGCCGAGATCGGCATCGGTAATGGTAAAGAGCCCGCTGCTTATCATGGTGATAGAAGAGTCAAAATTTGAAGAAATGTCTGAAACGGTTCCCAGGCTATGGGGTAAGGTCTTGCTTGGATTGGCCAAAATACTCAGTAAACGTCTGCGGCAGACAAGCGGGGTCCTTGCCGAGTATATTTCAGGCTAAGTGTTCAAAATTGCATGTGCAACGGTACGGAGCGGCGGCAGTTCTGAGGACTGCGCAGATGCCGTTGTACTGGTACCAGGCAGCAGTATGACGGCAAGTGCCATCAGAATACGCGGGAGCATGGAAGGTAGCATTCTTTCTATGTCAATCAGTATCCGCAGCCGGTTAGAACGAATACCCGCCCAGCAGGAAGAAGTAGTTTGACCGTTTTTCAAAAAAGGTGATGTTGGGCAAGGTCTGCTCGTAGACAATGCCTGCAGTCAGCCAGAATTTTTTGAAATCAAAGGGGTTCTTCCAGAGGACAAGGGATGTTGCGCTGTAGCCCGGTTCCTTGAGGGTCGTGCCAAAGACTGGATTGGCGTTGTCATGCATGCTGTATGAACCTGAAACCCGGTTGATCCAGGTCAGGTTCTGCTGCCGCCAGATCAGCGAGAACGCCCCGCCGGGAGAGCTGGACCGGTTTGCAGCGCCTTCGGCAATCTCCCGTTCAAAGGACAGCGAGGGAGTAAGCGTAAGAGAATCGGTCAGCTTGAGCGCATAGTTGATCCGCAGCAGGTGTTTGGTGCCGTCCCGCTTCAGATCAGGGTAGCGTTCACCGCTCTGATCGTTATTCACCAGCTTTGCCGAAACAGTGTAATGGGCGGAAAACGGGCTTCCGGCAATCCTATCCCAACCGGCCCGAAGGCCGAAGTTCTGTACCTTGGTGGAGGATCTGTTGAGGGTGTAGGGATCTGCCCATTCGCTGCCCATGAAAGAGTAGAACAGGGCCGCATCAACCGACCCCTGTGCCAGATCATGCTTGACCCCCACCGCTACCCGCCCGTAGTCCTCTTCTGTGGCTCCCAGAAAATACGTGTTCTTCAGCGAATCCTGACGGTAGCGCAGCAGCAGGGCCGGTATCGCCATGACCACGGTCTGGCTTTGGGGGCTGTTGCTGAGGCTGGCGATGGATGATTTGCCCCGGCCCCACAGGTTGTCAGATTTGCTGATAACCAGCAAGCCAGCGCCGACATCGGCAGTCAGGCTGTCTGCATGGGATGGCAGCGGAACAGTCAGCAGAATACTGGCGGTGAACAGCAGGCTCAGAAAAGAACGGGTGTATTGCATAGGGAATACTCCATTGGCCTCTGTAATGTCTCTGCAGATGATTCGATGATATGGATATCAGCTTCCAGTGACAGGAATTTTTCAAGTTTTTTCCTTAGGCCACCATTACAATTCCAGCTAACAATTCTCATGATTTCTCTTTTTTGGGCCAACGTCGTGGGGCGCACCAGCGGCGCAGTTTTATCGAGCCGACTGTGTGCCGCCGCCTGATTGGAAACTTGGTAGACTCGTTTAACTGTTAGATTTGATGCTGACTTACAAGAGGATAGTTTTCTGGATAAAGAATGCTGTTTACATCCAGATCAATATCCAGTTCAGGCCAGTAAAGGTGGTTTTCTGAGGGCATTTCGACATGCAGGATTTTCTTTATTGATGCTTCCTGAAACCACGGAAAATGTTCAAACGCCAAGAACATTTCTTTGGTATCAATCAGCATCCAAATTCCGTTGCATGAAATATTGGTAACCTCAGCCGGGAAAATGTTGTTGCCATGCCTTGCGGATTTCATTTTGATGCTCCTTAATAAGGCTGTCCGCCTCGTTTAGTTCCCTCATTGAAAGACCGTGGTTTTGAGCAATTTGTATTTCCGGTTCTATCCAGAACTTGGCTTCTCCGTTGTTTGACTGCACATGAATATGCATTCTCGGCTCTTCCCTGGAAAAGAAGTAAAAACGAAAACCAGCCTCACGAAAAACAGTTGGACTCATAATAGTATATCCTCATTATACAACAGGATTTTGTCATTGATAGTAACGATCTCCGATAGCAATGGTCAATCCAATTGTTCGACATTGGTAATAAATGGGGGATACGCGACACGCGCCCTGCCGAGCACACACGGGACTGAGGCACCACCGGCTTGACCGGTGTTGCCGATGGTTAGCCATTTTTGGGCGATACACCTTCAACCACCTCAACTCCAAGAATGTTTCTCAGCGGGACGAGTGATTGCGGGAACGTAGACTCCAGTACAAGCAAAGCTCTTGCATTTTGAGCACGCGCCTCCGAAACTTGCACTGCCTCCATAACCGCCCGATACTTAACACACTGAAAAAGTCCCCTGACGATGTCGGCTTCTGAAGAAATTGCAGATTTGACTTCTGCTGCCACCCAACACTTTCTGTTAAAGAACGAGACATCGAGACTGTCACCTGATGGTAATGGCTGCTCAGTGATGCCGATTGGTGTACTTGCTTTTAGTCCAATTGCTTCGGGATTTTTCGCCACATACTCTTTTAGGGCTTTATGATGCTTGCTTTCACCGCCCCCAAATCCTCCTCCTGAAGCCTTGGATACAATCGGGGCGAAATCTGCTAATGTCGGCTCAAGTGAAAAAAATTCTAGAACTTTTTCCCATCGCGGATATGTGAAAACACCTTGAAGTTCAGCTTCTACAATTGCGCGCTGTTGGCGTAGCGGCAAGGACGCAAAATCTTCTTTCTTTACGAGGAACCAGCCAATTCCTTCTCCGGGCAAACCAGTACTCTTATTGACGACAAGGCATTGGATTGGTGGCACTTTCTCCTTCCATTCCTTAGACAGTAGTTCCAGCGACTGTCCTATGCTACCAAGCACGTAATTGAGATTGCGAGCGTTAGGCATTTCCAGCTCTTCAGCAAGATCGGAGTAATAAATTGGAACACCGGCTTGCGCTTGACGGACAAGTAAGGGGAATGCAGCACGAGCTCGTTCTTGATAGAGTTTGTCGCCGGAAATTGGCTCAGAAATACTCGCTGTGCTCATAAGCTTCTCCTTGATTGTTCTTCATTTTTGTGTTGGGGTAACTCGTACTTGACCGGTTCACGCGCGCGCGTGAACCGGTCAATCCCCCAAATGGAACAGTTCTTCAGCTCATGTTTGGCAAGCCAGTCATCACGGCGTCCAGCCGGTAGTACCGCAGCTTGCGGTTTACCTGACGCTTGCCATCCTGACGAACTTGTAAGTAATCCTTATAGGTTGCTCACTCATCCCTTTTCCCCTTCAAGATCCGTCACCATCCCCTCAGCCATGGCAAATTGCAGAAACTCCAAGGCGTCGCTAGCAGGAATCCGCAATTGCTTGGCAATGGCACCGGCAGTGCGTGTGCCATCCAGCTCTTCCAGCAGGCGGTAGTAGGGTTTAATCAGCGATTCAGTGCAGACCTCGCCATGGGCCGGATAGATGGCAGCCCAGGAGCCAGTCTGTTTCAGCTGTTTGCTGATCCAGGC
>DKFG01000044.1:13939-14068 GCA_002452325.1 Geobacter sp. UBA6802
GGGATGAGGCCCGTGTCAGCTTCATCTTCAGCAGGTCAAGCTTCAGCAGTTGGTCATCATCCGGCGGGATGGGTGGCACCGCCATCAGGGCCACACCATAGGCATAGTGGTAATCCACGCAGTCCAGGG
>DKFG01000155.1 GCA_002452325.1 Geobacter sp. UBA6802
GCAGACGACCGGCAGTATCGATGATGAGGATCTCGCTGCCACGGCTGATGGCTGCCTTGCAGGCATCAAAGGCCACGGCTGACGGGTCTGCCCCTTCCTGGTGGCGAATGACTGCCACGCCAGCCCGCTGCCCCCAAACCTCCAACTGCTCGGCAGCTGCGGCCCGGAAGGTATCGCCGGCAGCCAGCAGGACCTTTTTTCCTTCTGCGGCATATTTAGCCGCAAGCTTGCCGATGGTGGTGGTCTTGCCGACACCGTTGACCCCTACCACCAACATCACAAACGGCACGGTACCCTCAATCTTCAGCAGGGCATGGTGTGCATCCAGACGCTTTTGAAGCTCTTCCTTCAACGCGTTACGCAGGGCCGCCCCATCCTTCAGCTCATTACGGGAAAGCCGCTGCTCAAGGCTGCGGATCAGCTCTACCGTTGTCTTGACCCCGATATCCGAGGTGATCAGGATCTCTTCCAGCTCCTCCAGGGTTTCGGCATCAATCTCTTTTTTGCCCAGCATCAGGGCGTCGATCCGTCCCACCAGACCATCAGTGGTCTTTTTCAGCCCTGCCTTCAGACGATCAAAAAAACCCGGTTTTTTCTGCTCTTCCACAGCCGGAACCGCAACCGCCTGAGGTTCTGCAGCTGGTGCTGCCGGTTCGTCTGTGGTAGTCTGATCGTCGCCGCCGGTGATCTTACGCAGCATCCCCTGAAAAAAGCCTTTACGTTCTTCAGCCATTACAGTTCCTTCTTCAGCCTGGAAACGGCTGCAGCAAAATGCCGGCGGGCCACCGCCGTTACACAGGGCCGCTCCACCTGCAACACCAGCGAATAGTCGGCATCAACTGCACCGATCAGCAACACCTGTCGCTGAGAGGTCACCACCACCTCTTCGATCTCTCCCCCCAGGTTCTCAGCATGGGTCTCCCGCAGCCTGGCCAGGACAATTCCTTTGTGGGCCGCCATAAAGCGAATACTGTATGAGTCACAGTGACAGTACTCCTGCACCGCCTCTCCTTCCCAGTCCACGACAATAGCCCCGATGGCTCGCGGCACCGCATCCACCAGCTCTTTCAGTATAGTTTGAAACGGCATGGCAACCCTCGTCTCAGTTACGCTACAGACCCTGTGCTTCATACCAGATGCAGGCGCTTAATGCAATCGGACCGACACCAGCCGCGAGGCCCCCGGCTCTTCCATGGTGATCCCGTAGAGGGTGTCTGCCACCGCCATGGTGGCCTTGTTGTGGGTAATGATGATGAACTGCGAAATGGCGCTCATCTCACGGACCATCTCGTTAAATCGGCCGATATTGGCATCGTCCAGCGGCGCATCAACCTCATCCAGCAGACAGAACGGTGTCGGCTTGATTAAAAAGATGGCAAAGATCAATGCCACGGCGGTCAGCGCCTTTTCGCCACCTGACAGCAGCATCACGTTCGACAGCTTCTTGCCGGGCGGCTGCACGATGATCTNNTGATCTCGATGCCGGTCTCCAGCAGATCCTGTTCATCGGTCAGGCGCAACTCGGCCTTACCGCCGCAGAACAATCGTGGAAAGACCTCCTGAAACTTTTCATTCACCTGGCTAAAGGTCTCGAGAAAACGTTTGCGGGTGGTGCGATTGATCCGATTGATGGCCTGCTGCAGATCCTGCAATGATTCCTCAAGATCATCCTTCTGTGCGGCAAGAAACCCATGCCGCTGCTCCATACCGGCATACTCCTCAATAGCCATCAGGTTTACCTCGCCCAGCTCCTCCACCAGTCGCTCGAGCTCAACCTGTCGGCCCCGTGCCGCCGCCTCATCCAGGCTGCGCCGGCCCACTTTCTCCTGCGCTTCGGCCAGGGTCAGTCGGTGACGATCATAGAGTGACTGTTCCAGATGCTCACGCTGTAATCCCAGCGATGACACCGTGAGCGTCAGACCGGCATGCTGTTCGCGCACTGCTTCACGCTCCTGACGGTAGCTGCGGGCAGCCTGCTCGACATCGGCAAGATGTGCTGCCGTTGCCTCATACTGCCCACGCACGGCCTGCAGCTGTGCCTCCTGACCGATCTGCTCGGCCAACAGGGCCCGTAGCCGCTCTTCCTCTCCAGTAATCCGGCGTGTCATTTCAGCCAGTTGCCCGGTTGCCTGCTGCTGCTCATCCTGATCAGCGGCCATCCGCTGCTCCAGCTCATGCAGCTGGGTTGCCAGCACCTTACCGGAACGCTGATGACTCTCCTGCTGCTCCTTCAGGGTGGCAACCGTCACCCGCTGCGCTGTCAGGGTCTCACGACCGGCAGCCAGCATCAGCCGTTTACCCTCCAGCTCGGCCTGTGCACGCTTGACCTCTTGTTCAAGTTGGGCGGCAAGCTGCTCGGCCTCCTCCTGACGGACAGCCACAGCGGCCTGTTCTTCCTGTAATGCAATCTGTTCCTCTTCCAGATTTCCTCGCTCAAGCTCCTGCAGGCGAATCCGCTCCTGCAGCCTGCCCAGCTCGGCCTCCAGCTGCTGACAATCCTTCTGCAACCCGGCCAGCTGCAGCTCAAGCCGATGCTTGTCACTGCGCAGCCCTTGCAGCCGACCGGCCAGCTCCTGCAGTACGGCAGTAAGGCGGTTCAACTCCTGCTGATCCAGGCCCAGCGAGGTCTCCTGAGCTGCAACCTGCTCCTCAAGCTCGCGGATCTCACGTTTCTTGTGGATGATCCCTCCCTGCACCGGCTCAAGAGAGCCGCCACTGATGGTGCCGTCGGCTGCCACCACCTCGCCGGTGAGGGTTACCAGTGTCTGGTCGGGATGCTGCGCTGCCAACTGCAACGCCTGCTGCAGGGTCTCCACCAGTTGAACCGGGGCCAGCAGGCGACTGATCTGTTGCGCGGCCCGCTCATCCGGCTCAACCAGCGACAAAAGCGGCACAGCACCGTCAATCTGCCGTGATATGGGCAGTTCTTGGCTTGGTGCTGCCAGCTGCGCCCTGCCGGCGGACTCTGTCCGCAGATACTCCAGCGCCTGTTGCGCCTGCAGGGTGTCACAACAGACAATCGCCTGCAGCCGCTCAGCCAACACAGCCTCTACCGCCACCTCATACTCTTGGGGTACGCGCAGACAATCCGCCAGCATCCCTCCCAACTGTTCACGCAACGGTGATGCGGTCAGCAACGCCCTGACCCCCTGGCCGTACCCGGCAAACTGTGCCTCCAGTTCCTGCAGCGAGGTCAGGCGCGAACGTACGGCACTGAGGGCTTCGCGCTTTTTACGCACCTGCTGCTCCAACTCAGGCAGTCGTGACTTCAGCAGCAGCTCCTCTTCCTCCAGCCGTGTCAGTTCACAGACAACCGCCTGCTGTTCCTGCTGCCGCAGCTCCAGCTCCTCTTGCACCCGTCCCAACTGCTGCTGTTGTACAACCACCTGCTCAAGCAACTGCTCCTGCTCACGCTGCTGACGCTCCAGCCGTTCACCCACCCCCACCAACCGTTTGTGCGCCTCTTCCCGACGGGTTCGATAGTGGGCCGCCTCGCCGGTTGCAGCAAACAGCTCGCGACGCTGTGCCTCAAGCCCGCGGCTCAGCGCCTCAAATCCCTGTTCCTGCTCATCCTGCCCCCCCAGAAGCTCGGCAAGCCGTGTCTCGGCAGTCGACAAGTCGCAACCGGTCTGCTGCTGCTGCTGCTCAAGACGCCCCTGCTCCTCCAGCATCGCAGCCCGACGGTCAGTGATCTGGCCAAGCTCTGCCTGCAGCTTGGCCAGCCGCCGCTCCAGCCCCTCCTGCTCGCGCCGCTGGTAAGAGAGGCCGTTTTCACAGGCAGCAGTAGTGCTGCGCAGGGTAAAGAGCTTTTCCTGCTGCAGGTTCAGCTCCCGTTCGGCATCAAGCATCGCGATCCGCTGCAGTTCCACCTGGCTGTCAGCGGCATCAGCCGCCCCCTGCACCTCCTGCAGCCGCCCCTGCAGCGCCTGATCCTGCTGCTGAGCCTGCTGCTGCTGACCCCATAACGAATCCGCCAGGTGCAGCGTAAACAACAGATCTATTTCTCGCAGCCCTTCGCGGCATTCCCTGAATTTTTCCGCCTTTTTGGCCTGCCGCTGCAACGCGTTCAGCTGACGCTTGATCTCTCCCATCAGATCGCCCAGTCGTAACAGGTTCTGCCGGGTTGCCTCGATCTTCCGCAAGGCCAGCTGCTTACGCACCTTATACTTGGTAACGCCGGCCGCCTCCTCAATCAGCAGACGCCGCTCCTCTGGCCGTGAGTGGAGGATCTGACCGATCTTACCCTGTTCAATGATCGAATAGGCCCGGGTACCGACCCCGGTATCCATAAACAGCTCTGCGATGTCCAGCAACCGGCAAGGGGTCTTGTTGATCAGGTACTCACTCTCGCCATCGCGGAAAAGTCGGCGGGTCAGCTGGATTTCACTGAACTCGAGATACTTGGCAGGGGCACGACCGTCTTCGGTAGAAAAAATCAGCGAGACCTCGGCCATCCCCAACGGCTTGCGGTTGTCACTGCCGGCAAAGATCACATCCTCCANNTGCTCGCCCATACACCAGCGGATGGCATCCACAATGTTAGACTTACCGCAGCCATTGGGACCAACCACACCGGTCACCCCCTGCTGGAAGTCAAGCACCGACTTGTCCGCAAAAGATTTAAAACCTGCTATTTCAATTCGTTTGATTTTCATAGTATGATGGTGTTGCCTAACATATGATATTTACTTGAAAGCTGTTGCATAGCGTGTGCTCATTTGATATAGCTTATCTGTCACGTCTGCCACTATATCGCCACTGTCATGCCACTACGGGGGAAGCTATGCCAGCTATAAAGATCACTAAAGCAAACTTGAAAGAGATCACTAATCCTACCGCTGGACAGGTGGATTACTACGATACGGACTTGAAAGGTTTTGGTGTCCGCGCCACAAAGGAAGCACTGACTTTCTTTGTTCGGTCTCTGTTGGCTGGGACCACCAAGCGGCCCTTTATCCCTATCGGCGTATTTGGCCTGTATACCTGCGACCAGGCCCGTAAGGTTGCGCTTGAGTACCTGCATGAACTGAGAGCAGGACGCAACCCACATCCTGCAAAGCAACCAAAGGTTGAGACAATAACCGTTGCAGACCTCCACCGTCAATATATGTCTACCAAGAAGACCTTGGCCCCAGCAACAATCCGGCAATATACCGCATGGATGGAGAACCACTTCAAGGACTGGTTGACACTACCTGCGGACACTATCACCGGCAGCATGGTTCTGGAACGGCTGGAGCTGTTGGAAATCGCTAACGGAAAGTCACAGGCGATTAACGCTGTCAAGCTGCTCAGGAGTCTTTTCCGGTTTGGGCTGGCCTTGCACCCTGGGGTGATCCATAGAAATCCTGTTGATGGCGTGCGTGAAGTACGTGAACGTGATTGGGCGAAGAAAAAGCGCCGCACCACCTTCATCAAGCCAGAAGACCTGCCGGTATGGTTTAAGGCGGTTAATGCTTACGATAACCCCAAGGGGCGGGATTATCTGCTGATGTTGCTTTATACCGGTCTGAGACGTAACGAAGCGGCCCGCCTGAAGTGGTCCAACATTGATTTCAAGAGGAAGGCCTTCACCTTTACACCTGAAAAGAAACGGGGTGAAAAGCCGGAAGATGATCAAGTGACCATGCCGATGTCAGAACAGCTTTACAAGCTGCTGTTGAAACGTCGGGCAGCTGGGTATGAGAATGAGTATATCTTCCCTGGCAAGCACCCCTCGCCATTCTTGAGCAACCCTGACAACTACAAGCGGGACATCATCGCTGCAACCGGTGTTCAGTTCTGTTTCCATGACCTGCGACGTACCTTCATCACTATTGCTGAAAGCCTGGACGTGCCGCACTACAGCTTGAAGGCACTATTGAATCACAGCATGGGTAATGATGTTACCGGTGGGTATATCCAGATCACTGCGGAGCGTTTGCGAGAGCCGATGCAGAAGATTGCGGACAGGATTAGTGATCTGACAACTGCAGTTCCCATCACTTAAGACGTGGAAGAACGTCAGCGGGCTTGATAATGCTCCCCCCGCGCCCCAGATGATCAAGGCATCCCGCCTCGCATTTACCCGCATGCGGCCACGTGGTAGCCATAGCAAGCAGTTGCTGATTCCATCCAGAATGAACATCTAACCATAAAGCCAGTGCAGCGTATTCAGACTGATCGATCTTTGACTGTTGACTAAATGATGGGCTCTAGTTGATGTGGCATACCAGATATGGTAGCGGGTCCTCCCTGAACTCTACTCCATGCGGGCAATTTTGACCCCGATGCGTGAGTCCATTTGAAAAAATGTGATGAGGTGAAAAATTGAATTTTCAGGGGCTTGCGGCCTGCATTGCTGTGTGGTGGGGTGATCGGCAGAGAGCACAGGGGCAGAGGTGGGGGCAGACGATGACATCTGTAATTCTGGCTGGTTGCGAGATTTGACCGTGATTGCGGTAAAAGATTGTGATTTTCCCGACGGGGCAGGCCTACGGGCTCAGATCGTCGTCAACAATTGATTTCGAGGTTTTCCAGCCACAAGATCATGCTGTTTTTTGTGTGCGGTGTGTATTTATTATAGAAAGAGCAATTTTCTTGTGTATAATACACAACATGAACAGCCGCGAACTGATAAAGCAACTTGAGGGCGATGGATGGACGCTACGCAGTGTGAAGGGGTCACACCATGTTTTTGTTCACCCCGTTAAACCGGGACATATCAGCGTACCTCACCCCAAAAAGGATATGGGAATAGGGATTGTACGCAAGTTACTGAAGCAGGCAGGGCTGTAAAGGGGGAAACCATGAAATACCCGATAGTGATAGAACCAGGCAGTGAGACCACCGCCTTTGGCGTAGAGGCACCTGATCTTCCCGGCTGTTTTTCTGCCGGTGATACGCTGGATGAAGCGATAGAGAACAGCAAAGAGGCCATCGCCTTGTGGATTGAAACCGTACTTGATGACGGTGGAACCATACCAGAGCCCAAGGGGGTTGCAGACTATGCAAAGGATCCTGATTATGCTGGATGGATCTGGGCGGTGGTTGAGGTTGACAGTACATTGCTTGATGACACCTCAGAACGGGTGAATATCAGCATGCCCAAGCGTATTTTAAGCAGGATAGACCGCTATGCTTCTGCAAGAGGTGAAACCCGCAGCCGGTTTTTGGTAAACGCTGCCATGGATAGGATCATGCACGCGGGAGCGGATGTTCCTTCAGGTAGGTTTTAAGGGCCTCATTCATTCTGGTCTGCCACCCCTTACCGGTTGCCTTGAACGCCTCAAACACCGCAATATCAAACCGTACCGTCTTCTGCACCTTGGTTCCGCTGCCCAGCACCCGGCCTCGCTTTAATGCTGCTACATGCTCCCGTAAAACAGCCGACATATCCGGGCTATCTTCGTCAACAGCAGGTTCAATACCGGCGTCATAGTTACGCTTTACCCGCTTCCAGTCACTTTTTGATTCGCCACTGGCGCGCATCGCCTTCAGTTCTTCACTGGTATGGCTAACGATCTGTCCCATAATAGGCCTTCCTTTCCTTGCGACTGGCATAGCGGAACGAAATAAAGCGTACCGCATCATTCCGCCTGGTGTACACACAGGTAAGCACGGCAAGTATGCCGTCAATCTCTGCAAAATCCTGCCACCGCTCTTCATGGGTTGTTTTGCAGGGAACCGTCAGCTTTTGCTGATGCTCGTAGACCAGATCGGCATCAGCAAGGTCAAGCCCGTGCTTTTCAAGATTTGTCAGTCTTTTATCTTTGTCCCACTCGTAACGCATGATTATTTATAACTACAAAATAGCAGAAAGTCAATGCAGACTGCTGACATCCCCCCACTCAACCACCAAAAACACCAACAATATCAAGGTGTAACCAGAGTAACACCCTGTAACGTATCAAAGTTACGGGTTTTCGTTAATAATATCAATGGTGTAACGAAGTAACCACCGTAACAGCCCAAACCAATACAAGGGGGAAAATAAAATCAAAAACGGTTGATGTAGGGTGATGAGGTGGGCGGGTGATGGCTGGTGGTGGTTTATGATGTACGGGTGAAGTGAGAAAACCTCACTTCACCGGGGCTGCAGTTGGGGGGATGATTACCTACCTTCGCGGCGCATTCCGAAGTGCTTCTACCTTGTCTGTTTCCCATTTGTTTGTTTTTATCCTTGGATTGCTTGGCTTTTCTATTATGCGCTTTGTTTCATCAAAAGCCCTTTGCACAGCTTCAATGGCAGGTTCTGAACCATCAAACCTATAAGCCATCTTAGAAAAAAGTATCCCTATTGCAATCAGCTCTTGCGGCGGTATTACAATGTCAGGCTGATCTTCTACAGAAAAAAATATCCTATCAATTGAACCCGCAAAACCTTCAATCATCCGTACCCCATCATCAATAGAGTAATCGGATGTCTTAGAAAGAATATCTCCTTCCCCTGTTTCCACCCATGTCTTGTTGATCCCAAATCCAGAACACACAGCATGTATGAACCTTGCTGTTAATTCGGCATGCCCAGATAGGATTCTCGCAACCATACCAAGCGAATATCCGGTCTGCTCGGCCACAAGAGGATTCCTCCCCCTTTTAGGGATATTAGCAGTGTCTAGCCCCTCCCTCAGTCTCTTAAGAGAATCAGAATATCTTTGCGGGAGAATTTGCGGGGGGAGTGTCTTAGCCATATTCAATATTTCTCCAACACACATAAGAATACTTATTGACAAACTTTCAAAATGTAAGTTATCTTTTTTAAAACTTACATTTTGAAACTGTTTGCAATTGTTTGCGTGTAAATAATTACAAATAATACACCGCCGTACTAATGCCGTCAACGAAAGGAGCCCACCCCATGCCCAAGCACAAGAACCTTGCCCCCATGTTGCAGTCAGAACCGATCCCCGGTGACCGCCTGCTGACCGTCCAGGAGACATCAACGCTTACCAGCCTTGCTGTCTCTACTCTCAACCGTGCCAGAGTCTACGGCACCAGCAACGCCCCAAGTTTTTGCAAGATAGGAAAAAGCGTTAGATATCGAGAATCTACGGTGCAAGCCTGGATTGCCAGCCAAACCGAGTATCAGCACACCACCCAGCAGCAGCACGCCGCTTAGGGCGGCAGAAAGGGAACAACCATGCACCCAACCACCACCAATAACCTTGAGGCCGTAACTATGCCGTCTGTCGATGGCTGTCTTGTACTGGATGAACTCAGCACGATTTCGCCAGCAGCTGCTGCAACTGTTGCCTACAGCCTCATGACCGGCACAGGCCGCCGCCGCAACCAAGAAATGAAGCGTTTAGGAGTGACCCAATGAGCACATCAGACACCCACACCCACACGATGCCGGACGTCTCCATGAAGCTGGAGCATATCCGCCACTACCTGGCGCTGGCGGATGTACAGCATGGGCAGCTGCATGGCCTCGCCCACGATGAGGAAAGCGTTGATATTTCCGACCGGCTTGGCTGGCTGCTGGCTGATGTTTTTAACATGCTGGTGGAAGTGCAGAACACCCTTTACCCAGATGGCAGAACAGCCACTGCCCACACTACAGGTCAAATTTCAGCATCCCATGAAGCCCGTATGCAACAGCTGGTTGATGATGTTGCCAATGTCTCTAAGCCAGAACCAATTTATTTCGGGACTCTGGATCTTAACAAGTTGATCCCGGATATCTCTTTAAACCTGTCTCACCTCAGGGCACTGCTTTCATCAGCCTATCAGCAGATCGAAAAAGCACACACCCCCCAGCAGCAGGTAAACGCTGCCTGTTGGTTGATTAGAGATGCCCTGAAAGAACTGTCAGCTATCGAAGAGACATACTATGGCGAACCAGATACCTCTGAGTAACGGTTTTAAGTTTCTTTTTCCCCCTATATTGGTTGGGGGGGTTACGGTGGTTACTCCGTTACATGGCCGATATTATTAAAGAAAACAGGTAATTTTGCCAAGTTACAGGCTGTTACTCAAGTTACAGACTGAAATCATTGAGGTTTTGACAACATCAGCACACAGAAACGACTGAACCCCCTACCGGAGGCCACCAGTAGAGGGTTCAAAAACTGAAGAAAAACACAGATTGGATGCCTCTATGACTACCGCAAACACGGGAAAAAGTAAAGCAAAAACAGCCGTATCACCGGCAAAGCCAGCCAAAACCCGCAAGGCTGCAGCTGTTGCATCAGCACCGGCAGCAGCAGAAACCGCCCCGGCTGTGGAAACCCCCGCACCAGCCCCGGCTGACCAGCCGCCCATGGCCAAGGTGGATTACAAAGCAGCAGTTGAAGCACGGGTTCGGGAAGAGGCCGCCCTGCTGGGTGATCCCCTTGCACACCCGCTGCTCAAGGCCGGTGCCAAAACAGCAGTGCAACGCTTCGGATCCTACATCGTCAAGCAAACCGGCGTCTTTTTCCTCCATCAGCAGGATGGCAAAGACGGTGAGGAACCGGTGGTCAAAGAGATTTTCGTCTGTTCCTGGCTGCTGCCGCTTGCCCTGGTGCGGGATGCCAAGCAAGAGGGTTGGGGCATGCTGTTCCAGTTCCGAGACCATGACGGCCACCTGCACACTTGGATTTTGCCGCTGAAACTGCTGAAGGCCGGTGCTGAAGATGTCCGCGCCATCCTGTTGGACATGGGCCTGACCCTCGCCACCAGCTACAAGGCCAAGGGCCAGCTGATGGACTTTATTCTGGAGGCAAACCGCAAGCTGCAAAAAGACCCCAAGGCACGGGCCAGAACCACCGCCCAGACCGGCTGGCTGCAACTGCCCACCGGCGAAATGGTCTACGTCACCCCAGAGCGCTGCATCGGGTCCGCCTCTGAACTGGTCCACTACGTGGGTGATGATGGGCACCGTTTCAGCAGCAACAACACCCTTGAAGACTGGCAATACCACGTTTCAGTACCCATCAAAGGCAACAGCCGTCCCGTATTTGCGGTTTCAATCGGCTTTGCCAGTGCCCTGCTCCATCTGCTGCAGATGGAAAACAGTGGTTTCAACCTGCTGGGGGATTCATCCATAGGTAAATCCACCATTCTAATCATCGTCGCCACACTGTTTGGCAACCCACGCCAGATAGTCACCACCTGGAACGCCACCAGCAACGGCCTGGAGGCGGTGGCTACCCTCTGCAACGATGCTGGTTTAATCCTGGATGAGATGAAGCAACTCGCTGCAGAAATAGCAGGAATGACGGCCTATCACATTCTGAACGGAAAAGGCCGCAGCCGGGCCAACCTGTCGGGCGGGTCAAAGGGGGGAAGCAGTTGGCGGCTGGTGTTGCTCTCCTCTGGTGAGATCGGCCTTGCAGACCTCTCAAACGCCAAAGGTGGCCGCCTGTACGCAGGGCAGGAACAGCGCCTTGCAGATATCCCCGCAGATGCCGGAAAAGGTCTTGGCATCTTTGACACCATCAACGACCGTGCCTCTGCCCAGGCCCTGGCAGATGAACTGAAACAGGCCTCCCACCGCCACTACGGCACCCCCTTTCCCGCCTTTGTCGCAAAGATAGCTGCCGATCCTGAAGCAGCCAAAGAACTTGCCAAAAAACTGATGGCTGAATTTTCAGCCGCCCACCGCCCCAAAGATGCCGCCTCGCAAGCCTTGCGGATGCTCAACCGGTTTGCACTGGCAGCAGCAGCCGGTGAGCTGGCCACCATCTGGGGCATTACCGGCTGGAGCAAGGGCGATGCCTTCTGGGCAGCTGGTGTCTGTTTCAAGGCATGGCTCACCCATCGGGGCGGGGCAGGCCAGCAAGAGCCCCAAGAGCTGCTGAAGCAGGTTCTGGGGTTTTTTGAGGCCCACGGAGACAGCCGTTTCAAGCGATTTTATCAGGGCAAGTTGATCGAGGATAAGGTCATAGACATGTACGGCTATCGCGTAGACGAGATAGCCACGCGAGACTGCGTTGACGAGCGGCATACCGAATATTACGTACTGCCCATGGCATTCAGCCGCATCGTACAGGGCTTTGATCCACGAACGGCAGCAAAGATACTGGCTGAAAAGGGGCTGCTCTACAAAGGCAAGGCAGAGTCGACAATACAGCGGCTACCGGGCCTTAAGCCTGCCAAGTATTACCGAATCAATCTTGATGCTGCAGCAACTGAGGAAGAACTGTGACCATCCATAGGGGGACGGGACGCCAGCCAGCCCCCCACGGGCAGGCGTCCCTTCACCCTGTGGGTGGGCACCACACCGCTTACACCCTTCGACTTCGCTCAGGGTGCAACCTATCTGTTCCCTGAGCGTAGTCGAAGGGAACAAGAACGAAAGGAAAAAACGATGAGAGACAAACGAGATATCAGCCAGGGCGTTGTGTTCGACCATGACGAGATGCAGTGGACCTGCCACCAGTTACGGGCGGCACAGGCAGGAATAATGGGTTTGACCTCAGAGGGCGGGAGCAGTTACAGCGACGGTTCATCTGCCTACGAAGGTTTGAGCTGCCTGTTGGGTGAAATCATCAAATGGCTGGCACCAGATGACGCGATGACCGAAGGCGAGCGACTGGGGCTGTTGTTGAGCGAGCAGCAGGCCGCTGCATCTGCAAACCCGCCACAACCGGCCTGCCCCTGCAGTCAGGCTAATCAGAGCACCTACGAGCAGGAAGAGCTGACAAGCACCGCAATCGACAAGCTGGACACCCTGACATCACTGCTGCTGGGCAACAACGTATCGGTAAACCTTACACATCCAACCATTAACGCCGGTCTGTTCGGCATGCTCACCGATATTGTTGCTGACCTACGAAAAGGCACCAACAACCCCGAACCGGCTGATACCTGCCGCTGTTTTGCGTAGCGGCACATACAACCAATCCAAAGAAAGGAGAAAAGACCCATGTCACAGAATTTTGATGAGTTACCCGCCAAGGTTCGGCTGGTGTTTTTAAAGGGCTACATGCAGGCCCTGGAGGACATAGCCGACAAAACGCAAGAACAAGCCTGCCGTATGCAGGCCCAAATTGAAATGATTCAGGCTGAGATAGCAGCAGAGTAACCTGATGTCTGAACCGAACCTTTCACCGCCGCCGGTGTTGTGGTGGTGGAAGCAGGGGATCAGGTGGGCACCGCCATCTGATGCAGCGCCTCCCCGGCTGAATATGCAGTTGAAAGGCTCCTTTCCCTTTTTGCTGCATAAGGTTCCACGGCGCACTTTTTGAGTTTTGGGGTGGACACGATGATCTTTAAAAAGTGTGAATTTGTAACCATCCCAATGGTAGCAAACCGCCTGGGGGTAGTGCCGTCCACAGTGAAAAAACTAATTGCAGACGGAAAACTTACCGCCTTCCGGTTTGGGTTTAGCAAACGCTCCTACATCCTGAAGGCGGATGTTGAGAGGATCACCACATGCGAAGAGGAAAGCGACGACGAGATCGACAATCGGCAATAGAACTGAAACGAGGCCATTTTAAACTGGAGCACAGACCAACATATTCTGATAGTGAGGTAAAAAAACATGGAAAAACCAACATTGACAGCAGAGCAGCAAGCAGCAATCGATCAGTTGACCCCGACTCAACGGCAAACAGTCATCAATCTCTTGACCAATCGATCGATGAGGATTTCTTCGCAGAGCCGTGTAGCTGACCCCAGCTATACCCCCATAAACACCCACACCAATAAATTCCCATCTGAAACAGGGGGGGCCGGTCTTAAGTTTCGGCTGTTCGATTTTCTGCATGATCGAGCATCCGTTCCGGGTGGCTGGATTTTGAAGGGGTATGCCCCAGGGGGTAGTATGGCCAGTCGGGGGGAACTTGAGTTTGTTACTTTTGTTCCTGATGCCGCCCATAGCTGGAAGTAAGTGTTTTGCATACTGTAGCTGATAGCAGCTACCAACCTTAAGGAGATAAAAAATGCACGAGATATTAAAGCAATCACAAGCTAATTACCGGACTGAAGCAATGAAATACCAGCAGTTTACCGACGAAATCCGCAATCTTGAGGAACGTCAACAACAACTGACCAAGCAGCTCGAAGAGGCGCATAGCAAAGTAGAATCATTAACCAGGGAACGCTCTGAAATCCTGCAAAAAATTGTTAGCGGTGGGGCAGCAGTTAACATATCTGACAAGGTGTCTACACAGCTTGCTGATGTAAAACGAAAGGCTGACGATCTTGCCGAAGTGTTAACGCTAACCGCAAAAACTATCGATCTGAAACGCGAGGCCGTCAGAGAACTTAATCCCAGAGGCTGTAAGGCAGCGGTTTTTTCAGTGGCTGCAAAAATAGAACTTGAAGCAATCAAACCGCAATTATTAAGGATTATGTCTCTTGCAAGGGCTGGGGCCTCTTACATTTTACAAGAACAGGTGAGTGAAATACTTGGTGGTAGTCGTGCCCGTGTGACCGACGAAGAATGGAATCAAATCGAAGCGCAGTTTATTGGTGGAGGTGCCTAAACCCCATGACCACAACCGAAGCAAAACAGAAATCATGCCCCTTGTGCCGCTCTACCCTGTGCGAGGCCAGCAAGTGCATGGCCTGGCAGAGTACCAAAGATGATGAAGGGTTTTGCCAGATGATCAGCAGAACCCGCACTGTGTTTGTTTCAGCATCTTCACCG
Organism: Geobacter sp. UBA6802; assembly: GCA_002452325.1. Classification (GTDB taxonomy): domain Bacteria; phylum Desulfobacterota; class Desulfuromonadia; order Geobacterales; family Pseudopelobacteraceae; genus Trichlorobacter. Next base: position 14,561 of record DKFG01000155.1, read on the forward strand.
GCTCTGCAGGTTGCGCTTGAAGATGTTGTACGCCTCAAAACCGATAATCCGATTGAAGCTCGCCTTGTGCAGCTTGATCACGATTACCTTGATGTTCATGTAAATTAACCACAACCGGCCTGCCACCGGCAGGCCGTAACTAACCACAAAGGAACCTAAGGCGTCAATCATGGATGACCTGGACCGCTTTAATTTTGACGAAATTGACCTGCTGTCGTCTGGCCTTGAGTCGTACCAGTTTGGCAGCTTGGAAGATATCGGCCTTAACCTGCCCGGACTTGGTGAATCCTCAGCCAAGGGTTTGACGCACGAAGAATACCGCCCCATGATTACCAGCACAGCCTGGCGCAAAATCAGAAACAAAATTGTTACAGAGCGCAAGCAATGCGAATGGTGTGAATCAACCGACCGGCTTGAGGTGCATCATCTGAGTTACGACCAGACCCCAGAAAAACCGGAACATGACCTGCTATTGCTCTGCCTGCAATGTCATCGCTGGGCACATACCTTCCCTGATTTTGGACGTTCACTTATGGCTGAAAATCGGTGGATACTTGACTTTGAACTTGAGTCAAGGCGGTTTAAGTCCGGGCTTGATCGGTTGTGTCTATCGCTCTCTTGACAAGCAACCGGTGTTGTCCATTCAAGGGGCACAGCATCGCCTGTGCCCCGTTTTTTTCACTAGCCCTTTCTGCGTTCCCTGTTCGTTCCTGGCGGATTCCCTGACCGATCCCCAGGGTAGGCCCTTTCTCCGTCCGAAGATCAGCATGGGCCACTTCTCCGTCCAGTGATCCGAGGTGCCTGGTTCAGCGGTCACCCGGTGGCCGAGACCAACACAGCGGCCAGCTGGTGGCATGGGTCACTTCTGCGTCGCCTGTTCGTTCCTGGCTGATTCCCTGACCGAATCCAAGGGTAGGCCCTTTCTCCGTCCGAAGATCAGCATGGGCCTCTTCTCCGTCCAGTGATCCGAGGTGCCTGGTTCAGCGGTCACCCGGTGGCCGAGACCAACACAGCG
>DKFG01000160.1:0-1544 GCA_002452325.1 Geobacter sp. UBA6802
TCCCGTTTCCGAAAAAGGCCTATGCCGAACTGTCGTCCCGCTGTAAAAACTGGCTCACCGTTGAGCTTTCCACTGGGCAGATGGTGGATGATGTCAGGCTGGCAGTACAACGTGACGCTGAGGTGCATTTCTATGGGCGTCCGCCCGGAGCAGGTTCGCTGCCCACCCCGGAAGAACTGTTTGAGCAGATCAAGAATCAGGTTTTGAGGTAGCGCCTATGAAACAGGTATTTGCAAAACCCCATAGTCTTAAGGATGTGCAGACCCATTTTTGTCCCGGCTGCCACCACGGTACCATCCACCGTCTGGTTGCCGAGGCCCTGGACAGCTTTGGCATTGCCGAACAGACCATCGGCTGCGCTTCGGTGGGCTGTTCAGTCTTTCTGTACAGTTACTTCAATATCGATGTGGTTGAATCACCCCACGGGCGTGCCCCGGCAGTCGCTACCGGCGTCAAGCGTGCCCGGCCAGACCGGATCGTTTTTACGTATCAGGGGGATGGAGACCTGGCGGCCATCGGTACCTCGGAGATCATCCNNACAACACCACCTATGGCATGACCGGTGGTCAGATGGCGCCAACCACCATGCCGGGACAGAAAACCTCTACCTCGCCCTACGGTCGGGATGTGGCCAATGACGGCAGGCCGTTCAAAATGGCAGAGCTGCTCTCCAATCTGGACGGTGTGGCCTATTCGGCCCGAATTGCGGTTAACAATCCTAAAAACGTGCTACAGGCCAAGAAGGCAGTCAAAACCGCCTTTCAGTATCAGGTTGAAGGAAAGGGCTTTGCCTTTATTGAGGCCCTGGCAGCCTGTCCGACCAATTGGGGTATGAACCCCCTGGCAGCCAATGAACGGGTGGGCAGCGAGATGATTCCCTATTTCCCGCTGGGTGTATTCAAGAATACCGCTGAACAGTAACTGGAGCTGATACGCATGCGATATGACGTTTTTATAGCAGGCTATGGTGGTCAGGGTGTGCTGCTGGCCGGCAATCTGCTCTCCTATGCAGCCATTCGTGAAGGTAAGAATGTATCTTTTTTTCCGGCATACGGAGTGGAGAAACGGGGTGGTTCCGCCATGTGTACGGTGGTGATCAGTGATGGTGACACCGGCTCACCAGTGGTAGGTGCACCGTCTGCTTCGGTGATCCTCAACCAGTTGTCGTGGGACAAGTATGCAGAGCGAACCCGTGAGGATGGCATCTGCCTGGTCAACAGCTCACTGGTTGCAACTGAAGGCCTGGTGCTTGCCGGTCGTGAATTGCTGGCCGTTCCGATGAATCAGATTGCCATTGAGCTCGGAGATGTACGGATGGTCAACATGGTTGCCTGCGGCGCCTACGCGGCTGCAACCGGTGCACTGCAGTTGCAACATCTTGAAGAAGCCCTGCAAGATGCCCTGCCTGAACGGAACCATAAGCTGATTCCTGCCAACGTCAAGGCAATACAAGCCGGGGCCGACGCTGTTTTTTCTGCACGAAAGGCACGAAAGACTTGACTGAGGTGCAACGATCTGGTATTTAACTCATCTCTTTTTTAGGG
>DKFG01000160.1:1562-4753 GCA_002452325.1 Geobacter sp. UBA6802
CCTGCCATAGAAATTAAGCACTTACAGAGATTCTGTAGGTGCTTTTTTCTTTTCCCAGTGCACTTTCAATGGACGTGTTCGGTTCCTGAGTACAGAAGAAAGTGATGCCCTCCTGACCGCTTGCAAGGCCAGCAGCAACCACCCTGTTGTCGATCTTGCCATCTCAACCGGAATAGCCGCTATCCTGGGGCATAAGACCCTGAGCATGGTTAAGCGACCTTTCAGACAGCCATATCAAGGGCGTGGTGGGTGCTATGAATGATCGGATATTTGCAAACTCTTGAAATCTTATCAACAGTGCTATATAGTAGCAGACACTATAGGGGCAAGAAATGAATGCAAGATTGCTTTACAGCGTCAAAGAAACACGGGGCGGCTATATCCGACAGGTTGTTATATGGCAGCTTGCGGAACCTGTTCCAGGCTGTAAGCACCTGTTCAAGTATCGCTTCTATTTCGGCTCTGATGATGGAGCTTGTCTTGTCCGTTACGACAACGAACGAGGCAAGGGAGACCACCGGCATATTGCAGACAGTGAATTCCCCTACAGCTTTCAGGGTATCAAGCAACTGATGATCGACTTTGACCAGGATATAAAGCAGATGATGGGGGCGAACCAATGAGAAACTTCAAGGTAGGGATAAAATCCTGGGATGATTCCAGCAAAGAATCACTGGCAACTTTTGAACAGTTTGACAGCGGCGTTTTCCCGGAACAGCCGATTGAAAGAGTCTACTTTCACGATGTCAAAACCTTCCTGAAATATATCACTCCAAAGCGTTTTGAATTACTGGATAATCTGCACCGCAATGGGGCGTCAAGCGTCCGTGCGCTGGCAAAGATGTTAAACCGGCATTACAAGAATGTCTTTGATGACGTTAAGCTATTGGAGCAGATCGGACTTGTTGAAAAAGATGATGCAGGACTTTACTCTGTCCCCTGGGATGAAGTGAACGCATCGTTCAAGCTGGCCGCGTAACAGTTGCAACACCAGGCAAACGAAAGGCCGGTACCCACCACGGGACCGGCCTTTCGTTTGTGTGATCGGGAGAGGGCGATTTAGTCTGATTTTTTTGTAGGCGGCACTTCTTTTTATTTGATTCCGAGTACTTGATCAGGTCTTCGCGGTTGTAAATGACGGTACGGTGACCGTCTTTTCTGTACGGGATCAGGTGCCGGTTGTTACGCAGGAACGATGCTTTTTTACACACTGGCAGCAGTAGCCGACTCAGGCCGTGAGCGAAGTTTGGTATTTTGCCGCTTCAGAAACGGAAACGGCTGCGCACAGAAACACCGAACTGTTCGGACCAGACCTTTACCCCGTTCTGCCAGCTGAACGGGACCGTAAAATTGATGTCGTCACGCAGGGTGTGTGTGCCGGTTGTTGTGATATGCAGATAGTCGGCCTCAACCCCCAGTTCAATGGTCGGGGTCAGTCCAAACAGCAGCTCAAGGGAGGTGTGCCAGGCGTTGCCGCTGGTCTGCTGCTCTGTAATGCGGTTTCCTGGCCTCAAAAGGTGGCGGTCCCGGTTGCTTCCCTCCACATAGCTCCAGTCAAAGGCAGCCTGTGCCTTCAGGCGTTGCAGCCAGGGGATATGCTTCCAGGTATAGCCCATCTTCAGGCCGATAACATACTGGTACCAGGTCTGCTCAAAGCTGATGCTGTTTCCCGGCAGCAACTGAATGTCCGGCGGCTGTGGCGGAGGATTATAATCATACTGGACACCGTCATGGACCATGAATGAGAGTTGCTGCCAACGGAAACCGAGCACCGGACGCAGGTCAAAGCCTTCGGGCAGGCGCAGGACATCCGCAATCTGCAGGTCAATGTCGGCTGCAACCTGGTAACTCGGCTCAAGACGGCATGACGACACGGAATAGCTGGTAACAGGGGTGGGGCTCCCCGGTTCATCCCAGTCGGTATCTTTCATGACTCCAGCATCCTGATCAGCAACAGAGGCAAGGAAACCGGCTCCGATTGAGAGGCGTGAGAATCGCTTGCGCACCTCAACCCCGGCCCAGGCCGAATCAAGTGAAAACTCAAGCCTGCTTATGGGACTGTGGTATGGTGCAAAAGGGTAACCGAACTCATAAGAGGTATGACTGTTGAACAGGGTCTTCTGCCTTACATTGATCTCCCAGGTGGAATCATTTCCGGCATCGGCAGCCTGTGCTGCGACTGGTACACAGAAAAGGCAGAACAGCGCAAGGCAGGCTTTGGAAATATACATATCGCTCCTCCCGCTGACCATGCTCTCCGGTCAGCTTCTCTATTCGGGTGCAGGTAGAATACCAGCGACACCCCTGCCAGTGCCCAGAGCACCGTGGACAGCTCGCAAAGATCGCCTGGCTATAGGCACTCCGTCAACGAGTTTTGAAATCCAGGTGATCGACAAAAAAGACATGCCACCTAAAAGGGGCATGTCCTGATCACTGTTTGAAGCTGTACAGCGGTCGCTTCAGTGCGCGGTATGTCCAGCTGTTATCTTACTGTGTAGACCGATTAACCTGACAGATGAGGACATCAGTGTACTCTTGGTTTAAAAGCCCATTGCTGTTAAGCCTGTTCACCCAGCAGCCGTACCTCATGGTGCTGTCGCAGATACTTGTGCAGGGGCAGTTTAACACGTATTTTGCCGGAGTCCATTTTGCTGAATTAAAAAAATTACATTGAGTAGGGGTGGCGCCTTTTTTGTTTACGCACCAGCCCTGAGACGATATTCTGTGTGCCATGCCCTGTATTCGCAACATGACCGAGGCTGACCTGGATGCCGTGCTGGCCATTGAACAGGCCTGCTTTCCCCGTGGCTGGAGCCGTAACCTTTTTCTGGCAGAGCTGGCTTCAGAGCGTTCAAGCTGTGTTGTGGCTGAACAGGATGGTCGCGTGGTCGGCTATCTCTGTCTGACCGTGCTGCTGGATGAGGCGGAGATCCTGAACGTGGCGGTTGATCCGGCCCGGCAGCGGGGCGGCATTGGTAACCGCCTGCTGCAGTACGCCTGCGACGAGGCGCTTCGCAGGGGGGCCGTTGTTCTGCGGCTTGAGGTTCGCGCCACCAGCAGCTCGGCCATTGCCTTGTATCAGCGTTGGGGTTTCAGACAGACCGGGCTGCGCAAGGGTTACTATGAAGACCGTATAGATGCTGTTTTGATGGATAAACCGTTGATCAAGGAGGATGTTGATGCAGTTTAAG
>DKFG01000160.1:4921-5050 GCA_002452325.1 Geobacter sp. UBA6802
TCCTGTACCGGGTGGTGGGCAAGGGTACCGGCATGTTGTCTGATCTGCATGAGACCGATCTGCTGGATCTGCTTGGACCGCTGGGCAGCGGTTTTGACCACGGCCCGGCCGGTGAGGAAAAGCTGATTG
>DKFG01000253.1:0-7312 GCA_002452325.1 Geobacter sp. UBA6802
ACCTCATCATTAAACGAGAACAGATCCAGCTCACGCCCCAGTTTGCGGTGGTCACGGCGTTTAGCCTCTTCAAGGCGATGCAGATACGCCTCAAGTTCTTTTTTATCCACAAAGGCAGTGCCATAGATCCGCTGCAGCATCCGGTTCTTTTCATCGCCACGCCAGTACGCACCGGCTATGGAAAGCAACTTGAATGCCTTGAGCTTATTGGTGTTCGGCACATGGGGGCCACGACAGAGATCAGCGAATTCCCCCTGCGTGTAAATTGAGACCGTTTCAGCGCCAATTCCCTCAATCAGCTCCTTCTTGTATGGCTCCCCCATCTGCTCAAAAAAAGCGATTGCCTCGACAGCGGACATCACTGTGCGCTCCACAGGCTGTCCGGCAGCGGCAAGCTCTGCCATCCGCTTTTCTATCTTTTCAAGATCTTCAGGGGTGAAAGGAACCGCAACATCAAAATCGTAATAAAAACCATTTTCTACCGAGGGGCCAATGGTCACCTTGGCAGCCGGAAACAGCTCCTTCACTGCCTGGGCCATCAGGTGCGAGGTAGAATGGCGTATGATATCCAGGGCCTCGGGACTTTTTTCAGTAATGATTGAAACAGCATCTCCATCAGTCAGAGGTGCATACAGGTCAACCAGATGACCGTTCACCTGGCCAGCTAAAGCGGCTTTGGCCAACCCTGCGCCAATGGAACCGGCAAGGTCAGCTATCGTGGCCCCGGCAGGAAGTTCTCGCTGCGAGTTATCCGGCAGCGTCACACGAATCATGGACATTCGTTTTCTCCAAACAGAAAAGGCATCGGTAGTGTCGATGCCGCTCTCATTTCAATGGCTGGCGTATGCGCACTCAAACGGCTGAGCCCCCTGACACGACAGGGTCCGGCGCAAACAACATCTTCAAATACAGAGGGTTACAAAACTCGATCTAACAACAAAAATAAGTAGAATTCTTTACCATGTGATCATTTTTTTTTCAATCATTTTAGAACAGGCAGAGAAATGAGTCTTTTTCAGCGAGCTGTGTGAAGCACAACGGTCATACAACAAACAGTCCTTCTGACGGCACAGAAGTCACTGTTACCTGATCCTGCAACCAGCACCTTCTTGAACCGTTCGTTCGTTAACCGTTGCGGAGACAAAGAGCAGGTACTGCCTCCATCAACGCAACCACCGCCAGCTCTTTGGCCTTGGCCTCAATATCAACCGTCATATCCCGCTCCATCCAGCAGGCTGGCAGATCTGCAGGATCTATGTAGTCCGCATGCGGCTTTGGGTCTCCTGTTGCCCAGCCGGCTCGGGGGGATGACAGATGACAGTATTGCTCCCGACTGGACGGTTGCCAGGTCTCTGCTGCCAGTTGTGTTGCCTCTTCGATTGAGAGACCGTCCGGGTTGCAGCGGTGATGGTGAACATCATACACAAGCGGCAGGGAAAGCTGTGTACAGGTTGGCAACAGGTCGCGCACCGTATAACTCTGGTCATCATTTTCCAACGTCAGCCGGGTTCTGACAACTTCAGGCAGATCAATAAAAACCTGGTGGAATCGTTTTAAAGCCGCCTGTTTATCGCCGTACACTCCTCCGGCATGGATATTGATAACATCAGCCCCAACCTCCTCAGCCAGGTATGCCTGGTACTCCAGCTCCCGGATTGAGCTGGCAACAACCGCTGGATGGGGGGAGGACAAGACGACAAACTGGTCAGGGTGGAAGCTGAGGCGAAGGCCCTGCTGACCGGCAAAGGTCCTGACCGAGCCAAGCAGCTGCCTGATTGTCGCATGGTCAGGCAGTTCATCAAGTTCGTAGCCCACTTCAGGATGTGTCATGCGCGGAAACAACGGTGACATGATGCGAAAAGCGCCGATACCAAGCTCATGACACGCATGTACGGCATCCAGCAGACTACACGCATTGTCATGACAGATGCGCGACAGCTTGAGCAGCTGTTGGCTGCGGTTCATGGCAAGCAGCACCTTGGCAGTGGTCGTGCGAAAGGAGATGTTTTTCTGCTTGAACAGGCAGCACAAACCAAAACGCATGGGGATCTTTCTCTGGTGGTACTGGTCAAACCCTTTGTGTCTGTCTGCATCCAGGGATATCTATTCCCCGTGTCACAAGATCGCTTGCTAAAACAGGGCCTGATATCCGTAGCTATCGTCTCATGGCGCCCATCATCTGCACAAGCTCGGCCAGTGTCTCCACCATGATGTCGGTCTGTTCAGGCCAACGCAGACCATCAGGTCTGCCGACATGAATGGTCAAGGCACCGGCTGACTTGCCAGCCTGCAGGTCGTACAGATAATCACCCACCATCACCAGCTCATCGGCCTCAACCTGCCACTGCTGTTGCAGTTGCACAATTCCGGCTGGATCAGGCTTGGGCAGTGCTTCAGAACGCCCGAGTATCTGACCAGGGGTGAAGTAGTGCCCTATCCCGATGGCTTCCAATGTTGCCTGGGCAACCTCACTGCTGTTGCGGGTTACGATCCCCAGCTTGGTACCACGGGAATGGAGATGGGCAAGCAACTCTCCCGTACCTGGTGCTGCAATGGACTGGGAGGCCAGCTCCCGCTCGATCTCATCCAGCCGTTTATGCCGCTTTTCTGCCACTTCTGGTGGTAATGTGGCCAGATGCTCCAGGATATCCTCGCCATCAGGGATGGCGAGTTCCTGACGTATGAACCCGAAATCGTGGACAGGGAGGGTCAGGGTGCCGTCCAGGTCAAACACCCAGCAACTGCGGTTCGTCAGCAGGTGTGCCTGTATCTGCATACCGTACCGCTTCAGTTCAGCAATGCTGCCAGATCAGCAGCAATACCTGCAGGGGTATCGGTCGGTGCATACCGCTTGAGCACTGTGCCGTCCGGCCCGACAAGGAACTTGGTGAAGTTCCATTTAATCGCTTCGGTGCCGAGCAGTCCTTTTTTCGCTGACTTGAGGTATCGGTAAAGCGGATGCGTATGCTCACCGTTTACCTCAATCTTGGCAAACAGCGGAAAGGTGACAGTGTAGGTAAGCGAGCAGAAGGCTTTGATCTCTGGCTCATCTCCCGGCTCCTGGTGGCCGAACTGATTGCAGGGAAATCCGAGTACGACAAGACCTTTATCCCGGTAGGTATCGAAGAGCTCCTGCAATCCCTTGTACTGCGACGTAAAACCGCAGCGGCTGGCCACATTAACGATCAGCAGTGTCTGGCCACGATACCGATCCATGGTCTGCACCGTACCGTCAATGGTGGTAATTTCAATATCGTAGAGGTCCATACTCGCTCCCGTAACGGTCGAAACCGATATCCGCCGTGGTTATCTGCTTACACCCGATTCTTCTTGAGTTCATCCAGCGGCATACCGGCTGCCGAGCTACAGGGCATGATTCTTACCCAACCAGCCAGAAGGTAGCTCGCTGACCTGCAGCAGCTTTAAACGTGGCTGGTTGACCGAGATCTGCTCAAGTATGACCTGGGTGTTATCTTCTGAACGATCATTGACAACGATCAGCTCATAGTCAGGGAGACAGATTCAGAAGTGACTGCAGGGCATCACGCATGTTGCGCTGTTCGTTACAGGCAGCCACAATAACCGACACTTTTGGAAACGCCTGATCGCTGCCGGGAACAACATCAGCCAGTGATTTGACAAGACGGTGCCCAATGCAGATACCAGAATCGTAAGTAGCAAAACAGCCAAAGCGATACCCAGCGAAATGGTCATCTACTTTTGCCACTGCATGATCGGCACCTTGCGCATTTTTTACCAAAATCTGATGACACGGTTTACCTGCAAGGCTTTTTGTGCACGTCAACCAAAGAACCTGAGCACGTCCTCAAGAGGAACCCGTTCAGGTCGCGGCGGCATGGCTTCAGGTGCATCGGCCGCATAGCCTAACGAGAGGCCCAGCAGTATCCGGGTGGTTGCGGAAAGACCGAAGAACTCTTTTACCTGTGCCGCATAGTCGGTGAGAAAAGCCTGGGGGACCGTTGCCAATCCCCGTGCGTGGGCTGCCAGCATGAGGCTCTGGACAAACATTCCGGCGTCAAGTATCGACCAGGAGCCCAGTGAGGCGTTATGGGTGATAAACAGGCCGCAGGGGGCGCCATAGAACCTGAAGTTGGCCTTTTTGGAGCGCAAGACGGACTCAGGGGCGTTCAGATCGATGCCCGCCAGCGCAGAGCGCTTGTCCATGAGATCTCTGATGAGCGAGTCCTGCGGCTCGGGCCATTCCCTGGGGGGCGGCAGGTCAGGGGTCGCTTCGGCCCTTTTATCCATCAGATCAAGCAGCATTGCCGTGAGTTCGTCCTTACGGCTGCCGGATATTACCAACACCTGCCAGGGCTGACTGTTCTTGTAGGACGGAGTCCACTGGGCAGCCCGGACTATTTCCCTGATCTCTTCTGTCGGAACGGCATCCGGTCTGAACTTGCGTACACTGCTCCTGGTCACAATGCATTCTATGGCATCCATGGTTTCCTCCATCGTCTTAAAGAGATCAGCACAGCGCACCACAGTCACCGGATGGATCTGCTATGTCGCAGACAATCTTCGGGGTATAGTAACTGGTACTTTGTGCGACTTTGTTCAATAAACAGGACAAGTCGCGAATCAGCCACCAGCCCTGCCGGGCGCACCACAAAAAAAGGCCGGAACAAAGTTCCGGCCCAGTGTTTTTATGGTAGGCGCGGGCGGTTTCGAACCGCCGACTTCTACCATGTCAAGGTAGCGCTCTCCCCCTGANNTGAGCTACGCGCCTCCAGCAAGGAAATGTGTAACTAGCAGGTTGTTTATGGCTCTGTCAAGCTGTTTTTCGCTGATTCCCGCATAATCAGCGCCACGTTTTCTATATGGGGGGTGTGCGGGAACATCTCAACTGGTTGCACCTGAACGCTGTGATATCCCTGTGCTGCAAGAATATCCAGATCACGGGCCAGGGTCTGGGGTGAACAGGAGACGTAAACAATCCGCTGCGGTTGCAGCTTGACTACCTTGTCCAGCACGTCCCGATCACACCCCTTGCGAGGGGGATTCAGCACGATCAGATCAAAAAAGCGGCTGTCTTCCAGCAGGTCATCCAGTATCTCCTGTACATCGCCGGCCTCAAAACGACAGTTACGGGCGTTGTTCAGCTTGGCGTTACGCCGGGCATCGGCCACTGCGTCTTTATTCAGCTCAACCCCCAGAACCTGTGCTGCCTTGGGTGCCATGGTCAGGGCAATACCGCCGATACCGCAATACAGATCCAGCACCTGTCCGGTGCTGTCAAGGCCGGAACAGGCCTGGGCGGTTTCATACAGCAGACGGGCGCCGTCATGCTGGGCCTGTAGAAACGAGCGGGGGGAGATCAGTAACTGCACCTGGCCGATCCGGTCTTGAACCGTCTGTTGTTTGGTCAGAAAATGATCGTGAGCACCAAAAACTACATTGCCTTCGCTGCTGTTAACATTCTGACAGACCACGGCAACTTCAGGTACCTGCTCCTGCAGCAGTCGGGCCAGGTGATGGATCTCGTTAAAAGCGCGCCGGGCGGTTACAAAGGTAACCATTACCTGACCGGTTGATTCGGATACCCGAATCACCAGATAGCGCAAGATGCCGCTCTTGTTTTTTTCCTGGTAAACCGGCACCTTGAGCTTGACAATGCCACCACGCACCACATTAACGACCCTGTTGATCAGCGGGTGATGCACCACACAATCATCCAGGTCCACCACGTCATGGGTGGCCCGGCGGTAGATGCCGATGTAAGGATCGGCATGGCTGCCTGCCACCGCCAACTTGGCAGTGGTGCGATAGCCCAGGTTACGCTCCGGCACCAGAAGCCGCGGCACCTGTAGATGCTGTAGTGCCGGGTAGGCAGACAGCGCCGACTGTACCTGCTGTTGTTTCCAGCGCAGCTGCTCTCCATAGCGCATCACGATCAACGGACACCCAAGACAGACTGCTGCCTCGCCGCAGGGAGGACGTTGCAGCCTTATAGGTGATGGCTCAATCAGCTTGATCAGCTCAGCAAAAATCGACCGTTTGCCGACATGACTGATCCGCACCAGACAGCGATCCTGGGGTACCGTACCGGCGACCGTAATCAGCTGGCCGGCAGAGCGTCCCAAACCGCTGCCCTCTTCATCCAGCTGGTCTATCAGCAGTTCAACAGCCGTACCGCGCTTGAGCTGTGCAGCCGGGTCCTGTCGTCCCTCCTGAAGGGGCTTGGCCGGTGTGCCGCGACGTACCGACGTTTTTTTCCGGACAGGTTTGCGCAGTGTCATGGCAGACTCCTCTGCCGGGCTGCCTCAAACAGGGCCACACCACCCGCAACCGATGCATTCAGCGATGAGACCCCGCCATACTGGGGAATGGCCACCAGCAGATCACAATGTTTGCGCACGAGCGGCCTGATACCATCACCTTCACTCCCCACCACCAACGCCAGATTACCGCGATAATCAGCCTGATAGATCGTCTTTCCGGCATCCGCTGCCAGACCGAACACCCAGCAGCCAGCCTGTTTCAGACGTTCCAGGGTCTGTACCAGATTGGTCACCTGAATAACCTGGATGGTTTCAACCGCACCGGCCGAGGCCTTTTCCACCACCGGTGTAATCCCGCAGGCACGATCCTTAGGGATGATCACCCCCTGCAGACCGGCGCAGGCAGCGGTACGGATCAACGCACCAAGGTTCTGCGGGTCCTGGATACCGTCCAGAACCAGCAGAAAGAGAGTAGTACCGGCCTGCTGAGCCTCGGCAAGGCAGGTCTCAAGCTCTGCATAGACAAAGGGGGCCACCCGCAGGACAACGCCCTGGTGGTGGGGTGTCCCTGCCAGACGCTCAAGGTCTGCACGCTCGCGACGATGCACGGCAATGCCCTGCTCTTCCGCCATACTGGCCAGCTTGGCAATCCGCTGGTCAGGTCCGCTCTGCTGCACAAAAAGCTCAAAGGCCTTGCGGTTTCCCCGCAAGGCCTCACGCACCGGATTAATCCCGAACAGGATCTCCTGTTTCATTAGGCACCTGCCATAATTTCATCAACAATCAGCTCTGCTGCCTGTACCGGGTCAGCGGCCTTGGCAATCGGCCGACCGATCACCAGATAATCGGNNTCATGATCCGCTTCTGGTCATCCACAGCCGCAAAGGAAGGCCGCACCCCGGGGGTTACGATTAAAAAGTCAGGCCCGCAGCCGGCACGAATAGCCGCAATCTCCAAGGGAGAGGCCACCACGCCATCCATACCGCTTTCTTTGGCCAGTTTTGCAAGTCGTACCACCATCTCCTCCACCGGACGGTCAATGCCGACCGCCTGCAAGGTCTCCTGGGTTG
>DKFG01000253.1:7331-16805 GCA_002452325.1 Geobacter sp. UBA6802
CCTGACTGGCCTTTTCCATCATCTCTGCCCCACCCAGTGCATGCAGATTAACCAGCTTCACCCCGTGACGGCCTGCTGCCAGCATGGCCTGCGCCACGGTATTGGGGATGTCATGGTATTTAAGGTCAAGAAACAGTTCACCACCATGGCGTTTGACCGCCTCTAGAGCTGCAGGTCCCGCCGTTGTAAACAGCTCCTTACCCACCTTGAACATACCGACCTTGCCGGAAAGTCGCTCAGCCCAGACCGCAACATCGGCCAGCTTGTCTACATCCAGGGCAAAAATTATCTTGCGTCTTGCTTCTTCACGAGTCATGCAATCAGCTCCTCAGATTTGGTAGGCAGCACGTCAAAACAGCGTGATACATAACAGCCACCACATAGCGAGCCCTGCTTAACACACATGTTTCCAGACTGTCAATCAGGCAAGCCGGAACTGAGCTTTTCAAAGAGTTGTCCTACTGGTTAACCTGGCACTACTGAAGGCAATAAGCATACATTCACTTGACAAACCGACATCAAATGAGGCGTATTATGCACGCACATAACCGGTGCCGTATGACGTCAAATTACAACAATATCGAACCATTGCTTGTTTCTGCATACAGTCTGACTTATGATATCCGATTATCAAAATTCTCACCTCAACCAGGAGGGTACTTTTATGCATGATCCCAAAACCTACGACATTGCCCAAGACAAATTGAAGACCATGATGGAGATGGCGGCACTGGTTAACTCTTCACATGATCGTTCGGTAATCATGAAACATGCCGTCCAATCTGTCTGTCGACTTACCGGTGCAGAAGCCGGAAGCCTGTTATTGGTTGACCAGTTTACGGGTCATCTTGATTTCGAAGTAGTTATCGGCGAGAAAGATGAATTGCTCCCTTTTTTCCGCGTTCCCAAAGGCCAGGGTATTGCCGGCTGGGTTGTTGAAAACGATTTACCGCTCATTGTACCTGACGTCAAAAATGACGAACGTTTCTTCAATTTTACCGACAAAGAGCTTGGGTTCACCACTCGAGACATGATCGCCGTGCCGCTTCGCGTTAATGGCTCGGTCATCGGCGTACTGCAAGCCATCAACAAAACATCAGACTCTTTTAATCATGACGACCTGAAACTCGCCATGGCCTTTGCCAACCAGATTGTCGTTGTTATTCATAAGACCGGGAAGGAACAGCCCCGTCAGACAAATGATACAACTGAATCAGACAACAATAAATGCTAATGCTTCTTGACTAACAGCACGTGGTTTGGGTATAGTCCAAAAACTTTGCCAGTCTGGTGGAATGGTAGACACAGCAGACTCAAAATCTGCCAGGGGCGACCCTGTTCCGGTTCGAGTCCGGAGACTGGTACCATTAGATAATCCGGCGATGTTCGCCAAAGTACAAAAGCCCTGAGAAATCGGGGCTTTTTCTTTTTGTGTTGTTCGTGGTTGTGCGTCCTGATATGCCGGTAGGCCATACGGATCAGGTGCGGCTCACTGCTGGCGTGCAGCTTTTTCATAAACTCCTTGTAGGCAGCAACCACTGCAGGCTGTTTCTTGTCCAACTTTGCCAGATCAGGGCTATCCTTCAGCGACTGCAGCAACTTGGTAAGCATGGCCTTTTGTGCAGGCTCAAGCCCCTCATTCAGTTTTTCACGCAGATCAATGATCCCCTTCAGCTCATCAAACCAGGGTTCATTCTTGTACGGCAGCAGGGCAATCTACTTCAGAACGGCAAAGCGCACCTGGTTGGTTTTCTCTATAATGGCATAGAACATCCGGTAGGCAGCCGCTACCAGCTTGCTTGCCCCTTGCTGCTTCAGCTCCTGATCGGTATACCACTTCTCATCAACATCACCCTGCTTGATAATCTTGTTCCAGGCTTCCTTTTCCTGCTTGCTGGCCTTTTTCAGCAGGTCTTCAAGCCCTTCAACACCGTCATACCCGGCACCGTCAGACTTCATCAGGCCATGGATCACGGTTATGCGCACATGGGAACGCTGCAAGTTAAGGTTTACAATGGCCCGCCTGATCAGGTTACCCTCAGGGTAATGGTAGCGCAGGCGTGACAGATGTGACGCAGTACACTGGGATACACGCAACTTTTAAGCTGGTTTGCAACCGTACTACAGATTCGCCCTCAGCTGACGGCTACCGGATCGCCCCACTCTTCCGGAGCACTGCCAGAACCGCATCTGCTACATGCTGATAGCCCGCTGCATTGGGATGGATCGGATCGGCTTTGAGTGTACGGTCCGAGAGTACACTCTTCAGCACCTTGCCTTCATAGGGAATCTGTGCGTCACGGGCAATAGTACGATACCAGTGCGGGACATCCAATCCCAACCCCAGCTTTGGCACGCCAATCAGCACCACGCTGACTCCTCGCTTCTGCATCATACTCACCATAGACCTTAGGTTTTCTTCAGCTTTCTTTTCATCCAGCCTGCGCAGAAGGTCATTGCCTCCCAGACAAAGTATGACCAGTGACGGCTGTTCCTGTTGCAGTAGTTCCGGCAGCCGGGCCAAACCACCTTCACTGGTCTCACCCGGTATGCCGGCATTAACCACCCGATACCCGCTAAGCCGTTGCAAGACGGCAGGATAGCTGCTTTCTGGATCTGCACCGGTGCCAAAGGTGATACTGTCGCCAAAAGCAAGAATAGTCCCTTCCGGCGGCAGCGGATCGATCTGCGGGGCGGCAGTGCAGCCGACCAGAATCAGCAGGCCAACCAGCACCAACCACCAGCGTGTGCGTACTGTCACTCTGTTCACTCTCTGCTCCTTTGGACCCAAACCGATACTGATCCACCCCGGCAACGGAATTCACTCCACCCGTGTTCATTGGTCCTGATCAAATCGGGCAGATGGCCAGTACAATCCTCAAAAGTCGTATTGGGAACCCCAACCTCCATCCATTTGCAGCCATCGCTGCCATTACTCATCAGAACCGCCATGCCTCCCGGGTGATCTGCATCACCCAACCGTGTCCATCCGATCGTGTGTGCATGATCAAAATAATCATACTGCGGGCCATAGGCAAACAGACGGCGGGCACGGAGCAGTTGATCCAGTAACGTCCGATGGGAAGGCATGACAATCCGATACCGATTGCCGTTCTGTCCGTAATCTTCATACTCAGCACCGTAATAATCAGCATAAAACAGACAAGGATATCCTTCACGACGTAACAGGATCAGGGCATAGGCCAACGGCTTGAACCAGGGTTCCACTACTGACTCAAGCGCCTGAAGCGGCTGAGAATCGTGATTTTCCACAAAGGTAACCGCATGAGTGGGACGTGTCTGCATGACACTATCTTCAAGAATCCGGCGCATATCGAATTCACTCCCCGCACGGCTCGCCCGGTGAAAATTATAGTGCAACGGCACATCAAAGACCGTCATCCTTCCACCCACATCATCCAGATATCGCAACAAACTGGTAACACTGTTGGCCCAGTACTCTCCAACCACGAACAGATCCCGTCCTGCATGGCGCTCAAGGGCATCAAGCCACTCGGGAAAGAACCAGACGGCAATGTGTTTGATGGCATCAAGCCGGAAACCATCAACACCCACGGTATCAAGATACCATGTGCCCCAGCGGATCAACTCCTCACGGACTTCTGAATGCTGGCAATCAAGATCGCACCCCATCAGGTAGGCAAAATTGCCAAACTCCAGTGAGACCTGATCATCAAACTGCTTGCCTTCCAAAAGATAAACGGTATCACGCCCCTCCGGATGCAGTTTATCATAGTCCACAGCATCAAAATGGCGCCAGCTCCAGGTAAATGTCGAATAGAGGCCGGCACGACCAGAAAAGGTAAAAGAGGTATAGGCGCTGATCTCACGCTGGCCGCCTGCGGGATGCAGCCGATCACTACGCCGGTACGGCGTAGCCAGACAACGCTCGGTCGCATCACCACCCATACGATGGTTAAGAACTGCGTCGGCATAGACCTGGATACCAGCCGTGCGCAATGCATCAACAGCCTGAAAATACTGCTCTTTGGTGCCATATTTAGTACGAATGGATCCCTTTTGATCAAACTCCCCAAGATCGTAGAGATCATAGACACCATACCCGACATCACTCCCGCCACCGATCCCTTTTGTCGCAGGCGGCAGCCAGAGGCCGGTGATCCCCGCCTCCGCCAAATCTCTGGCCCGGTCCGTCAACTGATGCCAGAAGCTGCCGTCATCGGGCAGGTACCAGTGGAAATACTGCATCATGACACCGTTAAGCTCCGCCATCTGACTCCCCTTTCCCTGCTTGCAGCAGTAACCTACCGCATCTTTGCCGTTGAGGCCTGCGTCCCTGTTAACACAAGGAACGCACGCACTTCTTTCCAGAAATGTGGCTGGTCCAGCAGATCATTATGATCCGCCGGAAGCAGGACAAACTGTCCCTGAACAGCCGTTGCCGCCACCTGCTCACCATGTCCGCAAGGGACAATGGTATCGTGCTGTCCGTGCAACACCAAAGTACGGCCAGTATACTGCCGTATCATCGAAAGGTTATCGAAATAATCGAACAGCAGCCATGACGGCAGCAGATGCCGGTGTGCAAAGGGCCGCAACGAAGTAAACGGAGCAGCCAAGATCAAGGCTCGTACTGGACGGTGCACTGCAAGCACAGCGGCTGGATACGCACCGATTGAAGTACCAAAGGAAATAATCCTTGTTCTGTCAACCTCGGGACGCAGATTGACCGCATCATAGGCTGCCAGCGCTGTTTCAATCAGCGTCTGCTGACGAGGTCTTCCGGCAGAACGGCCATACCCCGGATATTCAACCAGTAATAGGGCACACCCCAGTCGCAGCAGTTGTTCATATTCAGGGTGGGGGCTGTCAATCAACTCTCCATTGCCGTGAAAAACGATGATCAACGGAAACGTACCACCAGCAGATCCGGGAAGAGCCAGACGACTTTCAACCTTGCCAAAGGAAGTGGTCAGCCATACCGACTCGGCAGATCCAGCAACACCGTCGGGCATTGACGGAGGTGTCAACCAGCATCCCGGAAAAAGTAAGTGCCGTTGGAACAGCACAAGCAGCACGGCATACCCCAGATAAGCCGCACAAACCAGCAGCAAGGCACGGATAACCAGTGTCATGCCGATGAACCGCACCGGTAATGTTGCAATACCGGCAGCAAGGTATCCCAGGCCCTGTGAATCTCCTGACTATTATGTTTTTTGATCTGCACAGATAGCTCCGGCAAGGTTGGTAAGGCTTGATCAGCCTCAATCATCCATAGCAGCGTAACAAGCATTTGAATATATGCAACCCGGCTGCACATATTTCCTGGTCCATGCAGATGATGAAACCTTGCAGTGTCGTACTGTTGCCTCTATACTTTTATCAATTGGGCTGCGGCAGGAGGAACAACACCCCTTCAGAAGATATCTCCTCTGATCCAGCTTCAGGAACTGTACGGCTCATACTTCTATCCCCGGCTACTCTGTTCTTGACAGCAGCCCTGCCTTTGGGCAGGTCGGCTAATCCATTGTCACTCTGGCAACGACAAGCAGTGCTGATAACCTTTCAGAGGAAACGCCATGCACACGAAGCGTCACAACCAGGTACCACAGTGTTCCAATGACCAAATCTGAAATCATCAAAGCAATCATTAAACAACTCACCCACGATCTGAAACTGTTCCTTGAGGCGGCTCAAGCTGCTCACAAGGCAGCGACCCATGAGGAAAACCAGCCTGACAACAAGTATGATACCCTTGCCCTGGAGGCTTCGTATGTTGCTCAAGGCCAGGCCAACCGCGCCCAGGAAATCAGGCTGTCAATCGAGGCCTATACTAACCTGCAACCCGCAACTGACACACACATTATCCGACTTACATCTCTGGTCACCATTACAGCAGATGACGGCTCCAGCAGAACCGTCTTTATCGGCCCGACTGAAGGCGGGATGAAAATCTTGGATAACCGGACCGAGATCACGCTCATTACCCCTGCTTCTCCACTTGGTAGAGAGTTAATCGGCAAGGGGGTCGGAGATTATGTTGAGCTCTATACGGGAACCAATCGCCTGGAGTATGAAATTGTCGAACTACACTGAAAGAACGATTGAAGCTGATGATACTCTTGAGCAACATCTCTCAGAGAATCGCGAATCGGGTGTTGATGTGCCATGGGATAGCATTAACCCGGACACACTAAGAAATCTGATTGCCGAATACGTGACCAGAGAGTGGACAGACACCGAGTACACTCTGGAGATCAAAACAGATCAGGTACTGCAACAACTACACAATGGACAGGCAAAGATCGTGTTTGATCTTGCCACTGAAACCTGCAATATCATTCCGAGCAAGGAGTGTAACCGGAATTGAACGCTGGTATAAGTAAAGCAGCAGGATGGGAAGGGGGACCACAATGAGCTTTTTGCTTGCCCTAGACCAGGGCACCACCAGTTCACGGGCCATCATTTTCAACCATGATGCCGCCATTGTGTCGGTCGCCCAGCAGGAGTTTCCCCAGCTGTACCCCCAGCCAGGCTGGGTAGAGCAGGACCCAAGGGATATCCTGAATTCTCAACTCAGCGTGGCTCACAGGGTACTGAAACAGGCAGGGCTTACCACCGGTGATATAGCGGCCATCGGCATGACCAATCAGCGAGAGACCACCCTGATCTGGGAGCGTTCCAGCGGTACACCAATTGCCAACGCCATTGTCTGGCAGGACCGCCGGACTGCTGATCTGTGTGAGCGGCTCCAGCAGGAGCAGTTGGAACCGCTGTTCCGGCAAAAGACCGGGCTGCTGCTTGATCCCTACTTTTCCGGCACCAAGCTGACCTGGCTGCTGGACAACGTGCCGGGTGCCCGTGTCCGCGCAGCACAGGGCGAGCTTCTGTTCGGCACCGTGGACAGCTGGCTGCTCTGGCATCTGACCAGCAGTGCCCGCCACTTTACGGATGTCAGTAACGCCTCACGGACCCTGCTGTTCAACATCCACACCTGTGACTGGGATGACGAGCTACTGGAGATCCTGCGTATACCCCGCGCCATGCTGCCGAAGGTTGTCGGCTCAAGCGAGTGGTACGGTGAAACCGCCTCAGGGATCTTTGACGGCCCAATCCCGATCACCGGCATTGCCGGAGACCAGCAGGCCGCTCTGTTCGGTCAGGGATGTACCCGTCCCGGTCTGGTCAAAAACACCTACGGCACTGGTTGTTTCATGCTCAAGCAGACCGGCACTACGCCGGTTCACTCTGCCAACCGACTGTTAACCACCGCGGCCTGGCAATTACAGGGCCAAGTATCATATGCTCTGGAAGGAAGTGTCTTTTCAGCGGGAGCGGCAGTACAGTGGCTGCGGGACGGCCTCGGCATCATCTCTTCAGCAGCAGAGATAGAGCAGCTGGCCCAGCAGGCGCCTGACAGCGGCGGGGTCTATCTGGTGCCCGCCTTCACCGGCCTTGGTGCCCCCCACTGGGATCCCCATGCGCGGGGAATCATTGCCGGTATCTCGCGCGGCACCGGCAGGGCGGAAATCGCTCGGGCCTGTCTTGAGGGGATTGCCCTGCAGACCGTTGACCTGGTACGGGCCATGGAGGCGGACACCGGCATCCGCCTGCCGGAGTTGCGGGTAGACGGCGGCGCCACAGCCAACAACCTGCTGATGCAGATCCAGGCCGACCTGCTGGGTATACCGGTGGTGCGTGCCCAGACCAGTGAGACAACCGCCCTGGGTGCCGCCTTTTTGGCCGGTCTGGCTGTCGGCTATTGGGGCAACAGTGATGAGCTGGAACAAACGCGCAGGATTGACCGGATTTTTGAACCTCACCTCTCGCGGGACAAGGCCGAAACAGTGTACCAGAGCTGGCAAAAAGCAGTACAGCGCGCCCAGGCTTGGCACCAGTGTTGAGGCAAGGTCAGGACACCCTGTCACCCTGCACTGATGTTGTTGCTGATGAAACAGGGCTTCAAGAACTGGCAACCCAACGAATGCCCTTTGGCAAATATAAGGGCAAGCTGTTGATCGACCTGCCCGAGCCATACCTGGTCTGGTTCAGCCGGAACGGGTTTCCAGCGGGCAAACTCGGCAGACAGCTGGAAACGGTGTACGTCATCAAGGTGAATGGGCTTGAGTATCTGTTCAGGCCGTGCAGGGTTGAGTAGGTCTGTGATAGGGGAACCACGTCATGTTTACCTGGTGGTTGCACTCTGGAAAAATCATGCCCCCGCCTGTGTCACAGACAGGGGCATGTCGTAAGCAGCTAGTTCTGGACCTCCAGCAATTCTACATCAAAAAGCAGGGTTGCATTGGGCGGGATCACGCCGCCGGCACCACGAGCGCCATACCCCAGTTTTGCAGGGATGATCAGCTTCCGCTTGCCGCCAACCTTCATGGTCATAACCCCTTCATCCCAGCCCCTGATAACCTGGCCCACACCGATCACAAAGCTGAACGGCTGGTTACGATCATGCGAACTGTCAAACTTGGTGCCGTTTTCAAGGGTGCCGGTGTAGTGGACCTTTACCTGCTTGCCCTTTGTGGGTGAGGCTCCTGTGCCAACCACTCCATCTACATACTTGAGTCCAGAATCTGTTGTAATCATCTTGACCGCCTTTGTATCTGCCGCATAGACCGAGACTGCCGACAATGCGAGCAATGCGGCAGTTGTGATCAGTTTTTTCACGAGCTGCATTTAATCCACCTTTCAATCATTTTTTATTAGCCGGTTTGGCCGGTGCCTTTGATTTTGATTTACAACGCGCATTACCGGCATCCAGATCTTTCAGTGTCTTTCCGGCGGTAAATTTTCCCACCCGTCTTGCCGCAATCTTGATCTCTTTTCCGGTTTGGGGATTGCGGCCGACACGTGCAGCCCTTTTTGAAGCAGAGAACGTCCCGAAGCCCATCAGGGTGATTTTTCCATCGTTAACCAGCTCGGTAGTAACTGTGCACTGGAATGCCGCAAGTGCGGATTCAGCCTGGGCCTTGGTGATTTTTGCTTTTTCAGCGATCTGTGCAACGAGTTCTGCCTTGGTCATAACCTACCTCCAGAAGGTTTTTCTGTCTTATAAAGCGTATTGACTGAAAAGTCCATCTATTACAACAAGTTAAAATCAGTTCATTCTTTTTCATCTCATTGTATGGCTTGAGCCGGTGCCCGATTGTTGCTTACTTCATCACATTAAAGTTAAATCAGAAGCACTATAGATTCAAAAACAAAACGGCCTACAGACAAAATCTGTAAGCCGTTGTTTTTATTGGTCGGAGCGAAACGATTCGAACGTTCGACCCCCTGCTCCCAAGGCAGGTGCGCTACCAGGCTGCGCTACGCTCCGAAAAGATCAAATTATCTAACACAGTATTTAAGCACAGTGCAAGTAATAACTGCTTGTTTGTAAGTTTTCAGTGTTCATTCCACTGTTTCAGCCACTAGTGCTACTTATACATTTCATTTTTCGGCCTCTTCCGCAAAATGTGTGACGATTTGACGTAAAAA
>DKFG01000121.1 GCA_002452325.1 Geobacter sp. UBA6802
GATTTTCTGGGGGTCTGCGTGCCGGTTGAACTGCAGGGGGTCTCTTGTACAGAACTACTTGAATGGGGGCGATTACACTTTCAGGCTGTCACGAGTAATTCCGGGCTGTAATCAAGGCAATCCTTATCTGCATTATGCGTATGGCGTACTCTACGGTAAAGGGAGTGTTCTCTTGAAGGCAAAGTCTATACCGCTTTACTCCTATATATTCAGGCATCGTTTTAGGTGACGCGCCTCATCAGTAATGCGTCCACCACGTAATACGCCTTTGATGCACCATGTATCAACGGGTTTCGTTTTTTTACTGTTCAGCAGATTCTGGTTGGCCTTCAGGCCATACTGGATAATATTGGTCTCAAGTTCATCAATGACATCGCTGCGTATTTTTTTACTGGAGGGATAGTAGATGAAAAACAGTACCAGCGTGCCCTTGTCGCCGTTATGAAACAATTCATTTATGGCACCGATATTTCTGCTGTTAAACACCTCGGCCTCGAATGATTTTTCAGTTTTACCAATATAGAGCGGCACATAGCCTCTTGCTGCTTTTCTGGCGTAGACATAGACTCCAATCCCGGCAGCCTGCTGATTTTCAGCCCAAAATGCCTTCATTACTTCTGAATCCTTGTTGATCAGCCGGACTTCAGACACCTGATGTTTGTAGACCGGCACATTAAACGGCCCTGCCACACTAAATTCAATCATTATTTGGCTCCTTTGCATTGAATAAAAACTCTGACAAGCTCCCTAAAACAACCTCATAACGGCCTGAGCAGACTGGCTTGCCATGCTCAGGCTGGTGATCCCCAAATTCTGTTGTGTCTGCAGCATCAGCATATTTGCCCCTTCTTCATTCATGTCCGCCAGGGTCAGATTATCGGAACCTGTCTGCAGCGTGGCAACCATCTGGTCGGTAAACTCTTTACGTACTGTGATTACACTGAGAGTTGAAGACATGGTAGCGGACTTGGTGCGCAGCGTGTTCATGGCAGTTTCGAGTTGTTTTTCTGATATTGCTATGCCAGCGGCAGAAGCCCATGAAATATCTGGTGGCATAACTGTTGACTGCGATGCCAATTCTCCATAGGTATCATCTCCCCAAGCCACCGTTGTACCATCATTTTTCAAGGCAAGCGATATTCCTGCCCCTGCAGTAATGCCAACTATACCGGACTGTGCTTCTGCCGGAACAACTGACTCACCGTTAAAATCAGATCCCCATGCGATAACACTGCCGTCACTTTTCAGTGCCAACGCATGGTAATAACCGGCAGAAATGGCCACCACTCCAGATTGAGCCGATGTCGGAACATCCTGGGCACCGGCAAAATTCCACCCCCATGTAACTACCGTTCCGTCATCCTTTAGGGCCATTGAATAGGTTGAACCTGCGCTTATGGCAACCACGCCTGATTGTGCTGCTGCAGGTACCGTTGTTTCGCCATAAGAGTTAGATCCCCAAGCCACTACAGAACCATCTTCTTTTAAAGCCAAGGAATGAAATTGTCCCGCAGCAATCGCCACTACATCTGATTGGGCTGATACGGGGACTGATGTTTGCCCTAGTCCATTCTCTCCCCATGCCACAACCGAACCATCACTTTTTAGGGCCAGTGAATGCAATTCGGTAGCCGAGATCGCAATTACACCAGATTGTGCAGCTACTGGAACGGTTGCGTATAGCGGATTGCCCCAACCAACTACACTGCCGTCTTCCTTTAATGCCAATGAGTGTATTCCACCTGCAGCTATTGCAATCACACCTGATTGTGCGGTTAAAGGAACTGTTGCTTGCCCGTTTGAATTATTTCCCCACGCAACCACTGAACCGTCTGTTTTTAAAGCCAATGAAAAGCCCACTCCTGCAGAAATGGTGTTCCCAGGCTGATTATTTACCCGCGAAACCCCTAGTGCTGCAGACGTTGCGTCAAAACCGTTAATCGTCATATTTGAACTGCTGTCTTCATTGAAGTTGACGGTCAGGTCTTCATTATTCAGCAAATTGGTACCACGATAACCCGAATCACCTGCCAATGTGTTAACTTGGTTCATAATGGTATTGAACTGGTCTGATAGGCTTATCGTTCTATCTTTGACCGATGCCATATGAGCACTACCCGCGATCCCTTTTGCCGTTTCTATTAACGACGTAATTGCCTTAATTCCTGCGTCGGCTGCTTTTCCATTCTGGATTGCCTCAATCATGCTGTCTTTTTTTGCACTAAGATCAGATGCCCTATTTATATGTGCCTGCGCAGCAAAGAAATTGGTGGGATTATCAAGCGCGCTGTTAACACGTTTTCCGGTGGCAAGCCGCTCCTGCGTTCTATCCACTTTTACGCTGGTTATTTTCAACGAGAGAAGATTGGTGCGCATTGAAGATGTCAAGGCTGTGTCAACGAGACCCATAAGTGACCCACATTATCAAGCATTAAATATGAAATTCAGGCCAATATATAACATTATATGGCTAGTCCGTAAGCGTATAATGCTTATCGGTCAATCTTTAATGTTATTCAAAATCTTTCTGATGCAATGCAGGATTGCTTCAGGGGGATGTAATGAAAACGACAAAGCAGTTACTTGGGGGCGAATCAAGGAATTACATCGTGCTCGTTGGTTAGCGCAGGAAGCGCTTGCTGAGGCTATTGGTATAGAGCCGCAATATATGAGCCGGATTGAGACTGGCGGCAGTGCACCAACAGTTGAGCGGATGGAAAGACTGTGCAGTGTGCTTGACGTTGAATTGCGTAGCCTGTTTGATTTTAGTCACCTGGATAGCCGCGAGGCGCAACTGGAGAGCGTTGAAGAGATGTTGAAAAGCCTGGATGAGAACGATCTGAAGGTGGTCTATCGGGTGGTACGGTCGTTCAGGGGCTAGGAGTACGAATGTCGTGCTTCAGGGAGAATAGCCAAAATATCTGAAATCTTGGGATAGTATAAAAATCTTGTTTCAAATTCGGTTGAAGATTGAGCCTCTTGGTCGATACAGCCAGCACAAGGTCAGCTAGTCATTCGGCAGCTTATTTTTGTCTGGCGGCAGGAAGCTCTCGCCGGTGACGACGTTTCTGCCAGTCTGGTCTTCCAGGTCGAGCCGGGCCTTTTTAGCGATGCCGCCGCCCTTCTTCCCCGCTTCTTTGTTCTCCTTTA
>DKFG01000279.1 GCA_002452325.1 Geobacter sp. UBA6802
GCTCGGCCAGCGGGCCAACCTTGACGTACCACTGCAGGGAGAGGTACGGCTCCACCACGGTCTTGCAACGGTAGCACCCCCCCACCGACAGACCGTGATCGTCGATCTTCTCCAGCAGCCCTGCAACCTCAAGGTCCTCCACAATCCTGGCGCGGGCCTTGAAACGATCCAATCCTTCGTACTGATGTCCGGCAGCATTGATAATGCCCGACTCATCAAAGACATTGATCTTGTCCAGACCGTGGCGTGCCCCCACCTCAAAGTCGTTGAAATCATGGGCCGGGGTGATCTTGACCACGCCGGTACCAAACTCGCGGTCAACATACTCATCGGCCACCACCGGAATCTCACGGTTCACCAGCGGCAACAGCACCCTGGCACCCTGCAGATCGGCGTAACGCTCATCTTCCGGATGCACGGCCACCGCAGTATCACCCAGCATGGTCTCGGGACGGGTGGTGGCTACAACAACAAAACGGCCCGGTTGTCCCACCACCGGATAGCGGATATGCCAGAGATGCCCCTTCTTTTCTTCGTGCTCCACCTCGATATCCGACAGGGCGGTGTGACAGCGGGGACACCAGTTGATCAGGCGATTGTCACGATAGATCAGACCCTCGTTGTACAACCGGACAAAAACGGTACGCACTGCCTTGGAAAGCCCTTCATCCATGGTAAACCGCTCACGCTCCCAGTCACAGGAGGCACCCAGTCGCTTCAACTGTCCGATAATCTGACCGCCCGACTCTCCCTTCCACTGCCAGACCCGCTCAATAAACGCCTCACGCCCCAGATCATGGCGATCTTTGCCTTCTGCAGCCAACTGACGTTCCACCACATTCTGGGTGGCAATACCGGCATGGTCGGTACCGGGCATCCAGAGCACGTTATGACCGTTCATCCGTTTCCAGCGACAGAGGATATCCTGCAGGGTATTGTTGAGGGCGTGCCCCATATGGAGCGCACCGGTCACATTGGGGGGGGGGATGACAATACTGTAGGGCTTACGGGGCGAGGTCTCATCTGCATGAAAATACCCCTGTGCCAGCCACTGGTCGTACCATTTTTTTTCCACATCGTGGGGCTCATACCCCTTTGCCAGCTCTTTACTCGACATTGCCGTTTTCCTTGCCTTTACCTGGTTTTTGCTGAATGGTTGGTTATACCCTCAGCCGCTGCTACGGTCAAGCCACTGCTGGTTTTCTTTCGTCAAAGACAGCAATTGAAAATAACAATTTGACAAACCACCAAGCATTGCTATTCTCGATTTAAGTGATGCCATCCTGGCATCATAACCTTACACAGAGGAGGATACGTCATGGAGAAAGACCGGATGAAATCCCTCCTGGCAGGAATGGGTATTGCCAGCCTAGTTGCAGGTCTGGCCATTACCCCGCTACCTGCCCAGGGTGCCAGTGGCTGAGGCGGCAAGGAGGGTGCCGGGAGTACCCCCCAGAAGGAAGCCGGAAAGAGTGGCTGAGGCGGTAAGGCCGACGCCGTGAGCGCCGACAAAGATGCCAAGAAGGACACGAAAAAGGCAAAAGATAAAAAAGCAGCAGACAAACCTGCCAAAAAGCCGGGAAGCAGTGGCTGAGGCGGAGCAGCTGGCGCCGGTGGCGCCAAATAGATACTTGTTAACAGTTGCAGATTCAAGGCGACAGGTGATACTCACAACCTGTCGCCTTTTTTGATCCGTTACGCGAGGTTCTCAATGTATCCCACCACACGCAAACTGTTGGGCCAGACCACCTGGAGCCGTCTGTTCGGCCAATCACTGCACGACCTCGCCCCGGAATCAGTGCCGCCGGTGCTTGAACAGGTGGCTGGCCTGACCCACCCGGAATGGCTTCCTGATCTGGCACGCCTTGAGCTGGCCTGCCACCATGCCATGAACGTAGTACTGCCAACGTCGAACCAGATACCATCCCTCATGGTCAACCCATCATTGCAGCTTATTTCAGTGCCGTGGCGCAATCTGCTGCCCCTGCTAACCTTTGCTAAAAAACAGGACATGGAGCGGATTGAGCCAGGCGAAGAGCTGATACTGATCTGGTCTGATCCGACACAGCGCAACCTGCGGTTTGAGACCGCACTGGCTGATCACCTGCTGGCCCTGAAGCTGGTAACCGAGCAGATCAGCCCGGAAGAAGCTGCCCGACAGGCCGGCAAGTCAGTGGCCCTGTTTGATGCCGTATTGTGGGATGCGGTCCGCAAAGGGATTCTACTGGCTCCTGAATCCCGACTGCGGCGCAGCAGCTCCTTTACGACACTGCAGCCTGATCAACCGCTTGCTGCAGCCGAGGTATTCACCCTGCAATGGCACCTGACCCAATCATGCGATTTACACTGCAAACACTGCTACGACCGCAGTCAGCGTCAATCCTTTCCGTTTGAGCGTGCCCTTTCATTGATGCAGGAGCTGCGTGATTTCTGCTGGAGCCGGTATGTGCTGCCCCAGGTCTCCTTCAGCGGCGGCAACCCGCTGCTGTATCCCCGCTTCTTTGAGATCTACCAGGCTGCCGCTGATCATGGACTGATGACCGCGATCCTGGGCAACGCAGCCGAGCGCAGCCAGATTGAACAAATTATGGCGATTCAGCGGCCGGTCTATTACCAGGTAAGCCTGGAAGGACTTGAAGAGCAGAATGACCTGATCAGAGGGGAAGGGAACTTCAGGCGTACCATTGCCTTTCTGCAGATGCTGACCGATATGGGGGTGCCCAACATGGTCATGCTGACCCTGACCAGGGCAAACCTTGATCAGGTCATACCACTGGCAAAGGTACTGGAAGGGATCACCGGCGGTCTGACCTTTAACCGCCTGGCGCTGTTTGGTGAGGGGGCACAGCTTGCCTTACCAACCAAAGAAGAGTATCGCACGTTTCTTGAGCAGTATCTGGCAGCCCTTCCCACCCATCCGGTACTGGCCTTAAAAGACAGTCTGCTCAACATCCTGCTTGAAGAGAAAGATAAAGAACTTTTTGGTGGTTGTGCCGGGTTTGGCTGCGGCGCTGCCTTCAACTTTCTGGCAATCCTGTCCGATGGTGAGGTACATGCCTGCCGCAAGCTCCCCTCCCCCGTTGGCAACATCCTTACCCAGAGCCTTGAAGAGGTCTACAGCTCTGAAACCGCCGCCCGCTACAGAGAGGGCTCAACCGCCTGCACCAGCTGCTCACTGAAACCGGTCTGTGGCGGCTGTCTGGCTGTCAGCGCCAGCTTTGGCCTTGATCCCTTAACCAGCAAAGACCCCTACTGCTTCAGAACGTAAGTATCCACCACCCAGGCAGCAAAGGGAAAACTACAGGTAAAGGCCGGAGAAACGGCATTCAGCACATGGACCGAACGACCATCGCCCTCCACCACAAAATCCTGAACCAGCTCTTTGGTGGTGGTATTTAACAGCTGGGCTCTAATGCCCGGCTTGCTCCACTGGTTAAAGCCGCTGGTATCAATCTGCTTGACCATTTTGGTAGCCAGACCGGTAAAGTAACTGCGGTCATACTTCTTTAACTCAGACAGCGCCAGAGAGCGGAAACCAAAGTTATCCCCCAGAAACAGGCGCGCTTCCCAGCCGATAATCTCCATCAGTTCACCCATGCTGAAGTGCTCCAGGCCGGCATAATTCCGGCGCCAGAAGGCCGGGATGGCGGTTGGTCCGATCTTGATGGCGCCATCCACGGTAACCGTATAATGCACCCCTAAAAACGGGTTCTTCAGATTGGGCACCGGATAGATGTTGGTACAGACCGGTTTGTCAGGGCCGGTGTACTTCAGGTAGATCCCCTTGAACGGGATGATGGTGTAGTTGCGGGAAAACCCGAAATCACGGGCAATCCGGTCTGCATACAGCCCTGCAGCATTGATGATCAGGCCCGACTCTATGGTTACCCCTGCGGCAGTAACCACCGCACTCTGCCCCTGTCTCCCTACATACCCCTGACCAAACAGAAAACGAACACCGGCCTTCTCAAGATCTGCCCGCAGGGCATGGCAGACCTGCGCCGGATCAACCGTGGCGGTACTGGGTGAATACAGTGCTATTCCGGTGGTGCGGGCATTGGGGTCAATCTCGGCCAGCTCCTGCTCATCAATAATCCGCACCTCCACGCCATTGCGTTCACCACGTCGCTGCAGTTCCCGCACCCCTTCAATCTCGCTCTCATCAGACGCCACCACCACCTTGTGGCACTCATTGATCGCCAGGCCCCGCTGCTTGACATACTCCTTCAGCATCCGGTTGCCGTCACGGGTAAAACGGGCCTTCAGAGAATCAGCCGTATAGTAGAACCCGGCATGCAGCACCCCGCTGTTGCGACCACTGCCGTGATAGGCCACATCCGCTTCTTTCTCAATCACCAGGATAGCTGCTGCGGGAAAGCGGGCCTTCAGCTCACGGGCCAGGGCCAGACCGATGATACCGGCCCCGATGATCAGATAGTCGCAGCGCAACTGGCCGCTCACAGCTGCACCGGGTGCTGACGGGAAAGCTTGATAAAGTTATCCAGCAGCGCCATACCGCCCTCGGTCAGGATTGATTCCGGGTGAAACTGCACCCCCCAGACCGGCAGCTGACGGTGACGCAGTCCCATGATCTCGCCGTTGTCCACCCAGGCGGTCACCTCAAGGCAATCCGGCAGGCTATCCCGCTCAACCACCAGGGAGTGATAACGGGTGGCGTTAAACGGATTGGGCAGACCTGTAAACAGTTCACGGTCGTCATGGTGGATCGGCGAGGTTTTACCATGCATCAGCGACACACTGCGTACTACCTTACCGCCAAAGGCAGCGCCAATGGACTGATGCCCCAGACAGACCCCCAAGAGCGGGATTTTTCCGGCATACTCCTTAATGGCAGCCACCGAGATACCAGCCTCCTCCGGTGAACAGGGACCGGGTGAGACCACGATCCGGTCAGGCCGCAAACCGGCTATATCCGCTACAGAAATCTCGTCATTGCGCACCACCTTCACATCCTCGCCCAGCTGCGCCAGATACTGGACAATATTGAAGGTAAACGAGTCATAGTTATCGATCATGAGCAGCATAAGACACCTTGTTCTCTTGTATTTAATGTACGGTTATCAACAGGTTCAGAGATCTTTTAACAGCTCCACTTTTTTCTGTAACACAAATCCGGCTCGTTGGGCAATCGGCATGGCAGTTAGCCGGGCTGCATCCAGCCCCAGTTGCAACCTGCTCATGGTGTCGGGAAGCAGTTCGTTCATGCAGGAGTCCAGACGGTCTTCAGCATGTTTTGGAACAGATCATCAAGAAGATCAACATCGACCTCTGTGCGGGGCATGGACTCTACATAATCGGAATACCAGGCTATCCGTTTCTCAAGAAAATGGTTCAACAGCTCTATCCTCGGCTCCTTGTCAAGCTCATCACCGGCCATCTTGCGGGTCAGCAGTCCGTCAATTCCACGGGGGATTGGTCATTCCGCCAGATAATTCGGTACGCACTGAGTTCCAAATTCGGTAAGTCTGCCAAATCCCCAAAACACGCACCCGCCTTCATTTTTTGCTATATTATTTTTCCAGCAACTGTTTGACCTGTTTATCAAAATCAGATTCAAACAACCGGTCCTGTACGATCCGGTATTTTTCAAACTCGCTTTCTGCAAATGCTTTGGCAATTTCCTGGGTAACTTTTCCTGGGTTGTCCAGTATTTCCCGTTCGTTAAATTGCAAAAAAGCATTCAACTTACCTGCCCAATCCTCCATAGTCATCGGAATACCCCGCTCGGCCTGATCTTCGGCGTAGTCGAGATACATGGTAACAAAGCGATCCAGCGATTTCAGTTCTTTTTCAGTCAGGTAGTTTTTGGCTACTACAACATCGGTTTTGATGATCTTTCCATTCGGCGCATTCTTCCAGGTAGTAAGTCCCATCCGATCTTTTTTATGGTCAGCACGCTCCACGATAAGCTCTGCTGCTGTCTGACCGTGAATCGCATAATGCAGCTTGTTTTGCACAGTGGCAAAAAAGGTTCTGGTGGTTTCAGCATCGGCACGGTAGTCCATTGCCGTAGCGTAGATGTCGGTAATTTTTTGATAAAACTTCCGCTCACTGGCTCGTATCTCGCGGATTTCTGCTAAAAGCGTATCAAAATATTCCTTGCTGAAGAATGCACCGTTTTTGAGACGTTCCTTGTCCAGCAGATAGCCCCGGATGGCAAAATCACGCAGCACGCCCGTGGCCCACTGGCGGAACTGGGTTGCCCGTGCCGAATTGACGCGATACCCGACTGAAATAATGGCATCAAGGTTGTAGCAGTCTACATTCCGGGCAACCTCTCGATTTCCCTCTTTTTGAACTATTCGGAAATTCCGAACAGTTGCCTCCTGGGTGAGTTCCCCCTGCTGATATATGTTGGCCAGGTGTTCGCTAACCGTTGGTACAGAGACTTCAAACAAAACGGCAATCAATTTTTGCGTCAGCCAGACAGTCTCATTCTCAACACGTACTTCAATGCTGTTTTCACCGGCCTGTTTTGAAAAAATCAGGAATTCGGCAGTGCTGTTTCTGATCTGGAGTTTTCGTTCTTTGCTCATACCGTCCCCTCCAACACACATACCCCGCCTTTATCTTCCACAATCTCGCGGCCAATCTCCCAGTAGGCCCGCACCATTTCTGTGTCAACAACGGTACGTACACGATTGCGGGCAGTTTCGATGATGGAAGAGATACGATCGCTTAATCCAGCGGTATCAGGTTGGGTATCGGTGGTCATGGTTTTATTCGTGTTCATGCCGCACCCTCCACCAACGCAATTTCTTCAGGCGTTAAGCCGTAGAGTGCATAGATGAGGCCGTCAATCTGCTTTTCTAAGTCAGCAGTATCGGATTTTGGATTAACCTTTTTGGCGGCAAGAATTTGGTCAACGAGGTCAGTGATAGTATTTTGCTGTTCTGGTGTAATTGTTTTTGGGATCGGAATCTGGCCGAAATATTTGAAGATCAACTGAAAACCGTTTTGTATCGCAGTGCAATAACTCGAAATCAGAAACCACCCCATATGCGAGTTAAGTATGGCAAAGAGAGTTTTATCTGCCTTTGGTATTATCCACATGGAGTCATTACAGAACCGGCCTTGTTCATCATAGATAAAGCATGGTTTTACCTGAAATTTTTGATACATGATTTTAGGTTTGTCAAAAGCGTGGTAATAATCGCAAGCTCGAATTTCCCACCAATAATCACCCTTGTCAGTACGTTTTTCAGCTCGTTCCTGAAAAGGTTTCAACCATGCGTATATTCCCGGAAAGGTTTCTTGCAACCAAGCTTCTGGTTCGCTCTCTCCGCGCCTGGCGTTGGTAATGCCCTTGGGGAGAAAAATGAGATATTTGTCAGCCGTAGGAGTTCCATAAGGCTGAATATTTCTGCCAAGTAAGAATGGACGTAAAATTTCAGCATGGTTTTCATGTTCAGCAATCAGGCTATTGCATGTCACCGCATCAATAACAAAGGCTTCCGTCAAGCCGGTTTTAATGCCGTAATACGCTTCATCTTCGATATATCCGGCAAGATTAGCGTGGGTTTCCTTCAGGCGATTTAGAATCTGAAGACGGTTGCTACCTGTAAGTGTCCATAAATCATCTGAAAGCATTGTGGCAGCAACTTCAAAGCGATTTTCATAAATATAGCTGGAGAAATTTTGCTGAACATCAAGAGTGGAAATTTCAGTTGCCCAAAAACTCGCTTTGGCATCTGCGTTCCGTGCTTGAACAATGCATGGATATGTTGTTGCTTCGTCAAACACCTGTAAATCACCAAAATCGTCAATCTGGATTAGCTGATTTTTCTTGAAAAAAGTACGCAGTCCCAAGCCATAAGCAGCTTTCATCCATTTGTTGGGCATAATATAGCTAAAATATCCGCCAATACCCATCAAGTCAAAAGCACGCTCCACAAAGAAAACATAAAGGTCTGCTGTTCCAGAATAGGTTATGTAATTGTCCTTCAAGTATGGCTTGGATGCACCCAACGCCTCCTGCCGGATATACGGCGGATTGCCGATTACCACATCAAACCCGGTAAAATAACCGTCTTCATCCAACACCTCAGGGAACTCGAAACGCCATTCAAAGGCATTGGCATAGACGGTTTGCTGGCGGGCCTCGATCTTTTCTTCCAGCTCTGCAGCCCGTTGATGCAGTTTCTCACGTTTTTGGTGCCCCACCTCATCAAAGGCAAATATCGCCTGGGCCAGCTCGTTTTTCACGTTCATCAGCTCTTTCATGTAAAAATCGCTGGGCAGCGAGAACTTGCGCCATTGTGCTTTAAGCGCCTCAATCTCTCGCCTGAGAACGCCTTTGTTGCTTGGCCCTTTTTCACCAAGTTTGTAAAACCAGACCTTCTCCTTGTACTGCCTAGTCAGTTCCTTGAACCGACGGCGTTCTACCGGAGCATAGTGCGCCAGTCCGCTGCTGTCGTCATTGAGTGAAAAACGACTGATGAGTGAATTGCCGCATTTGATGTTGATGTCGATGTTGGGAAGGGTTTCAAGCCTGCCTTCATCCCGATAATAGGCGTTTTTTAGCAATTCAATCCAAAGACGCAGACGGCAGATGGCAACCGACTTGGGATTGATGTCTACACCGAACAGGCAGTTTTCTATGATGGTTTCTTTCTCGTGGAAGAGCGTTTCCTGTAGGCGGTGCAATCCTTCAATCGGACGTCCATTTTTGTTAAGTCTATAGCTGAAAAGCTGGTCATCCTCCGTACAGGTGATTACCAGTTCATCATTTTCAACTACTACCCGATAGCCCTTGATTCTTTCTCCGTTGTTACGATAGCTGAGGATGCCAAGCTCATATTTTATAACCATCAGCTCATTTAAGGCAGAAACCAGAAAGTGGCCAGAACCGACTGCCGGATCACAGACTCTGAGGCTGTTGACAATCTCATTAGCCAGTTTACGAATATCACGATCAGATGCATCAAGCCGGTCTTTCAGGTCATCAAAATCTTTCAGTTTCTGCATACCCGGCAAGCAAGAAGATGTACGAAATTTCTCAACCACGGCCCGTCGTATCGCTTCACGGCTCATGTACATTGTTATGTAACCGGGCGTGTAGAACGAACCGTCCCGATACCCATTGATCTTTTCAAAAATAAGGCCGAGTACCGAGGCATTAATGATGGTTTTAGACACATCTTTGACCAATGCCTTGCCTTCACTGGCAAAGTCATATGAGTCAAGAAAATCGAACAGGTAAAAAAGGGTGTTGTCTTCGCCGCTGCATCGCTTGCCCGTTTCGTTTTTCAACACGGTTGCAGGAAACAGCGGTAAAGTAAGGCGGTGTTTGAGGCTGGATATTTGCAGGGCGCAGCGTTCAAGCTGGCTTACCTCGAACAATGAACTGTTAAGGTACGGGATGTTCCCAAATTTGCTTGTTATGTCGTTGCTGCGGTCGCTTTCCGGACGGGCCAATACCTCAAAGAACAGCTCTTGTAGATCGTCAAAATCCTTGATCCGCTCCTTGTTGAGAAAGGCAAACCTGGTATCTCCCTGATTCCAGGCAATTAAACGTCCTTCAAGTAGTTTTAGAAACAGAATACGGTTCAGCCAGGTGATGCAGAGTTCCAGGGCAACGCTGAAATATTGTTCTTCTTCGTCATTGCCATATTCCTTAATATTCTTTATCCCATCCAATGCCTGCTGAACCTTGAGCAGATTGATAGTATTTTCCAGTAATGAGCCTTCGTTGCGACGTTCCGACGCCTTGCGGCGAATCAGTTTCTTCCCTTTATCTTTGGTTTCTTCCAAGCCTACGATATGGAGTAGTTCACTATAAAATTCGTTGTTCAGGCTGTTACTGTCATTAGCGATGGGAAGTTTAAGCAGATGCTGTGGAGAAAGAAATTTGTAGAGGGCTATCAACTTCTTGCGGTCTTTATCCGCCATTGCGGCCTTTTGAAGAAGAGCGTGGTACTCACGCAGATCAAACCAGCAGCAGGGAATCGGTTCTTCCAGTTCATCAAGCCATTTTTTTGCAACCGATTCGTAAAAATAGCGACTGTCATGGCCGTCCCGCTTAAATGCCTTATATCCCTTTTCCAATGACTTGCTGCGCCGGATATTTTTTTCAAACCAGGAGCCATCAAAGACAAACCACTCATTGGTATTGGTTACGATCAGATGTTTTATCGCATAGTTCTCCTTGTCGAAGACCTCACGTAAATAGTAGAGCATTATCTCGTGAAACGCCTTGGCATTCGGCTTTTGGCGGCTCATCATCTCTGCGGTGTTAGAGGATGATTTCGTTTCAATGATTACAGAGATTACGGATGTTGAAAGGTCGGCATAGATGGCAAGATCTATGTCTCCGGTGTTTTGGCTGGCTACAAGATTGGTCTTTCTGTACCACGTATCTTTCAGAAAATCCCGGATGTGGTTTTTCTGATGTTCTTCCCTTTCACCATCCTGCAGATATTCGAACAAAGCCGCAAGGTTGCCAGAAAAACACTCAATATTTTCAGCGGTCACTACTTGGCTGGCGTAAGCTTTGTTTAACAGTTCTTCAGGAGATTTAACCGCAAGAATCATATTTTCATTCCTCCATACTCCATCCTTATCAATACGCTCCACATCCTACATGGTTTCACACTTGCTGCACATATTGAAGGGCAATAGAACCCAACCACCTCGCCCATACCCGTAACCCCTCATTCCAGCCACCTGCTCCAGTCAGCCTGTGTCACCACCTCAAAACCGGCTTCAGGATAGGCTTCGCTCCAATCTTTGGGTGCCTTGGGCCGTGACTTTGGCGACCACTTACATTCAAAACCGGTTAAGACGCCGTCACTATCCTCAACCAGGTCAATCTCCCGCTGATCGTAGGTTCTCCAAAAATAGAATCCGACAAACCGGCGATTGTTCCCGGCATGTTTGATCCGCTCCATCACAAACCAGTTTTCAAACAGTTCACCGCTGTCATTGCGCAGCGAGAGCGGCACAAAAGAGCGGATCAGGGCATTCCTTAAGCCGGTATCGACAAAATAGTAACGGGAAGTTTTGGTTACTTCCTTGCGCAGATTACGGCTGAAACCACGGATGTTCACAATGACGAACATCTTTTCCAGAATATCAAGGTAGCTTTCTACGGTCTTCTGGCCGATGCCCAGGCTGTTTGACAATTCGGAAACCGCCACCTCTTTGCCGATCTGGTGGGCAAGCAGCACCAGCAGGTCAACCACCTTTTTGGGCTTCTTGACCTGCTCAAACTCCAGCAGGTCACGGTACAGGTAATGATTCAGGTAGTTGTACAGGTACTCTTCTTTTTCCTGATTACTTTCAAGGGAATGCACTTTGGGGTACATGCCAAAGCGCAGCATCTCTTCAAGGGCGGTGTCCGGCGAGGTCATGCGGTATTTTGGCGACAGTTCCTGCCAGGAAAGGGGATGCAGGTGGAGTGTCCGCGCCCGTCCGGTCAAAGGCTCGCTCAAACGGTCGGCAAGCTCAAATGACGCAGAGCCTGATGCGATGACCGTAACCGGAAGGTGATCCACCAGCAGCTTGATGGTCAGGCCAATATGCTCAATCCGCTGCGCTTCATCTATGAAAATAGTCGTTGCGGAACCAGTAATCCGTTTCAGATGTTCCAGTTCGTGGCGAGCCAGCAGTGATTGAGTGTACAGATCATCCCCGGTAAATGAGACCGCATCGGGTACTTTTTCCAGCACCGCCTTGACAAGGGTCGTCTTTCCAGCCTGCCGGGGGCCATAGAGAATAAGCGCGGTTCCCGGTTTTCCCAGACCGTCGTGGATCTGTTGCTCAATCGTGCGTATAAACATGCGTCACCCCAAGATATCCATAATTGATATATATTGAGGTATATCATTTTTACAAAATTGTTCAATATACAAATAAACCTGACCACCCCCCAACCCCCTCCTTTTTTATCGGAAGGAGGGGGCTATTAACCCTGTCTTTAGCTCTCCTCCTGTTTTAGGAGGGGCTGGGGGTGGTCAGGTTTATCTTCTTATCCAACTGGCAGTTTTCCGGCCAACGCTTTCAGCCCCTTTAGCAGCTTTGCAAACGGCTTCGGACAGTCTTTGCCAATACGGACACCCTCGCCACCGGGAAGACAATTTTTGCCGGTAGCGGTGACCTGCCGGTCTCCCAGTTGCATATCCAGCGACCATTCAACGTGGTATTCATCCGCAAGGTGCGGGTTGCTGTAGGTCGCTTCCCAACTCCATACGCCTATTGTGGTGCAGGTTTGCCAGAATTTGTCCCAGTCCTGCAAGGAAGGCTTGACAACCTCATGCCGAGGCGAGTCCATCGGCGTGTCGGCGTTATAAAGCAGCTTTTTCCCTTTCAGTATCAGACGGTATTCACTTTGTGAGTGGTGATCTATCAGGGTGAAACTGAATTTTTGAGGCATCCCTGTCACCGCTTCCGGCTTCAGCAATTCCTCAATCCGGTGCATAGCCTTCAGAATGATTTCGAGATCAGCTACAGACGGCTCTTTGCCTTCATGCAGATAGCCACACAGATACTGTTCCGAGCGAGGGCGGAAGCCATAGCGATAACAGAACAGGTATGCCACCGCCTCGGCTTCAAACTCTTCCTGGTGTTGTTCTTTGCGGTTGAAGTGAAATTCTGGGAACTCGTTCAGGTGACGGCAGAAGATATGGGCCAGCTCATGCACCAGAGCGGCAAACTTGATTTCAACCGGATGGGTGCTGTTGATCTCCATGATATAGTTGGCAAACAGGTTTTCTCCGCTTACCTGTTTGTAATCCAGCAGCAGGTGGGACGGTTGTAGCCGTACCTGTCCGGCATGGTTGATTTCAAGTGGGGTTTCATGGAAGGATAGCCCTTGGTTGCGACAACTGCGCACTGCAGCGTCAAACAGTCCCTTGATCCCCCGCAGGTCTCCATCCACCGGAAAGATAGTGCGACAGACCTCTTCGGTGGGGATATTGGGATGATAGCCCGGTATCGGATCGGTCTCAATCCCTTCGATATCCTTTACATCATAGACAAACTCCACCGGGCCAAAGATTTTCATAATCACAATCGGCTGTACCGGCTGTCGCAGGATCCGCTTGAACTTCTTTTCAATGGTATCCTTCGACATCACCAGCGTCGCATCAGTCCGTTGCTGCATCACCAGCAGAGCGTTGTAGGGCGCAAGATAGCGGCTCTGTTTGATAAAGGCCAGAGTCTCAAAGAACCCCGCATACGCACTGGTGTTACGGTAGGCGCGGGTTTTATCAAGTAGGTGTTCAAGTTCGGATTTGATTATTTCATACTGGGACATTGGGTGCCTCTGCTACTTCTGGCAATACAATAATGTTCAATATACTTCAGCGGCACATGTTCAATCAGCCATACGCCGTTTTCTGACCGTTGAAATGTGAAACCGTCACGGCGCATCTGTCCGGCATGGATTTTCAACACCACCGGAGAACCGTGGCGTCTGCCGACTTCTATTGCGGTTGTCCGGTCTTGTGAGAGATGAACCAGGGTGCGCATCATGGGCTGGATGCCATTGTTACGAATGGCAGTAAGGGAGCGTTGTGCTGTCCCGTGGTACAAAAACTCCGGCGGTTCCGTGCGGGGCAAGCCAAGGTCAACCGCAACAGAATGTCCCTGATTGGCACGAATCCGGTTGCCGTCGTCGCTTATGGCAAAACGGCGCTTGTCACTTGCGGCAACAATCTGGGTGATTTTAGCGGGGGTCAGGATTACTCCTGCCTGGCGGGCCTTTGCTATCAGGTCGGCAATGTCAGCCCAACCGAAAGCATCAAGCTTCAGCCCGATAGCGTCCGGCTTGTGGCGCAGTACCAGGCTCAGGAATTTACTTGTTTTGGTGTCAGGTGGCATCTGTTTTTGTGTGTGGCTTTCCAGTCGTCTGGGAAAATTTGATGAATTGGGAGGACGCCGGGCCAAGCGTCCTCAGTTGGTGTGTCATAACCTATGCATAACCGTCATTTCAACAGGGCACCAATTACCCTGATTATCCGGCTATACAAGCAGCCAAATCGCCGCCGGTGGGAAAATCTCCGGCCTTCCCAAGTCTGTTTCCAGACCAAACGAACCAACTCCCCTTGATTTCCCTGGGGCCAGTCTGCTGCTGATTGGCGGGTGGAGGGCCGGACGTCCCCTCATACAATGGCTTTGACACCACTCCGCAGGCACTCCGAAAATTTCCTGCTGTCACCCGCCGTTTGTGTACGCTTCGATTCCCATGTTCAAAACTTCATCCGGTGGTTAAAGCCTTAGTCAGATACGGCCAGAACTTACGCATACCGGGGCTACACAATTCCCGTCCCGGAATGGGAGCGGATGAAGCCTCTGTCACAGGGGAAAAAAACCGGCCTCAGAGTTAAAATAATGTTGTGTGACAGCCCTGTACTGCTCCCTATCAGAGTTTACACTCGCAGGTGCCGGGATTTTCACCCGGCTTTGCTTTGCACTTTCCGCCAGGGGCCGGGTTATTGACCCGGTCTTTGCGGTGCCATGCTTTTTGCCCCCTGCCCCTAAGTGAAAGGATAGCACCGCCAGAGACCAATCAACTTTTATTACTTGTCCGCAACGCCTTCAAGACCGGAGCATCTGCCAGTAATGGCCGCACAACCGGAGCGCACGAAACTTCGTAATCATGCTGAATTGAACTCTTCTCACGCAGTAAAGAAACAGGGCTGTCACACATTGGCGCTGGAACGTCAGCATACATTTCCAGTTCTGCGAGTTTCCGGGTTATTGACCCGGGCTTAGCAGCATCTGAAACGGATACATACATTTCCAGCCTCACCTGTGGCAACACCAGGGGCGTCGAGCCTTAATCGACGGGTGGTGTTGCCATAGGAGGGATGCGGATGATTCGCCGCATCACCGTATCATCCGGGATATGAACCTGTTCCCTGACATTCGTCAGAATCAGCGGTTCCCTGCGGATGATCGTAGTACTCAATCACTTCTTCAGACATTCCAATAAAGTCTCGCATAGACTCCCGACATGGCCCGTAGGTAACTTCAATCTCAGCCCCTGCCAGCTTCTTAATTTCTCTGGCAAGCGTCCGGCCTTCCTGCTCGTTCAAAAGCCAGACTGCCTCATCAATCTCATTTTTTAGCATCAAACTGGTATAGTCACTTACCCATACATCAAAACGGGCAGACAGCTCTGGTGGCGCAGTAAAAGGCAACTCTTTATCATCAAGATCAGCGCCGACACCATTAATCCACAGGCCGCAATCATAATCCCCGTATATGGCTATTTTATTGATTCCCATCGCCATGGTCTCCTGCATCTTACCTGTTTGATCTCTTCCGGTGAATCGGGCCTTAAGGTTACAGCACCGACCTACGCACGCCAGAACTTCGATTATCGTAATGGCGTGGGAGCGGAAGAATGAAGAAAGTCCCCTTTCCGAACTTATCTTCCGATTTGGCCGGTTATGTGGCGGGAAAGGCACCTTCCAGACAAACCGTTATTAAACTTCATCCGGTGATTCGGGCATTCGCTGTCTAGGCACTGAACCTACGCATAGTGAAGCTACGTTCTGCCACCGCACTATGGGAGCGGATGAAGCCCCTGTCACAGGGGATAAAGCCCCCGCCTCAGAGTTGAAAATCATATCCTGAAAAATGTTCTCCGGGGAGGGCGGTAGTTCCTCCATGGGGCATGATGCCATTTCTGGCAACCCCGCTGGCAACCTTTCCAGTCTTCCGGAGAATCAGGCTGTCAGGCTTTACAGTTCCAGTCCAGCAAGATACCCTTCAAACTCCCGCACACGGCGCTTCAGCATTTCATAGGCAAAGCCATTGGCAGAAACGGTCTGCAGGGTTGATGCCGTTCTGGAAAAGAAGCTCATTCTTGGCAGCCACCGACAAACCGTTTAACCGTTTCGCCGCACTATCCGACTCAGTCCCCTGTTTGCGCAGCATCCAGTAGCAGTGACTGTTCAGGCAGTTGCGGTGTGCATCCTCCATACGCCAACGGAAATAATCAACCACCAGCTCCTGTCCGGGCAGCTGGCTGATGCGGCAATCAAAAGCAGCTGGCTGGCCGAGGAGGTGCGTGAACATGGCGCTTGCCTCCCCTGCCAAAATAGAGTGATATTTACGCAGCTTCCGGTTGAAAGAGTTTTCATCCAGATGGAACAACAACGATATTTCATCACTCTGGGTATAGGCAAAAACAACCCTGAAACCGCACTGCATAAGGTGTTTGACCGTTTCTACCATCATGTCCCGAAAGCGCTCATCGTAAGGAGCCTCAAACCGGCACACCTCCTTGGTCAGGCGGCTGAAGCTACGTCCGTCTATGCGGGCAACCATGTAGATACCGGGTAACACACACTTGTCGGCATTGGTCTCAAAAACCCGCATGGTTATATCAAGTTTGTCAAAGTTCATCGTTCCACTCCTCCACAACAAAGCCGCCGTTACAGTCAGCCCTGACATACCAGAGTTCATCAAAGCCTTCGGCAATGTTCGGCAGTTGCAGCCGTGCCGCTATGCCAAGTATACCTTTATCCGGGATTCTCGCTTTACCGATCCGCTGCCGGTTACGTTCAAGCGCCTCCTGTACTTTGGAACTGAAGTAATAGCCGATAATCCTGAAACCTGCCTCTCGTGCAGGTGTGATCAATCGTTCCCGTTCGGCTTCCGTAGCATTGGTATTGTCAATCACAAAGGGCTGCTTTGCTGCAGCACAGGCATTCAGCAGCAGTTTTTCCCGATGCCGGGTCTTGAGCATATCCAGGCTGATCCGAATGTGCGAATCTAACAAACGTTCTCTAAAGAAGCTGCTTTTCCCGCTGGCAGGTATGCCGATCAGGATTACAGCGGTCATTGTTTTGTCACTTTACTGATAAAGCTCATCATGCGTGTCTTTTCTATGCAGCAGGGCATGGATTGCTACTGTCTCGCAGCAGCTCCAGCAGACAGACCAGAAATTTCTTGCTGTGGCAGTATATGCCTGGCCTTTTGCTCTCTCTGGGACCTGCCACGTTGAGAGTACGGATACGAAGTTCCATCACCCATTTTTTCACGTCTGCAACTGTCAGTTGACTTTTGTCATCTAGCTGGACAAGCAGGCAGGGTTTCCCTTTCCTTTCCGCGTGTTCAATCGTCTTCAGGGTGCCTCCGTCCAGTTCTCCCATATTCAGGATCAGTGTGCCGTCTGAATCCTGAACATTACGGCGTGTCCGTGTGGCATAGTTACGTGATACGGTTTCTTCCAAGGGGTAAGCATCAGGAATAATACCGTCTTCAGCACGGCGGCCAGCAGGACACCAGCCGCCTGCAACAACATCCATTTCCAGGGCAACATCAAGCGCCGCACGGTCAGCACCGGTCTGACCTCCAGAGACAATCCGGCAAATCATATCGTCATAGTACTGATGGCGACCAAACAGGCTTTCAACAGCATGTTTAAGCTCCCGGTAGAGCGGCTCGTAACAGAAACGACCCAACAGGCTGTCCAGCAGGCCGTGGTAATACCAGCTTTGCTGCGCCTTACCCCGTTTGAACCGCATCCAGAGCTCATCGCCGATTTGACGATGCTCATCTATCATGGAACTGATGTTGTGCAGCTTGTCAGCACAGGCCACTGACTGAATCGCAAGTGAAGCGGATTTCAGTTCATCAAGGGTATGCTGCTTTCTTTCTTCCCAACTGAGTTCTTTGTAAGGTTCCGAGCATCCGGCCACAATGGCGGCGACCTCCTCGCCGAAAGCACCCTCGATCTGCTCCAGTGTCACGTTGGTATCTTCAACGGTATCGTGCAGTATACCAGCAACAACAACTTCTTCAGGGCAACCGGCATTCGCCAGGATCATTCCTACAGCAAACGGGTGCGTGATATACAGAATATCAGTCCCTTTCCGTTTCTGTGCCAGGTGGGCCTTTGCCGAAAACTCAAGCGCCTTGTTGACCATACTGGAGCAAGCGCCGGAAGGGCGGA
This sequence comes from Geobacter sp. UBA6802, assembly GCA_002452325.1. Classification (GTDB taxonomy): domain Bacteria; phylum Desulfobacterota; class Desulfuromonadia; order Geobacterales; family Pseudopelobacteraceae; genus Trichlorobacter. The sequence continues at coordinate 17,930 of DKFG01000279.1, forward strand.
TGCTGAGAGATTCAAAGTCGTATGTTGTAAAACCGTACGGCCCGGTTTGAATAGTCTCAGAATGTTCTTCGTCGTATCTCAGCAGTGCTCCCCCCTTTTCAACCCCAATGCGGATCGCTTCTACGTACTGGTTTCTGTCAAAGGTGTACTCCCTGTAGGTGATGTTTTTGGGCAGCTCCTTATGCACAGGCCAGCTGATCGGATGGCGAACCTTCCACTGCACCGAGTTGTTCCTATGGGCGACATGAATGCCTTCGGTTATTCCGGTACAAGCAGCCACCCCGCAACTACAGGTCAAAATTTCAAACTCACCGTCGAATCTACATGAATTAGACAGCTCCTTCATGTCGATGGCGAATTTATTTCCAAACATCTTTCCATCTATCTTGAGCCTGTTTACAAGGAACCTGGCCACTTCGCCGGAACTGCTTTTTTCGTCCTTGATTTGGCAAATCAGTTCAATACTGTTCATGGTGAAACTCCTGATGCGATCCAATCAAATATAACGCATTTCTTGGTCTGAGCCTGATGGCTGTCTCCTCACTCCCCCGCCGCCTTCAAATTATACACCGGCCTCAACTTGTCGGTAACGCTGACCGTCTCAAGCAGATACTTCTCAATCTCTGCCGGGTCTTTGTAGGCGAACTTACTTTCGTCAAAGGTCTCCCGGTTGATTGAGGTGGAGAATATCCCTTGCATGGAGTCGCTGAACTCCTTGATGTTGTATTCTCCCTTGTCCAGTTTGCGGAACATCTCTTTGCGGCTGTGCTTGCGTCCGGCTCCGTGGGGCGCGGACTTGTTGTAGCTGGTGTTGCCCTTGCCAATGCCGATAATGGTTCCATCCGCCATGTTAAGCGGGATGATGACCTGTTCCCCCTGATGGGCGGATATGGCCCCCTTACGGACAATCTGATCCTTTTCAGCAATGTAGTTATGGACGCTTTCAATCACCTGTGTATCATCAAAGCGCAGCCCGAAGAATTCCAGGATGATTGCCAGCATGAAGCGCCGGTTGTAACGGGCGTAGGCTTGGGCACTGGTTGCCCAGTGCAGGTAGCGGTCACCACCTGCAGCCAGGGGCAGGTATTCCATCCCTTTGGGCACGGTCAGCCCCATCTGTTGGGTCACGGCTGCTGCCTGCTGCTGGAAATGTTCAGCTATCCGCTTGCCCAGGTTGCGGGAACCGGAATGGACAATCAGGTGGTAGCGGTCATCCTGTTCTGACTGCCCTATCTCAATGAAATGGTTGCCGCTCCCCAGCGTTCCCAACTGCATCAGAGGCTGGATATGTCTGCCGATCTTCTCACCCTTGTAGAAACCTTCCTCCGTATGTTCACACAGAGAGTGGGCCGCCTTTTTCAGGCTGTCAGACACCGGCAGGTCATGAAAGAAGGTGGCGTTTTCACGCTGGTTCATCCCCAGTGGTATCCGTTCTCTGATGAAGTCATCCAGACACTGAAAGTCAATCTGGCGGATGTTTGCCAGGGGGTGACAGGCCACACCGCAGCCGATATCAACGCCGACGATGTTGGGAATCACTGCCTGCCGGAACTTGCCGGTAAAACCGATCACACAGCCTGCACCGGCATGGGCATCAGGCATAATGGAGATCAGGCCATGTATTGCCGGGTGGTTGGCTATCAGCTTGACCTGCTCAGTAGCAAGCGGATCAAGGCTGTCGGCATGTATCTGTACCTGGCACTGGTTCTTTTGTAGATCGAACATGAGGTAAACTCCTGTCAGTTTGTTTCAGGATACCCTGTAACCCTCCCCAGATAATGTCCAGGGTGAAGATTTTTCTACAGGATAGTGAAATAATCCCAGAAAAAGCAGTTTCACGCGGAGGCACTGAGACGCGAAGAGTACTATCAAGTAGTTATGGCATGCCAGTGTTTCACCTGGAGGGTTGATCACGTATTTCAGGTAACTGCTTGATTTTCTCCGCGAGCTTCGCGGCTCCGCGTGAGTAACTGCCGTTTTAAGGATAATACCAGAGCTGAAGGGGTTGAGGAGAACTTCCCCTATTTTTTGCGGATGCGTGTTGTGATTGGGGCGTTTAGTGGCCGGTTAACCGGAGAATGGTCAGCCAGGCCAGCATGACCGGTCAATTCCGCTCGGTCAGGGTGATGCTATGCTCCCGTTCCTGCTGGCGTGGGTTGGTATCATCTGTATGGCGGAAGAAGAGTTTCATGGGGGCACCTGTTTTACTGACTGTTCAAAGGTACTGAGATCACGTCATGGCCGCAAGGCCTTTGCGGTCAAGGATATTCAGAAGCTTCAGCGAAGGGCGGCCTGGATGTTTCTCACCGATCTCCCATTTTTGGATGGTCGAGATACTGGTGTTCAGAACAGCGGCCAATACCGATTGACTCAGGTGGTAACGGTCACGCAGTGACTTGATCTGCTCCGGCGTGTATTCAGGAACCGGTGGAATACAGAGCGCATCATAACTTTCCATTGCCCGTTTATCGATGAACCCCAGTTTGTGCAGATCACTGGCTGTTTCGTGAACTGCATCTAGTATTCTGCTATTTTTTCTGCCCATCTTGCACCTCCAATAACGCGCCATTGTCAACGGATTCCTGTAACTGCTGGACAGTCAGACCAAGCAGATCTTTTGCCGCCATACGCAAGGCATCCCGTTCTTTATCGGATATATTTGCCCGTTCGTTCTTCTCAAACCCAAACATAAAAATCCAGCGATCATCACGATTAGTTGCCAGCAGCGTTCTGGCGCTACCGCTTTTACCTCTGCCTGGCAAGGCAATCCGCTTTTTAAAAACGCCACCACCAAGATCGGCGTCTATCAAACCATTCATCATTTCTGCCACAGCACGACACAGCAAATCATCAGGCAACGACGACTTGTGTGCCCAACGATTGAAATGGCGAGTTTTGTATATCATGGGATTACTGTACCACCAGGTGATATGGCCGGCAAGCAAATTTCGGGTCTGTTTTGTGACGTTGTACTATCTGTCATCCTATTTTTCTTTTCCACCTTTGGTCTTTCCATGTTAAGTGCCAACAGCCGATGCAGTATCTCATCATCTGACATTTCCGACGTGTAATCACTCCAGCCGTATGCAGCGGCTACCGCCTTATCCAGCACCTTGTGGGCGTTATCCAGCCAGGATGGACGGGCGTTGTAGAGTTTGGTCAGGGTTCGTTTTTTCAGGTCGGATTCATGCCCAGGCTTGGCAACAGGGCGTTTGGGATAGCCTGCCTTTTCCTCTTCCGGGGTAATTACCCATTCAACCCATTCAGGCGGATTCAACCAGTTTTCACGCAGACTGTTCAGATTAAATGCGGCATTAGCTATGGCATCGGCATGGAATCGATGAACTGAATCGGCAACATTGGCCGGTACTGGCTGGCTAAACGGAACTTGCTCATCAGACGTTTTCTGGCTGGTGTCAGCCGGAGTCAGTCCTTTGGGAAAGGGGAAGGTTTCAAAACAAGAAGCAGCATTGTAAGTAGGATCATTACCAACGCCGTGCCATGAGCATGTTCGTAGCGACCATATTTCATGAAAGCGGGAATGCAGGATGCCGAAAGTGGTGTCGTCCTGTCTGCATATCACATATAAACGTGAATCCGGCAGAACACCAACATTCATCCACGCAAACATCCGGTGTTTGGCAACACGCGGGGTTGCGATGTAGCGTGAGAGAGGCTGCATAGCGGTACGCATTTCTGGCCGAGTGACCTGTCCTGTCAATAGTGGACA
>DKFG01000085.1 GCA_002452325.1 Geobacter sp. UBA6802
CGATCCTGGCCCTGGATAACGAGTCCTCAATGTTTGTAACCGTCTTCTGCGCTATTCTGGATACCGATAACGGCGCGCTTTCCTGCGCCAATGCCGGGCATCTGCCGCCGGTGTTCCTGAAGCCGGGAGAGGCGGCAGTCTACCACCGCTTTAACCCCGGCTTTGTGCTGGGACCGATGCCGGGGATCAGCTATCAGACCGAACAGCTGACCCTGCAGCCGGGCGATCTGTTTCTACTGTACACTGACGGCGTCAATGAAGCGGTTGATCCGGACAAGAACGAGTTTGGCGAGCAGCGGCTACTGGACTGCGTTAACAAGACCGGCGCCGGTCAGCCGGAGGCGATTATCCAGGCTATTCGTACCGAGGTGCTGCAGTTTGCCAACGGTGCGCCGCAGTCCGATGACATCACCATGCTGGCCATCCGCTATCTGGGCAAGCCGCAATGATCGTGCGTCTGCTTTTGCTCTGTACGATGTTGCTGCTACTCTGCCCCGTTGCCCAGGCCCGCGAGCGGGTCGAGATCGCCATGGTGCTCTGGCGTGGCGAGACCGAGGCGGAAAAAGGGTTTCGGGAGCGGCTGGCAGCAGCGCCGGACTATGAGGCGGTGATCACGGTCTTTGATGCCAACCAGAACAAGGAAGAGCTGCAGCGGATACTGGGCCGGCTTGATCCCAAACGTTTCAGGCTGGTCTATACCTTCGGTACCATTGTGACCCAGGAGGCGTTGCGGCAGGACAGCACCCTGCCGGTCATCTTCAACATCGTACAGCGCCCGGTGGAGGCAGGTGTTGCCGCAGAAATGGCCCGTCCCGGCGGCAGGGCCACCGGGGCCTCCAATCTGGTGCCGATGGAAAGTGCCTTTCGCACCCTGGGTACGGTGATGACCATCCGTAAGCTGGGTTTTGTCTATTCCAGTCACGACCCGGCCCCGCGCTTTCAGCTGACCGATATCAGGCAGCAGGAACGGCGTTTCGGCTTCCAGACGCTGGCCTTCCCGATTGCCGGTAAAGAGGGGATCGCTGCCACGCTGAAAAAAGTGATTGATGCGCGGCCTGACGCGGTGATCTTCCCCTCCGACTCCTTTGTCAAGGCCAATGCCGACCAGATTATCAGCGTGCTCAACCGGCACCGGATTCCCACCATTGTGGTTATCCCCGAGATGGTCAAGGAAAACGGTGCCCTGCTCTCGCTGGGGCCTGACTACCGTACCCTGGGGCGGCTTGCCGCTGAAAACGCGCTGCAGGTGCTGCAGGGCAATCCTCCAGCGAACCTGCCGGTACGTACCGTGCCGCATCTTTCTCTGCTGATCAATCTTCTTACCGCAGACCGGCTGGGGATCAACATCCCGCTGCAGCTGTTGTCGGTTGCCACGGTGGTGCGGTAGCCGATGCAGGGCGCTGAAGCCATCATCATCAGCGGCGTACAGGCCGCCTATCCGCTCGCGCTGCGCCTGCTGGCCATTGCGGCCCTGATAGTACTGGCAGGCAGCCTGATGGCCAGGTGGGAAGGGGGGAGTCAGCAGGCCACCCTGAACCGGCTCAACAGCCGTATCTTTATCCCCTGTCTGGTGTTCGCCTCGCTGAACCGCACACCGCTCACGCTGTCGGAGGCTGTGATTATGGGGCTTGGCGCAGCGCTGTACAGTGCTGCCTGTTACCCCCTGGCACGCTGGTGGTTTCCTCGTGATGCGGCAGACCGGGAACAAGCCTGGATACCGCTGATGTTCAGCAGTACCGCTACCCTGCTGCTGCCACTGGCCTATCTGCTGTTCGGCAGCCAGGGGCTGACCAAGGCTGCCTTTTTTCACCTGGCCGCGCTGCTGCTTCGGTACACGGTTGGCGAGCGTTGTGCTGGCCGGTCTGCACAGGTTGTTGCCTTTCTGAAGACCCCGGTTCTGCACGCGGTGCTGATAGCCCTGCTGTTTGCCCAGCTGGAGATCGATCTGCCGCAGCAGGCTGATGAGCTGCTCTGGCTGGTGGAAAAAGGGATCGGCATGATGGCGCTGGGCGCCCTGCCGGTACTGCTGATGAGCCATGGTTACGCCCTGTACTGGCTGCGCCTGCAGGGGGGGCGTCTCTGGTCACCGGTGGCCCTGGTCAGGGCGCTCTGGCTTCCGCTGCTGGCTGTGCTGGCCATTGCCGTGCTGCGCCTGACCGGCCTGGCTCCGTTGGATAAGGGGTACGACCTGCTGCACTACCTGGATCTGCGTACCAGTGAGGCGATCCTGCTGTTGGCCGCAGCACTCCCCTGCACGGTTTCGCTGCTGCAGCTGCCGATTGATACCGTGCCGTCACCACGCACTGCTACGCTGGTCCTGGCATCAAGCCTGTTTTCACTGTGCGTGATCGTCCTTACTGTCATTGCAATCAACAGCTGGCTGTTTAGCAGCTGACAGGGAACCCGGATGCTCTCAGCCCAGACCTTTCTGATCATCAGCGCCGTTATCCCCTCCTTTGCCATTGCCCTGGCCGGCTTCTGGCTGGGCAGGTTTGACACCAAAAAAGAGCTGAACCTGAAGAGCGTCTCCAACCTGGTCTACTATTTTCTTATACCGTCGCTGATCTTCTCCTCTATCCACAAGCGGGTCTTTGATCCAAAAGAGTTCTCGCTGCTCTGTATCTCTGCCCTGGCCCTGATTGTCCTGATGGCGCCGGTGGCTCTGCTGCTCAAGCGCCGTGCCGGCGGGGCGGCCAACGGCTTTATCCTGCCGATCATCTTTATGAATACCGGCAACATCTCATTGCCGATTGCCCTGCTGATGTTCGGCAATGAAGGGCTTTCCAAATCCATCATCTTCCACATGGCCAACATCTTTGTGCTGTACAGCGCCGGGGTCTTTCTGGTCAGCGGCCAGACCGATCTGAAGCAGTTTCTGAAGATACCGGCCCTCTATGCCATGGTGGCCGGTGTGGCAGTTGCAACCGTTACCCTGCCGGAACCGCTGCAACCGGTCGTACAGTTTATCGGCAAACTGACCGGAATTCTGGGGTACGGCGCCATACCGCTCTTGATCGTGAATCTGGGCTACTCGATGAGTGACATCAGGCTTGCAACGCTTAAGGCGGGAATTGCAGGCGGGGTGACCAGGTTGCTGGGGGGACCGCTGCTGGGGTTCGGGCTGGTGCTGCTGTGGCGCTGGATAGGCTGGACACCGACTGATCCCGGCCTTGATCCGCTGGTCTGGCAAGGGCTGCGCACCTCTGAGGCGATCATCATCCTGAACGCCTCCATGCCGGGACCGGTGATGGCCTACCTGCTGAACCTCAAGTACGACAACTGCCCGGAGCAGGCCGCTGCCATGGTGGCGGTCGGTACCCTGGGGGGGATCGTCACGATCCCGCTGGTGCTGCAGCTGATCACCACGTGTATCATGCGGGCCGGTTAGTAGATCAGGATATAGCCGTGTGACTCGGCGATCTTCCTCACCTCATCACGATCCTTGATCCGGTAGGTTGTGCCTTCCAGAATAAACACAAACTCGTCGCCATCTTCCACCAGCGACTCCAGCAGCGCCTCAAACGTTGCGGTCTTGACCATATGATTCCTCCGTACCATAAATTGAACAAATAAAGGCGACGAGAATACGGGGACAAACCGCCCTGAGGTTGGAGCTCCTGCTGCATCGAGTTGAGAGGTTCCCCTCAGGAAATTTTGTTCTTTATCGTGTCAATTGCATAATCTGATTCAGCCGCACACAACATTCGGCAAACAACTTATCATCAAGACGCTTGAGCGGATGTGGCGCTCCGTTGCGGATACGCCAGTCAAAGGACTTGGGCTGATGGCAGAGGACATAGCTTGTTTTGCTGGCTTTCTTTCCCTTGGCAAGGCCGACGGCAACTGCAAAAGGGTTGTCGGTGTTGTATTCAGCAGTGGTCATAGGCAGACCGATCACCAGTGATGTCCGCTCGTTGAATCCCTTTGGAGAGATAACCAGAAAGGGGTGAATATCGCGCATTTCGTTGCCAGCCTGAGGGTTGCAGTTGATCCAGATAATATCCTGCCGATCCGGGACCCATGGCTGTTTGCAGCCCGACACAACCTTGAGCGGCCTCACCATTCTTCCGCCCCCAACGCCTCAGCAGTCATTGCCTCGCCGCCATGTTTTGCCGGATCAAACAGAGCCAGCCGCTGCTCAAGAGTCAGTTCCAGGCCGTCAACCGGTGTGATGGTGACATTGCCATCATCAACGGAAACCCGCACCATCTGATCAGGATGCAGGTGTGCGGCCTTTGCCACATTGGTCGGCAAGCGAACTCCCAGGTTGTTGCCCCATTTTTTAATACCAACAACGGCTTCCACAGGTCCCATGTGATGTAATCTCCCTGCCAATAGTTTAGACATAGTATAAATGTATAGCAGCTTTTTTGTCAAATTTTGTCCTGATTAGCTGCTGTTACAGACATTCCGGTCATCAGAGTCATAGTCGATGCAGCTGCTCTCCCTGTATACCAAACTTTTCCGGTTTCATACGGTTTTGGAATTCGAGTCTATACAAGACGTTTTCTTCTGTGGCTCCAAGTTTCACCGCGCCGCTGCCCGCACCATCTTGAAGACCGTCCGGGCGGTCTTGTCATCCATCTCCTGCAGCAGTTGTTGAATCGCCTGCGGCGTGATCTCACCCGGCTGCAGATGCACAAACTCAAACAGGTCGCGGATCTCCACCTGCAGGGCGCGGGCGATATTTTCAATGGTTTCCAGGGAGGGAGAACTGCGCGCTACTTCGATTTTACTGATAAATTTTGAATCAAGCCCGACCAGCTCGGATAATTGATCTTGTGAAAGTCCACGTTGCTTTCGTAACTCTTTGATTCTTGCACCAAGCAGTTCTCTCGTTGTTTTCATCATCGCCTCCGCTTGGAACTATCAGCCCAAGCAGAAGAAAAATATACCGCCTGAAAGAGAGATTGTTGTTGACGTTATGGTATTTATAGTATGAATATGCCGCCTGCAAGGTTGATTAAGTCGCAGGTATTCGTATTCTGACAAATCTGGTCTATGGAGGTGTAGAATGAAGAAGTTTCTATTGCTTGTTATGGTTGTTTTTACGCTGGCTGGGTGCGGTGGTGGTGGTGGTGGAGATGGGACAACAGCAAACACAAGCACCGGTACAGCAAATACTGACACTACGTCTCAAGTGCCTCTACCAGTGATAACTAAAAGTATAGTTGATGGTACGTGGAGAATTGTGCCGATTAAATATGATAATATCTTGGATTCAATAGCACACATGAATGATCCAGATCCTACATTTATCAGGACTATGTACTTTGTTAAATTTGAAAATGGAAAAATGAGAGCAGAATATATAGCCTCAACAGTTTACATCAAAGAGGGTGTTTTTTCAATAAATGGAAATACCTTAACATACACCCTTAATTACTCTTTATATGATTCAAGTCCGTTGACCCATCCTACAATTGGCTCTACCAATAATACGTCTTCTGGGATCGAATCACAAATAAATCAATCTGCTTCTTTTCAAGTTTCTGTTTCAACTGATAGCATGATATGGAAGGATAATGCTGGTGCGACAATTATGACATTTACAAAATAGTCACAGAATCTTTATATCGTTCCCTCGCTCCTGCGTAGGAACGCTGTCAGTCTTGCAGGGTGGGCAATTGCTGCCCACCCTGCTTACTACCTCCATCCAATCACCATCTCCTCACTCCCAGCGCTCTGCTCCATACGGCAGCGACCCGTTGCGGTCGGTCACCCAGGCAACGATATCGGCCAACGGCTTTTCTGCCTGCAGATCACGCAGCAACATATGGTATCCCTCGGCATAAAAGGCGGTGCGCACGTTAGGCGGAACCGTGGCGAGCATCTGCAGGGTAGGCTCTTTGGGGATAATCTGATCGTGCTTGCCGTACTGGATCAGGGTGGGTTGCTGTAATTTGGGGGCAGCGGCCAGCGCGGCATCCATCAGGTCGGTCAGCCCACGCAGGGTGTCGACGCGGGTGGCCTTGATGACCAGCGGATCACGCCCTAGGGCACGCCGCATCTCGATGTTGTCCGAAGGGGTGATGTCCAGCCCTTTGCCGGTCAGCTCCAGCCAGGGGACGGTGCGGGAGGCAATGGCCAGTAGCCAGCGCTGATACCAGGGCATGGTGGAGCGTGCCCAGACCGCCGGGGCGACCAGGATAAGACCATCCACCGGCGGGGCGTTGCTTCCGGTGGTGGCAGCCATGGCGACCGCCCCACCCATGCTTTCACCCAGCAGGTAGAGCGGAATACCGGGGTGCTGCTTGCGGATTGAACGGGTAAAGCCGGTCAGATCACGGCTGTACGCCTCAGTGCCTGCCCACAACCCACGGCCCGGCGCATTGCCGAAACCACGCTGATCGTAGGCGTAACAGGCGATGCCGCGACTGCTCAGGTAGACACCCGGAGCGGCAAAGGCGTTGCTGTAGTCGTTAAATCCATGCAGGGCGATGATGACCGCCCGGGGCGGGGTGTGCTGCGGTAGCCAGGAGCGGATCGGCAGCTCTACGCCATCTCCGGCCAGGTAGTGTTTCTGTTCAAGCCGGGGAGATATACTGGTATTGACGGATTGATGAACCTGCTGCGGCAGGCAGGCGACGGTGATCGTCAGCAGCAGCAGGATTGAAAACAGGTGCTGGAACAGTACCATAGTCTTACTTTCTGGTTCACACAAGGGTGCTCACAGCATCTTCCTCAAAAAGGTACCGGTCCAGGAACGGGTAACTTTTGCCACCTCTTCCGGCGTGCCGATCGCTACAATTTCACCACCCCGGTCGCCCCCTTCAGGCCCCAGATCGATAATCCAGTCAGCTGTCTTGATCACATCCAGATTATGCTCAATGATCACAATGGTGTTGCCGGTATCCACCAGCCGGTGCAGCACATCCAGCAGCTTGGCAATATCGGCAAAATGCAGGCCGGTGGTCGGTTCATCAAGGATGTAGATGGTACGTCCGGTGGCCCGTTTTGAAAGTTCCTTGGACAGCTTGACCCGCTGGGCCTCACCGCCGGAGAGGGTGGTGGCAGACTGCCCCAGGGTGATATAGCCCAGCCCCACCTCCACCAGGGTCTTGAGTTTGTTCTTGATCTTAGGGATCGCTCCCAGAAACTCCAGCGCCTGCTCAACGGTCAGGTTCAGCACATCGGCAATGGACTTGCCTTTGTAGTGTACCTCCAGGGTCTCGCGGTTGTAGCGGGCCCCCTTGCAGATATCACACTGGACATAGACATCCGGCAGGAAGTGCATCTCAATCTTGAGGATACCGTCGCCAGAACAGGCCTCGCAGCGTCCACCCTTGACGTTGAAGGAGTAGCGGCCCGGTTTGTAGCCCCGCACCTTTGATTCAGGCAGGTTGGCAAACAGGTCGCGGATATCGCTGAACACGCCGGTGTAGGTAGCGGGATTACTGCGGGGGGTGCGGCCGATGGGGGACTGGTCAATGTTGATTACCTTATCCAGATGATCAAGCCCCAGGATGTCCGTGTAAGCCCCAGCTTTTTCACGACTGCGATACAACCGCTGGGACAGTACCTTGTGCAGGGTGTCAATGATCAGCGTGGATTTGCCGGAGCCGGAGACGCCGGTCACGCAGGTCATCACCCCCAGCGGGATATCCACATCAATCCCTTTCAGGTTGTTCTCCGTTGCCCCTTTGATGGTGATGCTTCGCTCAGCCTTGCGCCGTTTCTTCGGCACCGGAATGGTCAGCTCACCGGACAGGTAGCGTCCGGTCAGGGAAGCCGGGTTGGCCATGATCTCTTTGGGGGTGCCCTGGGCCACCACCTCACCACCATGGACACCGGCGCCAGGCCCCATATCCAGCACATAATCGGCCGCCAGGATGGTGTCTTCGTCATGCTCCACCACCAGCACGGTGTTGCCGATATCCCGCAGGTGGCGCAGGGTGGTCAGCAGCCGGTCATTATCCCGTTGATGCAGGCCGATGGACGGTTCATCCAGAATATACAGCACCCCCACCAGTGACGAGCCGATCTGGGTGGCCAGCCGGATCCGCTGGCCTTCACCACCGGACAGGGTGCCGGAGGTACGATCCAGCGAGAGGTAATCAAGCCCGACATTGACCAGAAAACCCAGCCGTTCCTTAATCTCCTTCAGTATCCGTCGGGCAATCTCCTGATCCTTGTCAGACAGCTGCAGATGCTCAAAAAACTGCTGACAGTCACGGATTGCAAGAGCTGTCACCTGCTGGATATTCTGCCCTCCCACCAGGATATGCAGCGCCTCCGGCTTCAAGCGGGCACCGTTGCAGGTGGGGCAGGGCATCACGTTCATGTAGGGGGCCAGTTCTTCACGAATCATCTCTGATTCAGTTTCGCGGTAGCGCCGTTCCAGATTGGTCAGAACCCCTTCAAACTCTTTCTTGTAGGTGTGACGTTTGCCCCGTTCATCCTCCCACCAGAACTCAAGCTGCTCACCGCCCGTCCCCTCAAGGATCACCCGCTGGACTGTTTCAGACAGTTCCTGAAACGGCGTATTCAGGTCAAAGCGATAGGAACGGGACAGGGACTCAAGGATCATCTGATGAAAGGGTGAGCCCAGCCGTTTTTCCCACGGCGCAATCGCCCCTTCCCGGATAGAGAGCAGCGGATTGGGAATCACCAGCTCGGCATCAAAGTACATCCGGGTACCCAGACCGGTGCAATCCGGGCAGGCACCATAGGGGTTGTTGAAGGAGAACATGCGGGGCGCGATCTCAGGGTAGGAGATACCGCACTCAATACAGGCCAGTTTTTCAGAGAAGATGATCGGCTGTTTTTCTCCCACCACCTCTACCTTAACGATCCCTTCGGCATGCCCCAGGGCGGTTTCCAGCGAATCAGCCAGGCGACGGCTGATCCCTTCCTTGACCACCAGCCGGTCCACCACGATGTCAATGTCGTGTTTTTTCTTCTTATCCAGCTCAATCTCTTCGGCCAGCTCCCGCTGCTGCCCGTCGATCACCACCCTGGTAAAGCCTTCCTTGCGTAGCTGCTGCAGCTCCTTCTTGTACTCCCCTTTGCGGCCACGGATCATCGGAGCCAGCAGTAGCAGCTTGCTCCCCTCCGCCAGGGTCATGATCCGATCCACCATCTGGGAAACGGTCTGGGCCGTGATCGGCTTGCCGCAGCTGTGGCAGTGGGGTTGCCCTATCCGGGCAAACAGCAGACGCAGGTAATCGTAGATCTCGGTGACGGTGCCAACGGTGGAACGGGGGTTCTTGGAGGTGGTCTTCTGCTCAATGGAGATAGCAGGCGAGAGCCCCTCGATGGAGTCCACGTCGGGCTTCTGCATGATGCCGAGGAACTGGCGGGCATAGGAAGAGAGGGACTCGACGTACCGGCGCTGGCCTTCGGCAT
>DKFG01000280.1:0-24216 GCA_002452325.1 Geobacter sp. UBA6802
TCTACCAATTGAGCTACGCCAGCACTATATGGCAAAGCATGAGAATTTGATCTTCTACGTGACAAAAAAATGATTGTCAAGTTTTTTTTGAGCGGTTGTTTTTATGGATTGCTGGAGGCCTTATCTCAAGGCAGGCAGTTGCCAACATCTATACGACCGCTTGGGCGGCGAGCAGAGGCTGTACGTACGCTTTAATTTTTCGCAAGGCATTTTCTTCAATCTGGCGTACCCGTTCACGTGAAATACCAAAGTCGTCGGCAATTTCCTGCAGGGTCATCGGCTCGTCAGCAGTAATGCGATGGCTGACAACATACTGTTCTTTCTCTGACAATCTGGCAACGGCTGAACCGATCAGGCTTTTCAACTGCTGTTGCTCTTCCAGTTCAGCCAGCTGATTTTCCTGATCAGGGCGATCATCAGCCAGCATTTCAAGCAGAGTGGCACCTTCTCCAGCCACCAGTTCTGCATCAAGTGAAACCTCACCAAGCATCCGCTGTTCCATCTCTTCAACATCGGACTCTCGCACGGCAAGAGCATCTGCAGTTGCAACCGCGTCATCACCACCCGTCATCCTTCTGATTGCGCTTTTAGCCTCCTTCAGCTTGAAGAACAGTTTTCGCTGTGCCTGCGTCGTACCAATTTTAAGCAGACTCCATGACGAGATAACAAAGCTCTGAATCTGAGCCCGGATCCACCAGACAGCATAAGTTATCAGCCTGAATCCGCGATAGGGATTAAACTTGCGCACCGCCAGCATCAAGCCAATATTTCCCTCCTGGATCAGATCCAGCATCTTGAGGCCATAATTGCGGTACTCTGCTGCTATCTTAACAACAAAGCGTAGATTGGATGCCACAAGCGCCTGAGCTGCCTCAAGATCATCATGCTCAAACAGCCGTACAGCGAGACGATGTTCTTCCTGCTCGTCAAGAACTGGATAACGCCTGATCTCCGCCAAATAGCGGGTATAATTATCTGCAACAGCAGGCAGGGCTGTGTACATGGTGTGTCTCACCTCATTATTTTTAGCACTCTAGTCCACTGACTGCTAAAAATATAGCAACCACCCTGTAAAAAATCAAGTGTATAAAGTAACCGCGGGCACCAGTTACAACCCATGACGCAGCTTGTTCCAGCCTGTTTCAGCCAGATCTCGGACCCCTTGCAATGTCCGTTGATAGAAACGCTGCACCGGCAGCCGGTTCAGCAACAGACATCCTTCACGGCGCTCAAGCGCCACATCTTCACCTGCGCTTAAACCGAGGATATCCGCAGCGTAACTGCCGTCAAGACCAAACAGAAAACGATAGCGTCGGCCCTTATAGAGGCAGGAAACAATAACCAGCACCAGTTCTGGAGCGCCGGTTTTATGGTGATAACGTACCGTTGCGCAGACAAATGTGCCGTTACAGCGGCCTGTTTCACTAAGGAGCGCCTCAATCGTCACTCCCTTAGGCTTTAGCTGGCCCAGGGATGGGAGCCCCCAAGGCCGAAACGGCTCATGTCGGCGCCCCAGATAGTGGTCAGTCTGTTCAAGCAGTATCACGACGTTATTGTTGATCGGACCACCTATGGAGTGAGACAAACCGGCAGCAAATCCAGATTCCACAATCAGGCGATGGTTTTCCACCACCTGAATCAACCCGGTCGCCCCTAACGGATGACCGCGCCCTTTCAGTCCGCCGGTCAGATTAGTGGGGAATCTTCCAGCGGGTCCGGTTAACTGATCGTCAAGCAATGCATCAAAGAGGCGGGCGGGGCTCACAACCCCCAGATCAACCAGATTAATCGGTCCAAAGCCGTTAAAGGGGTCGTGCATGTTGACATGCAGCTTCCCCTCAAGCGGGTCTAAACTGTGTAAGCCAGCCATACCATAGGCATAGCCGACAGCAGTTACGGTTGCAGGAAATGAATGGAAATAACGCCGATCTGCAATAGTCGGGATATCCGTGGCACTGCCAACACCCGTGATCATGACCTGCTGCGGACGGGCCGTCAGGATCACTGCTGCCACACCGTCAGACATGGGGCAGAAATCGTGGTACCGCAACGGAGACCAGTAGCGATAGTTCTCACCAGACTGTATCTGACTAAAATACTGTTCCACCGGCAGCTCATGCCGCAGATGGGCAGCGTTGTTCTGGCCAGCAAAGCGGTGGCTACGTTGGGTGAGCAGCGCCGAATAGGCAGACCACTCCAGATCAGACAGCCCCAGCCGCCGCTGCAGCGCCCCTGCCACCAAAGCACCACACGCCGGCATGGTCAGACCGTATTCCGCCTCATCACGATCAATCACCCCGGCTATGATACGGGTTGACTCCAGTGTGGTTCTATCGCTCATCTTCTGTATGCCGATGGCCAGTACATGATCATAACGTCCAGAGGCCACCTCCAGATACGCATTTTCAAAGGCCGACGCACCTGATGACGAAGCCGTATCGATCAGGACAGATTTAACACCGGATATCCCCAGGATACCGGCAATCTTTGCCGCCGTGTTGTCAACTCCGGAAAACGCTGCCGGATTCTGGCTTCCAACCACGACGGCCTCAATCTGTCGACGTCGAATGCGACTGTCCACAAATACCTGGCCGCACTCTTCAGCCATTTCAAGAAACGAAAGATCGCCACGGTCTCGGCCAGTATACCGACCGACCGGCCCCATCCAGGAAGCGGCTATGTACACCGGCCTGGGTCTGAAATTATCCGTCATGCGCGTGTCCTCCTCAAATGCAAAAGGCGTTCGAATGAACGCCTTTTGCTGACTCCACCCCAAAGTGACAACTACTTTTTCAAGACCTTTATGACCGCAGCAAAATCTTCTTCACCCCAACCTGCTTCAACGCCTTTCTCATACATCTTGCTGGCAGCTTCGGCAGCAGGCAGGTGCAGCCCAACCAGCCGAGCCGCATTCATAACTAAGTGCATACCATCGTTGACATATTTAAGAGCAAGACTGCGGGTAAAATCATTCCGGGCCATGGCACGGCCTTTCAGATGGAATAGCGGCGAGGTGACACCGCGGGTATCCAGCACCTCCAGAATCTTGTCTGCGTTAAAGCCCATCTTCTCACCAAAGACCAGCCCTTCAGCCAAGACCTGCACCAGTGTTCCCTGTACCATATTAACGATAAACTTCATCTTGGTGGCATCACCGATTTCACCAACACTGATGGTATTCAGGCCCAGGATACTGAACGGCTCGCGACACTTGCCGACAATAGCCGGATCACCACCGACAATGATGGTCAGCAGACCGCTTGCGGCGTGGTCCTTATTGCCCCACACCGGCGCATCAAGATAGAAGCATTTCCGCCTTGAAGTCTCTTCTGCCATCTTGAGCGTTGTTTCAAGCGAGGTGGTACCCATGTCGGCAAAGATCGTTCCAGGCTCGATACCGGCCAGGATGCCGGTCTCACCGCAGAAGAGAGGACCCTGCTCATCCCCTTCTGAAACAATCGAGATAACCAGCTCACGCCCACGTGCAGCTTCCGCAGCGGTTCCGGCACCAACAGCACCTTTTGAAACCAGATCCGCCACCTTCTCAGGATCAGTATCAAAAACCGAGACATCATAATCTCCTTTAACCAGATTAGCCGCCATATGGCGACCCACCGTACCCAAACCGATAAAACCGATCTTACGCAGCATAGACGTATCCTCCAAAGTAAAAATAAAATAATGTTATCGAATGACGATGCGTATACTTAATTACACTGAAAGCACCCCCGTGGCAACCAGGTTTTTTTGTATACAACTACGGTTATAAACCAAAGATTCATTCAACGATACCGTTGCACCCCCACCTGGCGGCACCAGTCAGTGAGCCGACAGCGGGAACAGGCAGGATTCAATGGAAAGCAGCGGTGCTGGCCATAACTGACCAAGAGATCGTTGATTGTCATCCAGTACTGAGTCGGCAATTTGGCACGCAACGCCAGCTCGGTCTGGTCCGGTGTTGCACAGGAGACATATCCCCAACGGTTGGTAATCCGGTGAACGTGGATATCTACACAGATGCCAAGCTTACCGTGGCCGAGTGTCAGCACCAGATTGGCAGTCTTACGCCCTACTCCTTTGAAAGTCAGCAGAGTTTCCAGATCATCAGGCACCTGGCCGTGGTACTCATCCAGCAAACGACGACAGATCGCCTGTATTTGAACTGCCTTGTTGCGATAAAAACCTGCCGGATAGATCAGCGACGCAATCTCATCAGCATCCAGTGCCGCCAGAGCCTCAACCGTGGATGCATGCTGAAAGAGCCGGGCAGAGGCAGCTGCGGTGACACTATCCTTTGTACGCAGAGAGATAATACAGGAAACCAGAACATGGAAGGGAGAACGATACGCATCAGCAATGACTGACACCGAGGGAACCTGCCACTGTTGACAGTCTTCTGTCACCAGGGCAAGTACTTGATGGATCGACTCTGCGTGCATGGGCATCATAGTACCAGACCACCGCTGCAGTGGCAATCAAGAGACTTGTTTTTTGAGTGCTGCAACGGCATGATGCCCCTGAAAGGATCACCCATGATTGACCTTCATCTTCACTCAAGTTGTTCCGACGGTGTCCTGTCTCCTGCAGAGCTGCTGGCAAAAGCCAAACAGGCAGGACTCACCAGCGTGGCGCTCTGTGACCATGACACCATTGCCGGTGTAAAGGCCGCCATGATCGCCGGTGAACAGGCCGGTGTAAACGTCATCGCCGGTGTTGAGCTCTCAGTCTGTTACCAGACCTTCTCTGATGTACACCTGCTGGGCTACTGCATCGATCTTGACAGCCCAGAACTGCTCGAACGGCTGAAGACCTTCGCACTCCGTCGATCAAACCGTAATCTTGAAATCATTGCGGCAGTGAACAAACTGCTTCAGCAGGAGGGGCGTGCCCCTCTGACTACTGAAGAGGTTACGATACATGCCGATGGTGTTATGGGACGACCGCACATAGCTCGGGCACTGCTCCTGCGGGGCTATGCCAACAGCATGGAGGATTCCTTCAGCCGATATCTGATCCCCTGCGACGTCCCCAAGACCTACTGGCCCATGGAAGATGCACTGCAAACCATCCGACGTAACGGCGGGGTGGCGGTACTGGCCCACCCTACCAGCATCACCTGTGACCTGAAGCAACTGGGAAACCTGATTGAAGAACTGCATGGGCTGGGACTGGACGGACTGGAGGTCTACAACAATCTGGCCACTGAAGCGGAGATGCAGTTTCTCCAGAACACTGCCCGGCGCCTCGGCCTGCTGATTACCGGCGGTTCTGATTTCCATGGCATAGAAGAGCAGGTTCAGATAGGCAAAGGGCGGGGAGGCATCCGTTTTGCAGAGGCCCTGCTCCCGCCCTTATTGAGATGTGCTGCCGAACGCCGCTCAGAACAGCTCAGCACTTGTCCTTGTACACCCGGTAGTTGACCACATGAAGTTCAGCAACTACAGACACCACACCATCAACTGAACCGGCGACCCGCAGTGCGGCCTCCTTCTCCTTCTCAGAGCCGATATACCCGGAAAGAACGACCTGCCCTTCATCAACCTCAATGGTAAACGGACGGTATTCAAGCTCCTCTGAACGGAGCAGTGCGGTTTCAATCTTCTTTACCAGGATGGTTTTCTCAATTTCATCACAGGACCACGTATCTGCTTCTTTGAGCTGGGGATCTTTAATCGCTGCCACAACAGTATCAACAATTGCCCCCGGCGTAACACGTGAGGTATTAAAGATCAGGTCATACCCCAACGGGTCATTCCAGTCGCGATCAAAATAAAAATGAATGAACCCGCCTCGCTGGTGGTCACTACGACGAATCAACTCCTGCGCCAGATCAGGATCGATCCACTCCCGTTCCGAGAAACGCTCAACCCGTTGTTCAAAATCAGCGATAAAGCGCAATCGCAAGACATTACCGCAGTTTTGCAGCAGATCCTGAGCACCTCGCCCGTAGAGAATCGCATTGCCTTTTTTGGCTAGGTCCAGCAGAATCAGCTCGATCGTATTGAGTGAAGCGGCTCGCGCGCGATCTTCAACGGTATTGTAGGAAGGCGGTTTTTCATCAACAGCCTGCAGCGTCTCCAGCGAAAGCCCGTACTCTGAAGCACAAGAGGCAATTTTAGGTCCATCGACCAAGGTATATTTCAGTTTTTTTGCCAGCTCTCTGGCAATACCATAGGCACCGGTTCCCATCTCACGGGAAATCGTTATAATTGGCATCTGAACGCACTCCTCCGACTACTGCAAACGGTGTATACAATCCGGGAAGCTACCACGTTCCGGCAGCAAGCACAAGACAGCAATACGAAACTGTCACCAAAAGGCTCGACAACATGTCTGATTTTCTCGATTTTTTGATTCGCCTGTGTCTCTTCTGCGGTCTGCATTCGCTGCTGGCAGCACCACGCACCAAGGCACGCATTCTCGAAAAGGCGGGATCATCCTTCCAGCCGTTTTACCGACTTACCTACAACCTGTTCTCACTGATACTGTTCGGCTGGGTCATGCTGGCCTGGCAGTCAACCCGCGTATTGTTTGTGGCACCAGGCCTCTGGAGCCTGCTATTGCATGGCATGCAGGCGGTCATTCTCATAGCGGCATTCATTTGCCTGAAACAGACCGGTATGGGGGCGTTCCTTGGTACTGATCGGTCTCAAAACGACAATGATCTCCCTTTTATCACCACAGGGTGCTACAGCGTGGTACGCCATCCGCTCTACCTGCTGGGCATCATATTCATGCTGCTCAACCCGGTCATCACCACACGTTGGCTGACCTTTACCCTGGTCACTGTCCCCTATCTGCTGTTCGGGGCATATATTGAAGAACGACGCATGCTGAACCGCTGGGGCGACCGCTATCGACAGTACCAGAACCAGGTACCGTTTCTGCTGCCAAGCCGACAAAGAGATTAAGGACTGCTGCCGCCCAGCTCCTGCAGACGGATCGTCAACGTCAGGTTATACCGCCGTGCCTGTTCTCCCTCACCAAGCACCAGCGGCACTTCTATGGTGGTACCCCCCGAAGAATTCACACGAGTACCACCGCCATGATCGACTGCCATCGGCAGCTGATCCGGGCTGTAACCGGCATCGGCAGCTGCTGGCTGAGAGGGCTGGCAACAGGCAGGTGCTACCTCAAACTCATCGCGCAACCGCTGCAACACCTCTTGAGAGAGCTGGGCCAGGGAGGGCAAAACACCGGCACCAGTGGCCACCTCATAATGACTCCGGTGCTCTGCATCAAAGCATGTCGTTAAGCCCCTGCTCTGCTCGTGGCTGTCAGCACTGCTCAGCCAGAAACGCGGCACCCCCTCAAGCTGCTTGCCATACCCAGACAGCATGGTCCGTAAAATATGCAGCGCCTCATCGGCTGACTCCTGATCATCACCCGTTACCAGGGCAACACCATCTACCCCCTTCAGGGTCATTTTCCAGGTACCGGGGTTTGCAACTGGGCCGGTCAGGGTGTACAGATGAAAGCGGACACGATAACCGTTGAGGCTGGAGCTTTCAAACGGCACATAATCAAAAAAAAGCAGAGAATCCGCTCCGGCATCCATGGTCTTGAGGGGACCGCAGAGGGAAGGCTTGATACGCTGGTGTATATAGGTGAGCAGCGCCCCCTTGCCGCAGGCGGGAGGGCCGTAAATGACCAGCTTTGCATTGATCTCACGCTTGGCGTGATTGATAACCGCCATCCTGTTGGCACCTCGCTTCGATCAGGCCCGTTTTTTATTCAGCAGCATCCGCTTTGCCTGCGTCGCAAGCACCGAAGAGATGTTACGGCTTTTAGCGTAACCTGAGACATCCTTTTCATTCATGGTTCCCAAAAAACGCAGGGCACTGGCCAATGGTGTCTTGGGGTTTTCTATCAGTGCCTTACGGATCTGATAGTTTTTAACCCACTCCTTGTTAGAGCAGATCAGCCGCATAATTTCGTCATTCTGAACCCCTGACTTCAAGATTGTCAGCACCTCGGGTTCGGTAATACGCGGATTTTTCAGCACACCGCCACTGACCAGCTTGTTTGCATCCTTGATCAGAATTTTGCGCCATTCCTTGTCGCCAGTCAGCGCCATTTTGATCTTTTCACCAATCCCCATCACCTGCACCATCTGATATTTGCTGAGGTACTCCTCGCTGTCTTCGTTCACCACAGCATCCTCATCATCCGATGACGGCAGTTGCTCGGCATGATCAACAGCCGACTGCTCAGATACAGGGGCTTCAATCGCTTCATCCTGCTGCATCTGTGCCTCATGCACAGCAGCTGCTAGCAGCAATTCGGTAGTCACATCAGCGGTGGATGAATGGGCAAGCAGCAGGTTTCTGACAGAGGGACGGAAACCACAGGCAAGGGCAATGGTATGCAGTATGGCCGGGTGCGGGTCTGACCAGGCAGCGAGACAGTCAAACCGTTCATCCGGCAGCTCCCGCAAGGTTGTTTCTGCAGCGCTGCGTACTTCCTGCTCAGCATCTTTGCTGAGGCAAAAAAGCGCCAGCAGCAGTTCCTGCGGATGAAGCTCCATCTCTCCCCGTGCAGCCTGCAGCCGCTCTTGCAACGGCGTTTCCTTCCGCACAAGAGCAGCCACCGCTACAGGTATGGCAATCCGAACCGGCTCAGACATGGTGTTTAGACGTTATTCCAGTACCGGTGTGCCGATTGCAGCATCTTTAAGTTTTTTGACTGCCGATTCAGCAGTCTTGCGATCCGTAAAGGTTCCTGCGGTTAATTTGCGAGATGCAAGCGGCACCTGGACCTTCCTGATAGTCGCCTTGATCCCTGCAGCAGCCAAGCGCTGCTGTTCTACCTCAGCTCCGCTCTGTATGGCATAGGAGCCGGCAAACAGCTCATACGCATCACCGCGCTGCACCAGGAAACCGCTCCCACCTATCTGCTGGATCTTGCCCAGCACCTGCTGTCCTTCTACCCGTGAACCGTACTCACCGACATAGAGACGATGCATGGTCGCTGGACGCTTGGGACCTGAAGTCATCACTGGGGTCAAGCCGGTTTTTTTAACCCTGGTCATGTCGGCTGCCAAAGCTTCTTCCACCACGTAATAGCCGACCACCACGGTCCAAGGGCCTGTTGATTTGGCAACAGGCTTTTTCTCTACCGGGGCCAACTTGGTCGGCTGAACCGCAGCAGGCTTTACCTCTGCCTTTGCAGCAGCTGATTGTGGCTGCTCTTTCGGCTGTTCCTTCTTTACCAATTGAGCAGCTGGTTTGACTGCGTCTGCCGGTTTAGCAACGGCAGGCTTCGGAGCTTGCGATGGTGCGGCGGGCACAATGGCAGTACCGACTGCTGCCGGTGGCTGTTGCTTGCCCGGCGTTACAGGCGGTGCTGGCGACACAGAAGAAGGAGACGTCGGCTGCGCTGCCGGTACGGCATCACGGGACGGCAACGGCTGTTTGACCGCCTGTGGGGGTGGCTGCGGTGTCGGCGATTGCTCTTGGGGACGAATCATACCTGTAAAAAAATAGAGGTAGCCAAACCCGCCTACCAACACCAGCAGCAGTATCAAAAGGCCGGTCTGTCGTCCCTTGTCTGGTGACTGCTGCGGCGACTCGTCATGTGCTGGCTCTTTGCCAAACTTGAAATCCATGGAAAAACCTCCGGTACGGCAGAACGTGGCAACCTACCGGCCTGCCCCGTTTCAGCCTCGTTGATAGTTAATCTTTTTTAGCGGCCTGGGCCTCGGCGATTACCTTTTGAGCCAGATGGGTCGGTACCTCTTCATAGTGGGAAAACTCGGTACTGAACAGTCCCCGGTCACTGGTCATCGACTTCAGGTCGTTTGAATAGGCCAACACTTCAGACATTGGCACCACCGCTTTAATCGTCTGGGAATTTGCCTTAGGCTCCACTCCTACCACCTTGCCACGACGTGAATTCAGGTCGCCAATCACGTCCCCCATGTTCTCGTCCGGAACCGTCACATTCAGCGTGACAATCGGTTCCAACAGCACCGGTTTGCAGATCTCCATCGCCTTCTTGAAGGCCAGAGAACCGGCCACCTTGAAGGCCATTTCAGATGAGTCGACCGTATGGAACGAGCCGTCGTACAGCGCGACCTTGAAATCAACCACCGGATAGCCGGCCAGGAATCCGTCAGCAGCAGCCTCCTGGATCCCTTTATCGACCGCCGGAATATACTGACGGGGGATGACACCACCCACAATCTTATCCTCAAAGACATACCCTTCACCGCGACCGGTGGGAGACAGTTCAATCCAGCAATCGCCGTACTGCCCCTTGCCGCCGGACTGTTTCTTGTACTTGCCCTGCACCTTGGCAGTACCACGGATAGTCTCAAAATAGGGCACTTTGGGTGTCTTGAGCAACACCTCCACGTTGAATTTACGTTTCATTTTTTCAACAATCACATCAAGATGCACCTGTCCCAAGCCCGAGATGATGAACTCCTTGGTCTGTGAATCCCGATGCGATTCCAGAGTCGGCTCCTCCTCAATCATCCGGTGCAGAGCGTTGTGAATCTTGTCCTCGTCGGCCTTGGTTTTAGGTTCAATGGCGTATGAAATTACCGGTAGCAGCTGCTTGGCCGGTTCATACACAATCGGGCTGTTGGGATCACAAAGGGTGTCACCGGTGACCGTCTCTTTCAGCTTGGCCACCGCCACAATATCACCGGCAAAGGCCTGCTTGACTGGCTTCTGTTTCTTCCCCTCCAGCTCGTAAATCTGTCCAATCCGCTCCTCAACCCCTTTGGTGGCGTTGTAGATCGTGGAATCAGAGTTCAGGGTACCCGAGTAAATTCTAAAGACGGTGATCTTGCCGGTGTAGGGGTCGGAAGTGGTCTTGAAGACCAGAGCCGAGAACGGCTCTTTCTCATCGGGACCGCGCTCGGCCAGTTCGTTATTCTTAGGGTTGGTGCCGACGGCCTTGGTCCGGTCCAGCGGCGAAGGGAGGTAGTCGCAGACCGCCTGCAGCAACTGCTTGACCCCGACATTAAGGGTGGCGGAACCGCAAAGCACCGGGGTGAAGGTGTTGCGCATGGTTCCGACCCGCAGTCCGTCAATAATCTCTTCTTCGGTCAGCTCGCCGGTCTCCAGGTATTTCTCCGTCAAGGCATCGTATGCCTCAGCCACGATCTCGATCATATGTTCCCGCAAACGCTGTGCCTCATTCAGGTAGTCGGTCGGTATTTCAATCTCCTGGCAACCGCCGGAGCCGTCCCTGGCATACTTGCAGGCCTTCATTCGGATCAGATCAACCACCCCTTCAAAGGATTCTTCGGCGCCAATCGGCATCTGAATTGCCACACCGCGAGCCTTGAGGCTCTTTTCCATGTCATCGATGGCACGCAGGAAGCTGGCTCGTTCCTTGTCCATCTTGTTGACAAAAGCAATCCGGGGAATCTCAAACTCGTTGGCCCATTCCCAAACCTCTTCAGTCTGAACCTTCACACCGGAAATGGCCGAGAGGATCACGACCGCACAGTCCAGAGCACGCATACAGGCACGGGTATCACCAATGAAGTCACCGTAGCCGGGGGTATCCACAAAATGAATCGAATGACCGTTCCACTCACAATGATCAAAGGCCGAAGATATAGAAATCTTGCGCTTGGTCTCTTCCGGCTCGAAATCCATGGTGGAAGTCCCGTCGTCAACCCGGCCTAAACGGTCAATCATGCCGGTGTTAAACAGGATCGCCTCGGCAAGTGATGTCTTGCCGGCGCCACCGTGTGCCACAATCCCCAGGTTACGAATCTTCTCGGTTGGATACGTCCCCANNTGTGGGTCAGAGATGTTCTGCGACAACTGTCAGCAATTACCGGTTCCGCTCATACAGTATCCTGAGCCCCTCCAGGGTCAGGAATTCATCAACCTCATGGATGGTTTTTGATTCAGGGGCTATCAGCGTTGCCAGGCCGCCGGTGGCGATCACCCGAGGCTGATCACAACTCTCCTGTTGTATCCGCTTAACGATACCATCCACCAACCCCACATAGCCAAAAAAGATGCCTGCCTGCATAGAGTTGACGGTATTCTTGGCAATGGCTTGGGGGGGGTGGCAGATATCAATCCGTGGCAGCTTGCTGGCCCGCTGGAACAAGGCCTCCAACGATATGGCCAGACCAGGGGCAATTGCGCCACCGCAATACTCCCCCCTGGCACTGACATAATCAAAGGTAGTGGCTGTGCCGAAATCAACAATTATCAGGGCGCTCTGATGTTTCTCAAACCCGGCCACCGCATTTACAATCCGATCGGCACCCACCTCGCGGGGGTTGTCATACTGAATCGGCATGCCGGTCTTGATACCGGGGCCTACCACCAGGGGCGCACGCCCGAAGACGTTCTTGCACAGTGTCTCAAGCATACCGGTAAGCGGCGGCACCACCGAAGATATGATACTGGTTGTAATCTGGCTGACCGAAAGAGAGGAAAGGGAGAACAGGTTCTGCAACAGTACGCCGTATTCGTCGGCCGTACGTGACTTATCTGTAGCAATGCGCCAATGGCGCACCAAGGTGGTGTCCTCATAGACACCCACCACAATATTACTGTTGCCAACATCAATAACCAGAAGCACGACACCACCTCTTAGACAAGGATCACATCTCCGCTGAGAACACGCTCAAGGGTGCCGTCCGACAGGCGCACCAGCAAGGCACCATCACGGTCAAGCCCGTCAAATACCCCTTGCAGCAAACCGGCACCCGTATCGACACGAACCGTTCGCCCTGCTGCGTTGCAGAGGCGGCTCCACTCATACCGTACCGGGTCAAACCCTTCCCGCATGAACCGGACATATTCACGATCCAGCTCCTGTAGCAGGATCGATGCAAAGTGCAGGCGGGAAACCGCCTTCCCGGACTCCAGCAGCAGTGACGTTGCCGGTGAGCGCAGATCACCTGGAAACTGGTCAGCCTGCATATTCAGGTTCACCCCGATCCCCAAAATCACAAAACTGATCCGATCGGTCTCTGCACTCATTTCATTCAGCAGACCGGCAACCTTGCGACCATTCAGCAACAGATCATTGGGCCACTTGATGGCCGGTTGCAGGCCGGTAACTGCAGTAATAGCCCGCGCGGTTGCCACCGCCGAGAGAAAGGTCAGTTGAGGTGCCTCACTGGGAGCCAGACGCGGTTTCATCACCACCGAACAGTACAGGTTGACGCCTTCAGGCGACTCCCAGCGCCGACCCAGGCGGCCCTTGCCACCGGTCTGCCGATCTGCCAGCACCACCGTGCCTTCCGTGGCACCATCTTCGGCCGATCTGAAGGCATCAGCATTGGTGGAGATAGTCTCGGTCCGGCAGATGATCGTTCTTCCCACCACAACAGTATCTGCCAGCGCCTGCATCAACGCCGCCTCATTCAACAGATCAGGCTCACCAGCCAGCCGATACCCCTGCGAGGGGATCGCCTCAATCAGATAACCAGCCGACCGTAGGGAGGTAATCTGCTTCCAGACTGCGGTACGTGAAACTCCGAGCAGACGGCTTGCCTGTTCACCTGACAGCAGTCCCCCCTTTTGGGTTTCACGCAGCAACCGCAACAGCTCTGCAGTATTACCGCGACGCGCCATGCGGTTAATCCAGCAGCATGGAGATATCCATGGATCGCGGAGAATGGGTAAGGGCACCAATCGAAATAATATCGACTCCCGTCTCGGCGATGGCTCTGACGGTCGTAAGGTTGACACCTCCTGAGGCTTCAACCGGTACCTTTCCACCGATCAGTTGCACACACTGCCGCATGGTGTCGCAGTCCATATTATCCAGCATAATGATGTCAGCACCGGCGGCCAGTGCCTCTTGTACCTGCTCAACGGATTCGGTCTCAATCTCAATCTTGAGGGTGTGGGGGATATAGGCCCGTGCTCGACGAATCGCCTCCGTAATGCCGCCGACAGCTGCAATATGGTTTTCCTTGATCAGGACACCGTCATACAGGCCGGTGCGATGGTTGATCCCACCACCGACACGTACGGCGTATTTTTCAAGCATCCGCAGGCCGGGTGTGGTTTTACGGGTATCCACGATACGGACTCCGGTCCCTGCCACAGCCTGTACATAGCTTTGGGTAAGGGTGGCAATACCGCACATCCGCTGCAACAGGTTCAAGGCAACCCGCTCCCCTTGCAGCAGCATGCCGGCATTCCCCTCAACTGTTGCCAAAACAGTCCCCTGCTGCACGACCTGCCCGTCAAGCACAGCAGATCTGAACATCGTTTTCGCATCCAGCAGCGTAAAAACCCGCTCGGCGACAGCGATGCCGGCCACGGTCATTGGCTCCTTGGCAACCAGACATCCCGAAGCAGACTGGGGCTTCGGCACAACCGCCTGGGTGGTCAGGTCACCGGTGTGAATATCCTCACGCAACGCAGCAGAAATAATATCGTCAAGGCTCAGCATAAAACACCATTCCGTCACAGATTAAGGTATGTCTCTATAGCACACCTGCCGCACCCCCGCAACCGCCTTGAATAGGGTTTTAGGCCCGACCAAGAGGTGTATGATAATTGTATACAATTATCAATTGACAATCTGCCGCGGGACTTCTAAAGTACTGGACTTAAAACTCTACCAGCCTTAAGGGAGGACTCGGATGAAAAGGCGGATTATCAGCTGTCTGGCAACGATTATCATAACCCTGTTGCCACTTGCAGCCCAGGCCAAGGATATCAAGTACGGCTTCAAGAACGCTCCTGCCGTTATCTTCAGCCATGATACGCACCTGCTGAAGACCAAAGACTGCAAAACCTGCCACAATGCCGTCTACAATCTTGCACAGAAGCGCAGCTATTCAATGGCAGAGATGGAAAAGGGAGCCTCTTGCGGCAGCTGTCACAACGGCAAAAAAGCGTTCAGCGTGGCTACCGATAACGACTGCAGCAAGTGTCACCGCGGTATTCCCAGCGCAGTCACCTACCGGATCAAAGAAGGCAATGCCGTTTTCAGCCACGATTCTCACGTAAACGGCAAGGGCTACGGCTGTAAGAGTTGTCATAATGCCGGCCCCATCCGTCGCGGTGTCAGCATGGTTGACATGGAGAAAGGCAGGTCCTGCGGCAGCTGTCATAATGGCAAGGCAGCCTTTACTGTTGCAGCCAACTGCGGTTCTTGCCACCGGGGGCTGACGACTAAAACTCTCAAGTATAAGTCCAAGCCGGTAACCGATGCGGTCTTCAGCCATGACTTCCATACCCAGGCCTATAAGTGCAGTGACTGCCACTCGAAGTTGTTTGACTACCGCCAGGGCTCACGCAAGGCCACCATGGCCCAGATGGAAAAGGGCAAGTCCTGCGGNNGCCATGACGGCAAGACCGCCTTTGCCGCCAGTGGTGACTGCAACAAATGCCACGTGGGGTATAAGCCGACAAATCTAACCTTCAAAAACAGCCGGGGTACGGTTGTGGGTCACTTCAGTCATGACTTCCACACCGCAGCCTACGGCTGCAACGACTGCCACACCAAGATATTCCCCTACGGTAATGCCAAACGCGGTGCCACCATGAAAGAGATGGAGCAAGGTAAATCGTGTGGGGCCTGCCATGATGGCAAAACAGCTTTCGGAGTAACCTCCAGCTGCGCCAAGTGCCATAAAAAGTAGTTAAACCTGCTATATACACACAAAAAGGCGCCCCTGCGGGGGTGCCTTTTTGTGTGTACTGCACTGAATTCAACGACGTCTAAGCAAAACGGTCGTCTATGATTCTTCCATCGTCCGGGTACGCCGGTCCACCACGTAGCTGCTCTCCTGATTGCCTTTGGCCAGCTTCTTCAGGTCTGCCGCAACCTCAGCCACCCGTGCCGCGTGGGTGATTGCAGGTGAATCCATCGGCACAACACCGATAGAAATGGCCAGGATCGGCATCTGCTCCTTCTCGCCCTTTCGGTTGTGGGCCTCATAGTAACCGCGTTTTTTCGTCTCCTCATCAAACAGGGTTTGTACGATCTGGTCAAAGTGGCTGATAATGGTCCCCGAGACCTGCTCAGCCCGCTCTCGGGGCACGATGAAAACAAAATCGTCGCCACCCACATGCCCGCTAAAACCTCCCCCGGACTCCCGCACTGCATTGGCCATAATCCGGGCCAGCATCCTGATCACCTCATCGCCATGGGAAAAACCATAGACATCATTGTACGGTTTGAAATGATTGATATCCACATAACAAACCGCAAGCGGCAGACCAAGCGCCTCTGCAATGGCACGATGGATAGAGGTGTTGCCAGGCAAACGGGTCAGGGGATTGTTATCGAAGATCCGCTTGATGCGTGACTGCGCCAAGGTTATCCGACTGACCAACTCCTCAAAATTGACCGGTGTGGCAACAAAGTCATCCAGTGGAAAATCATCCCACGATTCCTGTTCCGTTTTACCGGGGAAGATGCCGATGATCGGGATCGGACTGAAAAAACTGTCGCCGCGTAACATGAACAGAATGTCATGGCAGCCAACACAGGGAGAGGAGAAATCAATGATAATCAGGTCTGGCGGGTCTGAGTAGAAAGTCCCCAGGGCTGCAGCCGTCTTTTCCACCACCACAACCTGATAACCTTTGCTTTGCAACCGCAACTGCAGCAATGATGCAAGATGCGGCTGGGTGCAGATCAGCGCTATCCTAGAATGCTGCATCGGCGACCTGCAATTCAAGACTGAAATTCTTTACCTCCACCAGCTTATCCTCAAGCTCGGCAACAATTTCAGTCAACAGCTGTTCATTCATCTTCAGGGTATCCCAGGCCAGCTGCTGGATCGGCGGCACAAAAGAATCACCGCTATCACCGAAACCGCTGGCCTTAATCAGTACATCTGCAAGATGGACCACCGAGCTCTTGATACGATGATCTTCAGAGGATTTGACATCATGATGACAGGCGATCGGCTCAGACAGCTTGTCCGGCAGAAACCAGCTCTTTGAAAGCCACCCGCCTACCTCGGCATGATCCGTAGCCAGCACCTCACGCTCCGCCTCACTGATATACATCTGGTCGAGCTTGATACGGCGACGGATCTCCGGCATCTGTTCAGCACATTTCAAACCGATTATCACTTTGCCAATATCGTGCAGCAATCCGGCGGTAGTGATCTCCTCCACCTCAGGCAGCACCAGCTTGCGGGCAATGATGCCGGCTGCCGTGGCGGTACCAAGCGAGTGTTCCCACAGGCCAAGGCTGTTTTTTTCCATAATCTCAAAGATGGATGACGACAGGGCCAACGACTTGACCACATTGACCCCCAACAGGATCATGGCGTTTGATATGGTTGAGACACGATAAAAACCGTAGGATGGGGAATTGGCAAGCCGCAGGATGCGGGCAGAAAGGACCTGATCAGCAGAAACGATCCGGGCCATTTCCTGTACCGAGGATTTGTCATCATTTGACAGCGCATTAAGCTTGTTGATAACCCCCGGCAAAGTCGGCAGGGTCTTGGTGTCCATGATGATCTTTTTAAGCTCACTCCTCCGTTCGTCCACCGTCATCCCCCATTGCCATCTTGATCTGCCCTCGGTATACCTCAAGCAACATCAGATTGTGGCGATTATCCGTTGTTTTTGAAAAGCGTTTCTCCAGATCAGCCAGTTGATCTTCAAGCCCGCGGTCCCCCTCTTGTTGAACCGGATGACCCTCAACATAGAGCGACTGTACACCCATCTGCTGCAGGCGACTGATAAGAGAGCCGGACAAGACCGTCCCCTTACCGCAGATCGGCATACCGGACGGGCTGTCATTTTTGTAAATATCCCTGGCCAGCACCATTTCTGCTGCAGCCAGATTAAGCGGTATTTTTTGCATAACTGATCACCCTGCGCCTGCTCTTGTGATTATCGGCAGCGGTGATACTAGAAAAAGCGCTGCCGAATGTCAAACGCCATCTCAGGCGCCACGCCCCTGGGGCCTGCCACGCCCCATCAATACCACACCGGTTCTGGTATTCATAATGATCTTTCGTCCCGTATTCCCGCCCAGGTCAGAACCAACCACCGGTATACGCCACTCTTCCAGCTGGTTTAAGGCAAGCTCAATATTGCGGGCACCAATCGGGCACGCTGCACTGCTGACGGTCAGCAGATTGGCCCCGCCAAACACCTTGGCCACCAGTCGATCTCTGCGGGTGCCAAGGGCCAGTACCTGTTCAAACAGGCGCTCCATGGCAATGTTGCCGTACTTGGGGGTGGCTAATCCCTCACCGTTCCAGAGTGGCAGCATAAAATGATTCATTCCCCCGCCACCACGGCCCTGGTCCCAGAGACAGACCGATACACATGACCCCAGCACGGTGGTGATCTCACATTCCCCTGCACAAACATGCAGCGCGCCTGGCAGCAGAAACTGCTTGGCAGCAGCTTTCCCGTTCGACTCGGTCACGTTATTTCTCTTCCATCTGATCGAACAGGAACAGATTGCCCCCCTCCGCAAAGGTCATGTTTTCTGCATCAAACGGCGCCGGAGGTATGGTAACGGTAAAAAGCGACCCCATACCGGGGGTGCTGTTGACCTGTACCTGCCCTTGCAGCAGGTCAAGCAGAGAACTGACCACCGACAGTCCCAAGCCATGCCCGTGATAGGCACGGGTAGAGCCGGTATCAAGTTGCACAAAACGGTCAAAAATCCGCTTCATATCTGCCTCGGCAATCCCTATCCCCTGATCCTTCACCTGCAGATGCAACGCCTCATCATCACTGGAGTACTGTACGACCACCTCACTACCGGGCGGGCTGAACTCAATGGCGTTTGCCACCAGGTTTGCCGTAATAACCTGCAGCATCTGTGCATCAGTCGGGAAAAACAACTGCAGATCAGCTTCAGCACCAGATGGTGCTGCCCGCAAGCTGATATTTTTGCTACTCGCCTGGGGACTAAAGTTGTCAAGCACCCCCTGCACCACAGAACCGACCTCAACCTGCTCGATAGTTGGTTCAGATTCACCCGCTTCCAGTTCTGCAGCAACAAAGATGTTGCGCAGCTGGAAATCAAGGTTGAACGCCTCTGAAAAGAGCATGGTCACCAGTTCGCTTACTTCCGGCTTTTTTACAATCACTGCCAGCTGCTCAGCCAGCCCGATGATGGCGTTCAGCGGATTATTGATTTCGTTACGGATGTTGGAAAGGAAGTTGCTTTTGAGGGCTTCAGACTCCTCGAGTTTACGGTTCATCTCCACCAGCTTGCGGTTGACCACCGATAGGTCGTTCAACGACTTCCGGCTCTGCTCAAGACGGAAGCGGAGTTCCTCAACCAGTTGTTCATCAGTTAGCTGCTGCATGCGGTTTCCTCCTGCACTCGACGATTGATCCGGAGACCCCGAGAACTATACCATGCATTAGCAAACCGGCAAGCGCAGCAGCACTCATTTTCTCAGATAGTGGCGAATCAGGCGCTGTTCAAAGGCAAAGCGGACCACCAGCGGTATCAGTACCGCCAGAAAGATCAGGCCGCATCCGGCCCACTCCCTTGAGGTCAGACGTTCACCAAGCACCATAAAGCCGGCCAGCAGGCTCCATACCGGATCCAGGGTATAGATCAGACCGGCCTGGGTGGGGGTGACGTAGCGTTGATAACGGTTCTGCAGCGTAAAGCAAATTACGGTCGGAAAGATGGCACAGTACACGATTGAAGCACCAACTTTGAAGGAGGGAACTGCAACATCAGGCTTAAACATCAACACAGCGCCAGCAGCCAGCAGAGCAACTACACAAAACTGTACCAGAGAAACCAGCCAGACATCCTCGTCCTTCAGCACCCTGGAGACCGTAATGATATGAATGGCAATAAAGAAGGCACACAGGGTGGAAACCAGATCACCACGATTAAGCCCGGCCCCGCCACCGCTTGCCAAAAGAGCAATACCGGTTGATGCCAGGACAATACCGACCAGATTCAATCTGCCAATCCGGTCTTTCCAGAGTGTGCGGGCTATCAGAGGTATAAACAAGACAAACAGATTATTGATGACGCCGGCCCGGGAGATACTGGTCCCCTGGATACCAACCACAAAGGTGAGATTGGTAATACCCAGGGCCAGGCCAACGATCACGCCACGTCTGAGCGTATCGCGGTCAAGCCGGTGCAGACGCGGCAGGCAGAACACCGCCATGATCAGCGCTGCCAGGACAAAACGCAGCAGCACAAAATAAGGGGGTGCCATTTCGGCAACCCCGATCTTGGTAAAGAGAAAACTCCCGCCCCAGAAAAATGTGGTCAAAACAAGATAAAAAAGCACCTTGGCATGAGAGGGGCGCACAGCCTCCGCTTGAGGAGTCATGGACGTTTAGCCGAGCCGATACCGTTTTCGTACTGGCTGCAGCACCTCCCAACGACAGTCCATCCCGGCTGGAAAGATCACCAGGTCACCGGTTTGCAGTTCCACCGGTGCTCCGTCATCTGGCGTCACCAGCACCATCCCCTCCAGCAGGTAGCACACCTCACGCTGCGCATAACTCCAGTCAAATGAAGAAACCTCACAGCTCCATATCTCCCAGGTGTCAATTCCCAGCTGCTGGAGCCGCTCGGCTGAGACTCCCTGCTCAATCATAATCGGCAGCATCACACACCTCCCCGGTTTTGCCTGAACTGTAACAGCGCGAAACCGGAAGCGGGGTCAAGCTCTCGAACAGCATCCAGGTTAAGCAGCTCGGTGATGACAACCTCCAGCACCAGAAATACCTCACTTGCCTCACGCATACAGCCGGCCATTACCGAGTCACCCCGCCCGTATACACCATGAAAATGAACCTTAGGCTGATCATCTAGCCAAAAAACAGTGCCGAACCCCACCGCCTCACGATTATCATGTAACTGCCGCCATACCGGGCGGGGCGGCATCTCATCCCCCTCAGGGCCAACCACATAGCGTCCCCCTTTCATCCCGCCAACAACAGAAAAGGCGGCAGCCTTGATCTGCTCGGTTCGGGCAATCTCGGCCAGACCTCCCAGCAGATCATCACCATCACCAAAACGTGCCACGATCACCCTTCCCACTGTTCCGACCCGATACTCCATGGACTTATCCCTCCTCTTTTACGGTAACCGGTATATGCAGTGCCAGCCATACCGTTACACGATCCGGTGGCGTCCACTGAACACGATGGCGGCAACGGGGCGGCAGACTGATCCAGTCACCAGTCCTCAGATGTCGGGGGTTTGCTTCCCCTTCAAGCTGTATAACGGCTTCACCCTGTACCAGTACCACCCATTCATGCCAATCCTGGTCATACCACTGACCTGCGGGCGTCGTCTGCCCCTGTGACACAATCCGCTCAACCCGTAGGCCGCTCAAGCACCCCAGTATTTCAAACTGCTCGCTACCGGTCGCAGCAGGCAGATCAGCCAGGAGATTGCCACAATCCCGCCTACAGTCCCCACCTGTTGGCACACCACCACTTTCAGCATTGAATTCTTCCATAATGGCGGTACAATACCCGCCAGACTTACACCCGTCAACAGATGTCCAAAGGAGCTGAAGATATGACCTCACACCATCAGGTTTTCGATAGTCTGCAGGCCGCAGAGGCAGACCGTTATCAGCAGCTCATGGCTGATGAACGGTTTAAGGGGAATCCGCTTCTTCCCGAACTGCAACAACTTCATGAGCAGTACCGCGCCCTGGCCCAGAAGACCGAACGGATGCTGAAAGAAAAATCTCAGCTGGAGACCCAACTGTCCAACATGAACCGCTCCTTGAACCTTGCCACCAGGATTGATCCGATGACCGGTCTTGGCAACCGGCGGGCCATGATGGAGATGCTGGAACAGGAGTTCAGCAGGGCCAGCAGACACCAACGGGCAATATCGGTTATCATTGCCGACCTGGATGGTTTTAAAAGAGTCAATGACGCACATGGCTTTAACACTGGCGATGATGTGCTGGTAGAGGTTGCACGGGTACTGCGAGGCTGTGTCCGTAATGAAGATTTCTGCGGACGCTGGGGAGGGGAAGAGTTCATGTTTCTACTGCCGGAAACCGATCTGGAGGGGGCCCTGGCAGTGGCCAACAAGATCAGGGAGTCGGTGGCCATGACTGAATTCGTTATCAACAAACCGGGGGTCAGGCTCACGATCAGCCTGGGGGTCTGCAGTCACCAGAACGGGCAGAACATCTTTGATGCCGTTACCGGTGCCGACCAGGCCCTGCATAAAGCCAAGATGGGGGGCGGTAATCGCGCGGTTGCAACTGCCTGATCAATCACATCGCTGTTCCTTGCAGCTCAACCCACAAACAAGTAAAGCCCCGCACCACCAACGATGGATGCGGGGCTTTGATTTTCCGGTAGCAGTCGCTTAAGTTACTTCAGCACAAACGCCACCCTCGCATCGGCCATAAAGCCGGTCCCCTGGTTGGCATTGAATATCTGAACGGCAACCTCGTTGCTGACCTGCAGGTCTGAAGGACTGACCGTACCGGAGGCGTTCACCACCAGCGGGTTGTTGACACCACGCTTCCGCAGGGCAGCCCGGGCCTTGTCAACACTGTTGGTGTACTCACCGCAACCTTGCTCAACCAGCACCTTCTGGCTGATCTTGGCTGGGTCATAAAGCACCTCTCCCTTGGGATTAAAGATCCGGTTGATCAGTGCCGGACGGAACGATTGGGCAGTGGCATCGATGATCAGGCCGTCAAACGGCTGGGCCACAGGCGGCGGAGCGGGCAGGTCTACCGGCGGAGTGTAGACCGGCTTTTCTACCTCTTGCTTAATCCTGGGCTCAGTCAGTATCTTTTCATACATCATGGCGCCAAAGCTCTTGGGGCCGTTTACACCGACCTTCAGGATGACCAAGGCCGTCTCCTCCTGCTGATTCCAGTCTTTCACAACCGGCTGAAAACCTTTGATGAAGGCGCTGACAGAAGACTTGATCAGATCAGACTCCACCTCAGCATCCCGTACCGTTGTTTCTCCGGCAATGGAGACCCCTTTCAGCAGTTCAGCAAGGGAACGCTGGGCCGCAACTTCCGCAGCACGAATAGCCGTCAGACGCCGCTGGGCACCGGTGGTGCCTTTCTTAGGCAACCCTTCTCCCACCACCAGAATGGCGTCCTGCTTGTACGCCTCCTCCACCGTGACCGTGACCGTGACCTTCTCACGCCGGATGTACTCCCTGGCCGCCTTGTAGTTTCTCAGATCCACCACATCGGCATGTGCCATTCCTGCGAGCCCCATCAGGGCTACAGCCGCCATCAGTATACGTTTTTTCATCTGCATCCTCCTCTGTCTCTAGTTACTTGATTTTATTATGGTGTTACCAGCCTGTCATGCAACTGCATTGGTGCGATACTTGTATATTAATACGTATGATAGCACCATTTACTCCAAAGTAAACTCCTCAGAAAAAATGCTTATTCAGCCATTTGTTCTGCATGCCGTGCTGCACCCACCAACCCGGCGTCATCGCCCAGCAGTGCCTGACGGATGACAACCCCCTGCGCTATCTGCGAAAAGGTTCGTTGTGATAAGGTATGACGCAGTGAGGTCTCAAAGAAACCAAAACTTTCCGCAACACCGCCACCAATGATGACCCCCTGCAGATTAAGGGTATTCAAGAGACCGGCAAGGGCCGTGCCCAACCAATAGCCGAGCGTCTCGAAGGCTGCACAGGCCTGTGGTTCACCCTGTGCAGCTCGCACGGCCAGCTCCTCAGGTGCCAAGCCCCCACCATGACGCGACAGGGCCGCTGCCGAGACATACTGTTCAAGGCAGCCATGATTGCCACATGGGCAGGGAAGACCATCCGGTACCACGGTGGTATGCCCAAACTCGGCAGCAAACCCACCGGCACCGCACCAGAGCCTGCCGTCAAGCAACAGGCCGCTCCCCAATCCGGTACCGATGGTGATCGCCACCAGGGAGTCAAGCCCCCTGCCGGCACCGGCCAGCGATTCTCCCAAGGCGTTCAGGTTGGCATCATTGGCTGCAACCACCGGTATTGCCAGACGTTCCATCACCAGCTCTGCCAGATTAAGCCCCTCCAGTGCTCGCAGATTGACGGACGAGTGGATCAGCCCGTCACTTCCGATCAGTCCGGGTATCCCCAACCCGACAGCCTTCACCCGTACTCCCGCTACAGCGGCATCATCCATAACCTGCGCTAGCTCTGTGGTCAGACGGTCCAGAAACGAAGCGGCACCGGCACTAATGGCGGTTCTTTGCCTGAAGCGTGAGGCAATGCTGCCATCGGCTAACAACAGCGCGCCGCGCAGGTTGGTTCCTCCGATGTCAATACCGATGTATCCATCACAGT
>DKFG01000280.1:24321-53493 GCA_002452325.1 Geobacter sp. UBA6802
AATAAAGCTAACCCAGCGTTATCAAGGCGAAATCAACTATTTTTTTAGTGCTACTAAATTCAGGAGGTATAAACGACAATGGCAAAGATCAAAGACGCACTTGAGTACCACTCTATGGGGCGCAAGGGGAAGATCGAGGTTATCGCCACCAAGCCGTGCCAGACTGCTGCAGACCTCTCGTTGGCCTATTCACCGGGTGTCGCCGAGCCCTGCCTGGCAATCGAGAAGAACCCTGAAGATGCCTACAAGTACACGGCTAAAGGTAATCTGGTTGCTGTTGTTTCAAACGGCACCGCCGTGCTTGGTCTTGGCAACCTGGGGGCCCTGGCCGGCAAGCCGGTCATGGAGGGCAAAGGGATCCTTTTCAAACGTTTTGCTGATATTGACGTCTTTGACATCGAACTGGACACCGAAAATCCGGATGAGATCATCAAAGCCTGCCAACTGCTGGAACCGACCTTTGGCGGTATCAATCTGGAAGATATAAAAGCGCCGGAGTGTTTCTATATTGAGGAAGAGCTGAAAAAGACAATGAAAATACCGGTCTTTCACGATGACCAGCATGGCACCGCCATTATCTCATCAGCTGCACTGATCAATGCCTTGGAGCTGGTCGGTAAAAAAATTGGGGATATCAGAATCGTAGTAAACGGTGCCGGCGCCTCGGCCAACTCTTGCGCCAAACTGGCCATTGCCCTGGGTGTCAAGCGTGAGAACCTGATCATGTGTGATACCAAAGGGGTCATCTACAAGGGGCGCACTGTCGGCATGAACCCCTACAAGGAACTGTTCGCTGCCGAAACCGAACTGCGCACTTTGGAAGAAGCAGCAAAAGGGGCTGACGTCCTGTTCGGTCTCTCGGCAAAGGGCGCTTTCACCGTCGATATGGTGCGCAGCATGGCCCCCAACCCGATTATCTTTGCCATGGCCAACCCTGACCCGGAGATCACCCCGGCCGAGGCTTTTGCCGTCAGGAGTGATGTCATTATAGCCACCGGCCGTTCCGACTATCCGAACCAGGTCAACAACGTGCTGGGCTTCCCGTTTATCTTCCGTGGAGCACTGGACGTTCGCGCCAGCAGTATCAACGAAGAGATGAAGCTCGCTGCGGTCAAGGCCCTGGCCAGCCTGACCAGAGAGGAGGTACCGGACTCGGTCAGCAAGGCATATGGCAACGTTAAGTTTTCCTTTGGTCGTGAATACATCATTCCCAAGCCATTTGATCCACGCGTGCTGCTGCATGTGGCACCGGCCGTTGCCCAAGCTGCCATGGACAGCGGCGTGGCCCGCCAGCCCATCGCAGACATGTCTAAATATATCGAGCACCTTGAGTCGACGCAGGGCACCTCCAAGGAGATCATGCGGTACATCATCAACAAGGCCAAAACCGATCCCAAGCGAATCGCCTTCCCGGAAGGTGACAATGAAAAGATCCTTCGGGCGGCCCAGATCCTGATTGATGAGGGGATCGCCAAACCGATCCTGATCGGTAGCAGCATCAAGATTCGAAACAAGATCGACGAACTGGGACTCAACCTGGACGACATCCAGATCGTTGACACCGAACACTCGAAATTTTCAGGGCCTTACGCTCAGGAGCTTTACCGCCTGCGTCAGCGCAAGGGTATTACTGAGACTGAGGCAGGACGGATTATTCGACGTAAATCCCGCAATCACTTCGGCGCCATGATGGTGCGCATGGGGGACGCTGATGCCATGTTGTCCGGTATCGACGCCCACTACCCTGACACCATCCGCCCGGCCCTTGAGGTGGTCGGCAAGCAACCAAATCTGACCTCAGTGCATGGTATGTACATGATGGTCTTCAAAAAGGGCGTCTACTTCATGGCCGACACCACGGTGGACATCGACCCATCTGCCGAAGAACTGGCTGAAACCGCCATTCTGGCTGCCCAGAATGTCAAAGTCTTTGATATCGATCCCCGTGTTGCCATGCTCTCCTTCTCAAACTTCGGCTCAGTGCGTCACCCTCTCTCCGACAAAGTCCGGCGTGCCGTCGAAATTGTGAAAGAACGTGCTCCCGATCTCGTCATCGACGGAGAGATGCAGGCAGACACCGCCGTTGTGCAGGAGCTGCTGGATCACTACTCCTTTTCCAAGCTGAATAACACCGCAAATGTACTCATCTTCCCCGATCTCAACTCCGGCAACATTGCCTACAAGCTGCTGGCGCGCCTGGGCGGTGCCGAGGCAATCGGTCCGATCCTGATGGGGATGCAAAAGCCGGTGCATATCCTGCAACGTGGCGACGATGTCAGTGATATCGTTAATATGGCAGCTATAGCTGTAGTGGACGCCCAAAGGCGTACCGTACTGTAGTCGCAACAGCACTCACAGCCGGGTGACATTTTTCCAGCGTCACCCGGCTTTTTTCACTTCTGGAACCCTGCCAACATTCTTTTGACAATCAAATCTGCCTGGCGTAACGTATACAAATACAAACCTTGAAAGCCTGAATAGTTACACTGCCGTACCAGGAGGGTTACTACATGTTGCGCCTGCCAAAGGGTGTTCCCCTGTTTGAAAAACTTGATGCCAGCAACCTGCAGCTTGATGCTGTTGTCCTCAAACTTAAAAACGGTTGTTTTACCGGCTACGCCTCAATCACTTTTGATCAGGCCAACAGTGTGCTGGTGTTTGAATCAGGCAAGCTGATCAGTGCCCTGTTTGAAAACAGCGCTGATGTCCGTTACAACAGCTTCGAGGCCCTGAATGCCCTGGCAGAGCAGATGGCTGCAGGAAGCTCCAGTGTGTTGAATGTCTACCGTCTTTCCGGCGATCTGACTCTCTGCGTCCATGCCCTGCTGCAGGGGGAAGTCCGATACTGCGGTCAGGCACTGGGACTGATTGATATCAAAAACTTGCTGGAACGGATCAAGAGCGAGCAGATGAACTGCTGCCTGCGCATCTACACTGCTGACCACTCTTCCATGATTTTTTACAAGGGGGGTGAACCGCTTGGTTTTTTCCATGACGGTTCTGAAGAGATCGAGGCCTCGCCAGGAAATTCACAGCAGCTGACCCAGGACCCTGCCGCCAAGCTCGACCTGTACAGCACCGCAGGAA
Source organism: Geobacter sp. UBA6802 (assembly GCA_002452325.1). GTDB lineage: Bacteria > Desulfobacterota > Desulfuromonadia > Geobacterales > Pseudopelobacteraceae > Trichlorobacter. The sequence goes on from DKFG01000280.1 coordinate 27,409, forward strand.
TTGATGAGCTGATGCCCCAAGACCTGCTTGAGATGTTTAACATCGACAGTATCTGGAAGTCTGCAGTCAGCAAACAGCAGGCCAGGCTCTCCGGCAGCTGATCCGTCTCTACACACACAAAGGCCCTGGCGCATGAATGCACCAGAGCCTTTGTGTGTGTAGAGAACCGCACGCCGTGCTATTTCAGATCAAACCCCAGCAGCTCATCGTCACTAAAGTCCAGTCCACCGGCAAATCGTGTTTCTGTTGCGTCATGAAGGCGCGATGCCACATCCCGATACTGAGGATTAATCTGCTCGACCTCCTTAAAAAGTCGCCAGGCCTCTTCATCGTTCCCCAGCACGATACAGGTAAGTGCCAACTCATACTGCAGGCCACAACGATCATCCGCAGACATGGCAGGAGAACCCAACAAGGCACGCAAGGCACTCTCAGCCAGCTTGGCCTCACCCTTCTCGCGCAGACAAGCACCTTGCAGAACCAGACAGACAATCCGGCGGGATGGATCTTCAGCCGCCTGACGCAAGACATTGATGGCTTCATCGTACAGGCCCATCTCGTAAAACGCCAAGCCAAGATCATAGTGTGACTGTGCATCACCGTCCTCCATACCGGCACCGAATCGAACCTTGCTGCCGGAGGTCTGGACCGTATCAAGGATATCATTGACCGTATCAAACCAGTTCAGGGATGAATCCGGCGCAGCAGCTTCCGGCTGGTCATCCAGCTCAATCTCTATTTCATAAAGGTCATCTGCCAGGGTAGTGTCAGCGGCGCTGAAGTCCTGCAGATCAAGCTCCCTCGGTGCTGCAGCAACAAAACCTGCCTCCTCGCCTGGAACTGCATACGGCACGGAAACCGGAAGCTCGGGCTCAACCTCGTCAGCCTCCACGGGCAGCTCAAGAGTAGGCTCCGGTTCCTCTTCCCATCCAGTTTGTGGTGACTGTTGTGCAACAGCCGCCCCTTGCCCGATGCTGGCCAGAGAGGCTATTTTGGCGTTGAAGGAAGCGGCCTCTTCGTGATAACCGCTTGCAGCACAGGACCGTGCACATCCCTTCAGTATCCGTATCGTAATTGGCGAAAGATCGTTCAGCTGCAGATAAAAACCGCGCAGTTGTGCGGCAGCTCCGGCCTGCATAAATTGAGTTTCAGACTCGTCAAGCTGGTTGAGCGCCGACTGAATGTCCCGCTCCTGCAACAAGACAGCAATCAGGGCTTGGCGGGGAAACAGATCATCAGGAAACCGTTTGATGTAGTGCTGACAGACCGCCTTGAGCCTGCCCAGGTTGCCGATCTCCTGATAGGCCAGTACCAGCAGGCGCCATGCAGATCTACGCTGCGGATCAGCCTTGATCCGTCCCTGCACAATAGTGGCCACCTGCTCAGCCGCCCCTTCATGGATCTTCTGCTCAAGTACGGAGCAGGAAAACTCCGGCTTATCCGGAAAAAGCTCCGCTATCCGCTCAACAAGCCGTCCAAAAGCACCATCATCATGACGATCAACAAGCAGCAGGCCAAGCGATTTAAATGCATCCAGAGACTCGTCCAGGCGCCCCAACTGATGCAGTACTTCAGCATATTTAAGTTTGATGTTAGGGTTACGGGCATCAACCCGCTGCATTGCCTCAAGGGCCTTCAGGGCTTCGGCGTGATTTTGCTGTTTTGAAAAATAGTCAAAGGCCCGCTTGTACTCGGCAAGCGCGTTGGCAGGCAATCCGTGCTGCTCATTCAGCGAAGCCAGAGTAAGGGCAATGGCGATATCATCAGGAAACAACTTCTCAACCTGTTTATAGATGGCGATCGCCTTCATGTAAAAACCGCTGGAGGTAAGATTGCGTCCGATAACCTCAAACTCTTTACGGGCTTCGTCACTACGGCGGCATTTCACCAACTGCTCGGCAAGACGCTGACGCAGGCGCAGATCGCCAGTATCCTGCGATAACGCCTCCTGCAGAAAAGGCAACGCCTTGTCATGCTGGCCTTTCTGCTGCAGTTTCTGCGCTTCAGCCAGTAATTTGTCTTTTTTATTCACAAGCACTCCCGACACCATCATTCAGACCATTTAAAAGGAAACGAAATAACTGCGTAAACGTTAATGGAACGCTTTAGCGCTGTCAAGTTGATAATCACTCTTTTCCTCCGCAATTTCAGCACTTTTTAACTGGTATACCATCCATCTTTTGACAGACCGCAGTAAATGCAGTACCTATAAACTCGAGGTATCAATCCTCACACTTACTTACATTGATCGAGACCTGTCATGCTCCAATTACCCCGTTCAAACCCCTTATACGAACAGCTGGCCGTAAGCCGGATCAACCTGCCCGATGCCCTCAAAAAACTGGGGAGTGGTGGTTTTACCGGCTATCTGGGTTATGATACGCCCAGCGCTGAGGCATACCTCGTCTTTATCAAAGGTGCGCTGATCAGCATGCTGCTCCTGGAGCAGCAGCGCCGTTTAACCGGTTTTGAAGCACTCAACAGCCTGTTCTGCCAGGCAACCGGGGGCTCAGGGGTTATTAATCTCTACCGCATGACGGCAGACATTGCCCTCTGCACGCATGCCCTGCTGCATGGCGAAGCCATGATGCAACCGCAGAAAGTGGCTGCGACTGACCTGAAGGCGCTGATACCCCGCATGCAAACCGAACAGACAACCGGAACCATGCTTTTTACTGCCTCTGACCGCTGCGCAATGGCTTTTTACAAGCAGGGCGCACCGATTGGTTTCTATCACGACACCTCCCATGAGATTGCAACCACACCACTTGAGATCCAGCGTGTAGCCGCACTGGCTGAAGCAACTGTTGAACTGCGTACCATTGCCGATCCTGATGCCCTGCTGCACCATAATTTTCTTGAGACACTCAACATAGATCGACTCTGGCAGGCCGCTCTCAGCCGGAGGCCGTCTGTCAAGCCACCAATTACGTCAGGAGCACCACCAACCCCACTGGCAGCACCACGGCAGCAGTCGGCAGCCCCCATGGTGCCCCCACACCAGTTAGCTGAACTGATCGATGACCTGCAAGAGGTCATCAAGGCGTATCTGGGACGCCCCGGCGGCACCCTGCTTGACAAGCTGCTGGCCGACAGCGGTGGACCGGCAGCATGGTCTGATCCGACCGCCTTTGGATTATTCCTGAAGGCACTGGCTCTACAGGGTGCCCAACTGGATCCTGAGGCCAAACTGGACGAAATGCTCGATCTGATCCGCTCAGAAGTTGCCGGACGACTGGCTCTCTAACCCACTCATGTCAGATCAGCTTGAATTAATCACCATCATCCTGGTGGAGCCGCAATTCCCCGGTAACATCGGCATGGTCTGTCGCGCCATGAAGAACATGGGGCTTTCCCGGCTGCGGCTGGTGGCAGGCTGCAACCATCTGGACAGCGAGGCGTTCAAATTTGCGGTTGCCGCCGGCAACCTGCTTGAACAGGCGGTCTGTTTCAACACGCTAGCCGAAGCACTTGAGGACGTCACTACCTCCATCGCCACCACCCGCCGCAGCGGCAAATATCGCCAGGAGCTGCTCACCCCACCACAGGCAGCCCAGGCCCTGCTACGACAATCCGGTACAACCGCCCTGGTGTTTGGTCGGGAAGACCACGGCCTGTCCACTGCCGACCTCTCACTCTGTACCCTGCAGGCCACCATCCCCTCCAGCAGTGAACTCGGTTCACTCAATCTGGCCCAGGCAGTTCTGATCTTCTGCTACGAACTGTTCAACGCTGCAGCCCTTGCACCTGATCTTCCTCGCCGTACACCGGTACCTTCCGGCGACCTCGAACCTCTTTTTGGGCAGATGTCCTCCACCCTACTGAAAATAGGTTATTTAAATCCTCAAAATCCCGACCACCTCATGCGCACGCTCCGCAGAATTCTGTTTCGGGCCGAACTTGACCATCGTGAACTGGCCATACTGCGCGGCATGTTTACCCAGATAGACTGGGCAGCCGGCAACTTCAGCGAACGGAAGGGACAACCGTGAACCCTACCTGGCTGGGTCTTCTGGCCGGCCTGCTCACCAGTATTGCGGCGGTACCCCAGGTCATCAAGACCTTGCGCAGTCGCCACGTGCGTGATCTTTCCATCTGGCAGCCACTCCTTCTGTCAGTGGGGATTGCATTGTGGCTGATCTACGGCATTGTGATTGGTGACACGCCGTTGATCGTTGCCAACATTACACCACTTATCTGCAACCTGATGTTGACGTTCATGAAGATACGGTTCAAGCACAATGACCCGGAAGGGGTCGAACAGACATCAACGTAAGACCAGCTCCTCTGTGTAAGCCGGGCTTGACCCGGCTGAGTCATGACTTGCACAACCGATAGTTTCTGCTATGCTGTTTCCTGCAACCATCTCAAGGAGTATCAGGTGCGCCAGACCGTCATACTGTTTATCGTCTTGCTGCTTTCAGCAGCCACCCTTTCGGCAGCTTCATCCAAACCTGCCGATGGTGAACGACTGCTTCTGATCCGCAGTTCAGGAGGCAACGCATCCGAAAAGGAACAGGTGGCGCAGAGCGGCATCTACGACAGCATGGTGGAGTACCTGACCGACCGTGGTTATCGGGTGGTTGACCGCTCCCTGGCTGAACAGACTGCTGTCCAGATCGCCGCAACCCACGAGATCGACCCACACATCAACAAGGCCGCTGCCTACGGCCTCCAGTTCCTCGCTGAATATACCATCCATTTCAAGACCTCCACCTTTGTAAAAGATCCGGAAAAAGGGATCGGCGCCCTGGTGCGCGTCAGCGCCAAGATCGTCGACAACACCGGTGCCCGGATTATCACGGCCAAGACAGCTGATGCCTCATCCACGGGGCACAGTACTGAAGACGCCATTGAAAAGGCAGCCAGAAATGCCGGGAATAAACTGACGGAGCAGCTTGCCAAGGGCCTTGAGCTACATGTCAAACAGACCGGCATTGATGGCCGTACCGTAACCATGGTCTTTGAAGGGACCGATGCTCAGACAGATCGTTTGGCCGCTGCGCTGGAAAAGAGTCAGCTGGTTGCAACGATCAAAGAGGTTGAGTCGGGCGGCAACAAAAGCACGTTCGAAATCATCAGCAAGGTACGCAGAGACCAACTTGAGCGGGAACTCCTGCGTATGGCATCGCAACAAGGAATCTCATTGCAGAAGATCAGAGCAGAAGGTAACCGGAGCACCTGGAAAATCAGATAGGAGGATTTGAGTATGAAACGTATTATTTTACTGACCATTGGCGTAGTACTTCTGTGTGCAAGTGCGGCACTGGCCACAACCGTTACCGCAACCGGCGAAGGGCCCAGCAAGGAAGTAGCGCTGGCAACGGCCATGCGCCGTGCTGTCGAACAGGGTGTCGGCACCTTTGTCAAGTCAGACACCACGGTTGTTGACTCTGCCCTGGTTGACGACAAAATCCTCTCCCACAGCAAGGGGTATGTCACCAGCTATAAAATCACCAAAGAAGAGAAGACCGTTGACGGAGTAATGGTCACCATCACGGCAAAAGTCGACAACAAGCTGCTGAAAGACGACATTGATGCACTCACCATCCTGCGTAAGAACGCGGTGGTGGGTAATCCGCGTATCTTGGTGGCATTCAGCAACAAGTCCAAAGACAAGGTATTCAAAGACAAGGAGTTTACTGAAGAGATCTACAACGGTATTGTTGAATCCCTCACCGACAAGCAGTTCCGGGTGGTTGACAAATCCGCTGCAGAACGGTTCTCCATGCAGCAGGCCGAGACCCACGAGATCGACGTGGATCTGAACAAGGCCGCAGCATACGGTCTCAAGTTTCATGCCGAGTATACCCTGTTCTACAATGTCAGCGGGGTGGTGCGGGATGGCGCTGTCGGCAAGAGTGTACTGTTGAATATCAAGACCCAGCTGATCGACAACACCCGCGCCCAGGTCATCACCAGCAAGCGGGTTGAACAGTCCGGCATGGGGCAGACCGTTGATCAGGCCCTTGAAAAAGCCGCACATCAGGGGGGCAAGAAGATCGTAAACCCGATGATCGAAGTACTGCAGAAGCACTGGATGGACCAGCAGCAGAACGGCGCCATGTACACCATCGTACTGGATGGAGTGGATGATCCGGAGCAGATCGCCCAGTTCACCGAGATGTTTGAGAAGTTCCCCATGGCCACCGGCGCCAGAGAAGTCGAATCAGGCGGCGGCAAGACCACCTTTGAGGCAACCTACAAAGGGAAGCGCGATCAACTGGACCGTGATGTGATCCGTACGGCCAAAGAGCTTGGCTGGTCCCTGAGGAAAATCCGCGCCGAAGGGGCCCGCAGCACCTGGAAAAGGCTCTAGGAGGCAATCATGCAGCGATTACTTGCCCTGGCACTTATACTCACGCTTGCCCTGACCGGCCTTGCCGCTGCTGAACCGTTTTCAGCATCGGGACGCGGTACCACGGAAGAGGCGGCGATTACCCAGGCCCTGAACAACACCCTTGATCTGGCAGTCAAGCAGATCCTAGATGAAGAGACCGTCAAGAACAACAAACAGAAAATTACCCAGGCACTGAAAGGCAAGACACGCAAACTTGCCCGGGTAGTGCAAAAGGGTGAACCGGAGTTTACTGGTGCCGGTTACGAAATCAACCTCACTGCTGAAATCAACTTGAAGGCCCTGGAGAAGGAAATCGACGCCCTTGGTCTGATGCAGGACACCATGGGCAATCCGCGTATCATGGTGCTGTACAACCCCAACCTGCCCCAAGGGGCAACACTGGGCAGCACCCGAGCCGACCTGGAGGCCTTTTTTGACAACTCCTACGGGGCAATTGTTGAGGTTCTGGCAGACAAAGGTTTTGATGTTATCGACAAGTCCTCTGCCCACCAGTTTTCAGTACAGGTGGCTGAAACCCATGAAATGGACCTTGATACTAACAAAGCTGCACTCTATGGCCTGAAATACCAGGCAGATCTGGTGTTGTACTACCAGACCGTGGGGATAGGGCGCCAGGGTTACTGGCACTACAGTGGCGGGGCGGCCAAGATGTTCTTGCGGGCCCAACTGATCAACCCCAGCACCTCGCGGGTAATTGCCAGCAAGGATGTTGAATCCGGCTCATATGCAGGCACCCTGCAGGAGGCGCTCTACCGCGCTGCCAAGGATGTGGGACACAAGGTAGCCAACGTCATGATCGAGTCGATCAAGAAGAGCTGGAAACGTGAAAAATCCGGCGCCGGCACCTTTATTGTGGTACTGGACGGCGTGGCAGACGTGGATGAAACCACCGCCTTCAAGGATGCCCTTAAGGCAGTTCCCGGTCTGGAAAACATCCGCGAACGGGAGTCGGGCGGCGGTAAGACCACCTTTGAAATCAAATCAGGCGGTTCAGCTGATGCCGTCAAAAGCGCCATCAACAAGGTGGGCAAACAGTTGGGCTGGTCGTTGAAGCTGATCCGCTCCGAAGGCTCGCGCAGCACCTGGAAGCGGCAGTAACTACTTGAAAAGCAGAAAAGGAGGAGGAGTATGAAACGGGTTCTATTGCTGTTGATCACACTGGGACTGGTGCTGGTGCCGCTACTGGCCGCCGCCGAGGTCCGCACCTATACTGAAATTGTTACGATCAAGGTTACCGATGATGAGTACACCGCCCGCAAGAAGGCCGAACAGCGCGCCAGAGAACAGGCCCTGGAGCATTACCTGCGCGATGTGTATCCTGATCGTGCCGCAACCCTCAACCTGACTGGTGATGAAAAATACATCAAGGATCTTGAGATTCTTGAAAGCAGTGTCAGCGGCATGTTCTCCAAAGAACTGAAGGCCAAGGTCAAGGTTACCATTAATGAAGAAGCGGTGCGGGCTTATCTGAAACGGCAGGGGGCAGTAACCGGCAAGAACGAAGAGCGCCGGATTGTGGTGATGCTGATCCCCGGCAAGATGGACACGGGCGACGCCCCTATGATCCTGGACAATGTCAGGGCAGAGGTACGCCGCAGCCTGACCGCAGCCGAGTACACGGTGATCGATTCTGACGATGAGGCGGTCAACCAAGCCCTGACTGAAGAAGCCGACTACAACAAGATGGTCCAGCATATGAACAAGATTGCCGACCAGCTGGCCGACAAAGGTGAGTGGCTGGTGCTGGGCAAGGTGGATATCGATGTAACCCAGGACGGCAGCATGAAGTCCTACCATGCCCTGATGACCGGCAAGGCGGTCAGCCTGACCAGCCGCGATCTTATGTGGGAAGGCAACGTTGACGGACTGGCGCGGGTACGTGCCAGCGAATCACCCAAGGCCGCCCTGCGGATGGCTGCCATCAACGGCGGCAAACAGTTTGCCAGTGAAGTAGTTGGAAGCCTCAACACCAAGACCCTGACCCAGGAGCGCCGTGGCGCCCGCTATGAAGTCATTTTCCCTACCGCTGGCAACTACGGTGTTGAGCGCAAGCTGCTCAAACTGTTGAACGACGACATCAAAGGCCTGAAAAATATCAGCAAGAAGAATCGCGGCAAAGGAGATATGGTGGTAGACCTGTACTATGTCGGCAAGATAGACGAACTGGTGGACCTGCTGTATGACAACTTCCAGAAAGACTCCCAGTTCAAACGCTGGAACCCCCAGATCGAAGGCAACAAGGTCGTCTTTAAATAACTCTGCCCCCGAGAACGGATCAATGACATCCGTTCTCGGGATCTCTTATAAAAAGGGGTTTTTATGACGACAACATTTCGTATGAGCAGGATGCTGGGCCTTCTGCTGGCTGGGCTCCTACTGACGCAGCTGATCGGCTGCGCCACAACCACCTCATCGCTTGAATGCGGCGTTGAAACCATGAATCCGACGGTCATGGGAGCCATAGACTCCTTTGAAAGCGCAGCGCTAGCCATCAAACTCTCCAACCAGGTGCTGCTTGAGATGCCGATCAGTGAGCAGGAAAGCTGGCCGGAACTGCTGTACGGGGCACCTTCAGGCCTGGGCATGTTCAAGATGGGGTTATCACTCTTTGCTTCATCGCAAGGGATAACAGTGCCGCTGGAGATTGACCCCCAAACCGGTCTGCCCCGCCCCACCAGCGCCCTGTATATCTTCCTGAAAGAACGTGAACAGATGCTTGCCAAAGAGGCCAGCCGCGAAGACCTTGCCTTTTTCAGATCGCAACCGCCGCAGGTGATCGCTCGGGAGATCCCGTTTAAGCGCCGCAAACCGAATCTGGAACTGATTGACGAGCATATCTATCGTAATCCCCTGATGGCCTTTGGCGTGGTAACCGCCAACCGCGCAGAAATGGTACGTGTACAACAGGATATTGATCTGCTTGCCAAGGGGTTCAAGCAGTGTGACGCCTGGGTACATGCCTCACGGGAAGGCGATGTGAAACCGGCTGCCTGCCAGGACCCGGCCCTGAAACAGGACGCCCTGCAGGCTCGGATGAAAAAGGCTTCTTTTACTGAAGACAAGCCGGTCCAACTACCCCCACCTGAGCCAGCTGCTCAAGAGCCGCAACCGGTAGTACCGCCCCCCATGGATCTTCGTGATGCCGTTGGCAGCAGTGCCAAGGCCGGCACTGCACGCAGTACAAAATCAAACAGAGGGCAGGACACGCGGCGTCAGCCGGTTAAAAACACCCGAAGCAATCAACGCAAGGCAACCGAGCCTGCAGCACAGGCAACGGCTGCCAAACGCAGCAATGCCAACTCCTTTCCTGCTGCTAGACCGGAACAGACACCAAAACCAGCCGCCGGGGTAATCTACGTCACAGAAAAGGATCGTCAAGTTGGCGAAAAGGCAGAAGAGCTTGAGGTTATGCAGCAAAACTACGGCAAGCTGGCAGGCCGCGTCTACAAAGCTGCCGTTGCCGGCGCTGATTTCAGTATGTCGGCCATGGTCAAAATCGGCTGTGCAATCGTCAATGGTACTCGGGCATTACCCAACATCCAGAACGAGTTTAAAGGGGCGCGTGGCGCCTACAACATCGCCATGGTCGTCTCCCGGGTCAAGATGATTATCAGTGCCTTTGGTTACTACAAAGACAATCTTGGGCTTCAGTACACCGCCTATACCACTATGTACCAGCAGATCAAAGGAGCCTATCCTGAACTAAAGGATGATGAGCCGGTCCGTGACGAAAAAACCGCCCAGGCGCTGCAGCGCATTGAGCTGGCGCGGGCTGAATGGCGCCACCTGGAGCCGAAACTGCTGCTGGCCCAAGGTGAACAGGTCAACTTCACTGATGACGATCTGACGCGCATCTCAACGTTAGCCAGGCTGTATCCAGACCACCAGTCAGTACAGCAGGATTTTCTGCTGGCCCTGAATCAAACAATTCAGGACCAACCATAAAGCTTCGCTACAAGGCCCATTATCATTTAGAAGGAGGACTCCCATGCTCAGAATATCACCTCTCAAACGTGCCCTGGCAGTTTTGTCGCTGTTGCTGATTGCCGGATGTGCTGCTACACCCGAGTTAGTGTATGTAAAGGAGGCCCAACAGGTTACTACCCAGGCACTTGAACCGGTGATGCTTGAATCAGCCGAGCTTGAGGCAGATCTGAAGCTGCCCAAGTTCAATAAGTACTTCACCCCTGATCAGGCTGATGACTTCATGCGGGTGATTCAGACTGAAATTGCCAATACCAAACGTTTTACCAGGGTGCTTTTGAACGCCTCAGAAGGTGATACCTACATAATTCAGCCTCGCATCGACCGGATAGATGGGCTGGTGGCGCCGATTGCCGCTGACCCAACCCGTAACCGCCTGACCATCAGGGCCCGTACCCGGCTTGATGTACTGTTGATAAACCAGCGCAACCAGAAAGAACTGGTCAAATCTTTTTATGACGAACGCAAGATTGAGGAGCGTATCTCCAAAAAAGTTCCGCTCACCCGCGAACTGAAGCAAGACTATGTCCTGCGAGCTGTCAACACCTCGTTCAGGGCTGCATCGGACCAGCTGGGCAATGCCTTTAACCCCAGCTATGAAATGGGCAGCATCAGCAGAATCAACGGCAAAATTGCCTATGTGCAGATCAACACCACCAAACTGCGCAAGGTTCCGATGAAACAGCAGGCCGTTGAGATTGTGGATGATGGCAACCAGGTGCTGGCAAGTATCGCTGAGCTGCAGATTGAGGACGGCAGCCTTTCAGGTCGCTTCTATGAAAAAGGGGGGGCTTCGATCAAGGAAGGTTTGAAGGTCAGGGCACGGGTCAACGCCATGCTGTTTGAGTAGTCCCGACACCTGCGTCCAGCATGAGTCAAGAAACGGGGGGAGGCTTAAAAGCCTCCCCCCGTCTCATTTCATCAAGATCTTCAACGCCAGTTTCAGCACCTCTTCCACCGTGGTATTGGCGGCACAATCCAGTTCAGCCAGCACCTTCCTGACCTGCAGGTCCTTGTACCCAAGGTTCAAAAGTGCGGAAGTGACATCATCAAGCACACTGTGTTCTGGCAACGACCGTCCAACCGCCTCAACGGCAGAAACCGCGCCGGTATCAAGCTTGGCTACCTTGTCCTTCAGTTCAAGCACCAGACGTTCTGCTGTTTTTTTTCCAATACCGGGAATGGCTGACAGTTTGTACAGATCACTCTGCATCAGCGCGGCTGCAAGCGGCGGCGGCTGGATGTTGGAGAGGATATCGCGGGCCAGCTTGGGACCTATACCGGAGACCGAAATCAAGAGCTGGAAAAAGGCCTTCTCGGTACGGGTCCGAAAACCGTACAGCTGAATCGCATCCTCACGCACACTGGTGTGGATATGCAGCGAGACCACCCCTTCTTCAGGCAGCTCGTAATAGGTAGAAAACGGGATCATCACCCGATAGCCGACCCCATGGACGTCAATGATCAGATGATCCGGCGATTTGTGGGCTATCTGCCCGGTAAGCAGTGCAATCATGGACGATAATTCCTCCAGGAGCTGACCCGTTGACGGGATTGGGCCACTACAGCCCCGGTACGACTACGCAGCGCAGAAGAGTTGATATGGCAGATCGCCACTGCCAGGGCATCGGAGGCATCTGCCTGTGCAACTTCCGGCAGGCTCAACAGGGCCACCAGCATTCGCTGCACCTGTTCCTTGGCCGCCTTACCCTCGCCGACCACCGCTTTTTTTACCTGCAGAGCGGTATATTCAAACACCGGCAGATCAACATGTACTGCAGCGGCAATGGCAGCGCCACGGGCCTGCCCCAGCTTGAGGGCCGAGCGCACGTTGGTAGAAAAAAAGATATCTTCAACCGCCACTGCATCAGGGGAATACTCCGCTATTACCGCCGCAATCCCCTCAAATATCAGCTTGAGCCGTCCGGGAAAATCAGCTGCCTTGTCAGTGAATAGCGCACCGTTATCAATATGCACCAGTCGGCTGCCCTGCTGTTCAACCAGACCATAGCCGGTGATACGGGAGCCGGGGTCGATCCCTAAAATCCGCATCCGCCGCCATTCTTCTTAAGGTATTTCTGATGATACTCCTCAGCCTGCCAGAAGCTGGCAGCAGGAACAATTTCAGTCACGATCGTCCGCTGGTAGCGACCGGATTGCTGGAGCTCATCACGCGCGGCCTCTGCCTGGCTGCGTTGTTCTTCACTGTGGTAGAAAACAGCTGAACGATACTGACTACCCTGATCCGGTCCTTGACGGTTGAGTTGGGTTGGGTCGTGAGCCTGCCAGAAGATCTTCAACAACTGCCCATAACTGATCACGGCAGGATCAAAGATCACCTCAACCGCTTCAGCATGACCGGTGGTATCGGTGCAGACCTGCTGATAAGTCGGCTGCTCAACGGTACCGCCGGTATAGCCGACACGGGTCGAGATCACCCCCGACTCATCGTAATAGGCCTCTTCTACCCCCCAAAAGCATCCAGCTGCAAAGGTCGCTTTTTCCATTGATTCCTCCTGCATACAAAAGGGGGGCTTAAAAGCCCCCGTACACACTCACATCATCTTCTCCATTTCATCAGATGAAATATCAAAGTTGGCATACACATTCTGGACATCGTCACAATCCTCCAACCGATCCATCATCTTGAGCATGCTTTCCGCCTGCTTACCTTCAAGGGCCAGCAGCGTCTGAGGGATCATGGTGATCTCGGCACTTTGATACTTGAACCCTTTGGACTCCAGCGTATCGCGTACCTCAATAAACGCGCCTGGCTCGGTGGTCACCTCATACTGCTCATCCTCTTCAGCAACATCATCGGCACCTGCCTCAAGGGCTGCCTCGAACAGGGCATCAAAATCAGCCGATTTGTCAAAGATGATCAGACCTTTCTTGTCAAACATCCAGGCAACACAGCCTGCCTCACCCATATTGCCGTTGCACTTGGTAAAGATACTGCGCACCTCAGACACGGAACGGTTACGGTTGTCAGTCATTACCTCTACCAGCACCGCAACACCACCAGGCCCGTACCCTTCGTAGACGATCTCCTCGTAAACCACACCTTCCATACCGCCGGTACCCTTTTTAATGGCCCGCTCAATATTATCCTTGGGCATATTCTCGGCCTTGGCCTTGTCCACGGCGGTACGCAGGCGTGGGTTCGCTGCCGGATCGCCGCCTCCCAGCTTGGCGGCAACGGAAATCTCCTTGATCAGCTTGGTAAAAATCTTGCCTCGCTTGGCATCGGCTGCACCTTTTTTGTGCTTGATGGTACTCCATTTGTTATGGCCCGACATATCCCGACTCCTTCAGGTAAAATCAGATCCGCCAGACGGCAGAATTGAAATTATTAGCATGGGGGCCAGCACCTGTCCAGACCGAAAATTACACAGATCAGCTGGACAGTACCCCTGTATCCTGCTATTGTCTCGCGCACTTAGTACAACGGAGGCACCTGATGGTACAGACTCGTCACGTTATCATCATCTTAATACTAATGCTACTGGCTGGCTGCTCGGCTGTGCCGATCACCAAACCTGATCGTGGCAATCTTCCTCCTGTCCTGAGCCAGGATGAACTGCTGAAGCCTTACACCAAGATCGGAAGAATTCAGATCACCAGAGAGGTCTACTTTCAGGATTATCACTATAGCCCCAACCTACAGGAATGGGGTCTCAGGGCGTTGCGTGAAGAGGCTTACAAGATGGGGGCCGATGCGATCATCTTTCCGGAGGTATCCAGCAAACAGAACACCATCATCCTCTTTCCCGCCTTTCCGGCAACTGAATATCGTGCTGCCGGTGTTGCAATTAAATTCAAATGATCTTGACATCAACACCGGCTGTTCGGTATAAAGTCAATTCTTCAAATGTACATTGGCGCCGTAGCCAAGTGGTAAGGCAGAGGTNNTTATTCAGCGGTTCAAATCCGCTCGGCGCCTCCAAATAAAACAAAACGGGTTAGCTCAAAAGGCTGACCCGTTTTGTTTTATCATGGCACATCTACACCTGATTCTTCTTAAGCTCTGTCAGTGAATAGAATGTTCCTCTCCAGTAGATTCCACCCTGGAACAGGTTCATGATCATCGTTCTCAGCATGATATAGACAAAGAGGGCTGATACCAGGGGATAACCGATGGCATACCAGCTCCGCGTCTGATGAAATCGAGCGCAGTCCGCAACCATTAACAGGATTATGACAACCGATGCCAGATAGATACCCTGATCGGCGCCACTGGTTACAACTAGTGCAAGAAAGGGCCAGACACTGCAAAACAGATGAAAGAGCGCCCCCGCCAACACCAGCGCAATGGAATAATCAGCCCCTGAAAAGGCGTTTTTCTCCAGCCCCCTGATCAGCTCACCTGTTGAAGCATACCACTCAACAGCGAGATAATCTGACCCGTAGACAACATCCTGTTTGTATCCTTCCTTCTTCAAGAGCTTGCCCAGCTTGATGTCATCATCCGGTCGCAGCCTGATTGGGACATGTCCTCCGATGCTCCGATACACGCGCGTCCTCACCAGATTAAAGGCTCCAATGCCGATGTGGAAACGGCTGTGGGGATCTTTTGCTTTCCAGGGGCGGACAAACAGCGAAAAGATGATGATAAAAGCCGTTCCGAACATTCCCAACACGAGTGTAGGCATTCGCATTAATGGCGTTACAGCCAGATGGTCTACCTGATTATGTTCGAGAAAGATCACAGCCCGGCTCAGGACGGTCGGCTCCATGATGATATCAGCATCGGTGAAGAGCAGAAGTTCACCTGTAGCCTGCTGGCTTCCAACCCACAGGGCATGGTTCTTTCCGAGCCATCCGGAGGGAAGTTCGCTGATCTGAAGCAGTTTTAAACGTGGCTGGCTGGCAGATAGCTGCTCAAGAATCGACTGTGTGTCATCTTCAGAGCGATCATTGACAACAATCAACTCATAATCGGGATAGGACAGATTCAGCAGGGACTGAAGGGCTTCACGGATATTGCGCTGTTCATTACGGGCGGCCACGATGATAGATACTTTTGGAAATATTTGACTGGTATCAGAAACAACATCACGCAATGCTCTAACTGAACGATGACCGATGAACATCTCGATGGCAACCAGCACAGTACACAGCAAAACAACCAGAACGATACAAAGGGACAGCGTCATGTCAGACGTTGTATGAAGCGCTGTATGGCATCAAAATACGCTTCCTGGTTGACCGCCAGGATGGTGTTGTGATCTCCCCGCTCAAAGATGAGCAGCTCCTTTGGCTCGTTGGCCCAATCGTACAGACGTTCGGCATGGCTGACGGATACCAGATCATCATGGCGGGTGTGCATCACCAGAACCTGTCCTTTGAACGTACTGATCTTCGCCTGCTGATTCAGATAATGACTCACCGCCTGCTGCAGTTCCTCCAGTGTTGCACCAAGATCACCGGGAGCAACCCGCACCAGAATCCTCTCCAAAGGATCAGCCAGACCGCTCTCGATAATGAGACCAGCGGCATCGGGATACAATGCTGCCCCATGCAGGGCATAGAGCGCCCCCAATGAACGTCCAAAGAATATTATCTGGTCTGAGGGGACTCCACTTGCTTTAACAACCAAATGAACATCATCCAGCATTACGGTAAGTGCCGGTTCACCGGTGGACATGCCGTAACCACGGAACTCAGCCAATAGCAGGTTGGCGCCAAGGCCAGCTATCCGCTGCTCAAACTCGCCCAGGTAATCTGAAACCGTCTCGCCATTGCCGTGAAAATGCATGATCGTCGGAAGACGTTCTGAAACCTTCATAAAGCGACATCCAAGACGGAAGCCTTCACCTTCAACAAAAAACGGCTCATCGAACCGGTTGGGCCACGGGTAAAAGTAACGGTTTGTCAGGAGTGGATGATCAAGGAAGGTGTCTTGCATAAACGGCAATTCCCCTTATCTACAGTGAACGCATCTGTCGTGGTTTTTATTTTTGATAGGTCTATAACACATATACGCGAAAAGCCCGGATTTTATACCGGGCCCTTCGTGTCTCAAGTCCAGCTTGAGATGCCTGTTCTGCGACTGTCTAACCGATCAGTCTGCTGCCGATGTGGCTGAGTGCAGGCCAGGCTATGTTGAGGGCGGCACCGGCGGCAAACATGCCGAAGATCGCCAGGGTCCTACCGATATATTTCCGGTCATTCAGGTCAGAGTAACTTAGTTTCGCTTTCATGGTTATATCCCTCCAGTATCAGGCAATGAATGTGGCAATGATCGTTAGCTGAAGAGGCTGGCAAGACCGCTGATGGCACCTGCTGCCGACCAGGTTACGAATCCGCCGAGGAACACTGCAGCACCTGCGAAGATTGCCAAGCTACCTTTTGCGGTGGTTTCTGCCAACAGGACCGAGTAATTAGTTTTTGCTTTCATGACATCCTCCTTTGGTTTTTAGAACCGTTTGTTTGTGTGTGAACCGAAAATCTTTCGGATACGTTGCTTTTGTTTTTACTAATACAACTGTCGTGCCAAAGCTTCAGCAAAACCGATACTATTTTATTAAACAAACAATATCAGCGTATTACAAAGAAGCCCACATGCTTTGACACGCTGTACAGCCCGTACAGAACATGCCATCACCTTTGCTGCATATGCAACGGCAACACGTTCGTCAGGCATGCAACAGCAGCGCTGGCCTGCATCAGCAGCCTTTGTTGCAATGCAACTGTGTTGCATTGCAACAAAGGTAACAGCAATTTCCCCCCGGTGATTGACTGGTGGACATGGCAGGTTGCGCACTGATGAGAAAATTACGGGAAGGTAAAAGCAGGGAAGTCCAAATAAGCGCTTAAGTCCAGGCACAGGTGGCCCGATTGCTATTGTTGTTCAGCTGCTGGGGCTCCCTCAAATACAGCCATGGTCTCTGTTCCCCCTGTAACCGGATATTTCTGATCGTATGATGCGAAGAACCGGCGGACAGCAGCAAGGTACCGCCCTGGTTGTTCAAGGTGGTGTTCGTGAGAGGCATCTTCAAGCATAACAAGTCGTGCCGATGGAATCAGCTCACGGTAAGCTTCACAGGTCGCCGGAGTTGCTTCATCATGGCGGCCGCAGGTAATGAGAACCGGCAGGTCTAGTCCTCCAAGTCGAGGCATCAGGTCGACCTGCGCCAGATTACCAGTGCAGGTGAACTCACTGGGCCCCCACATGGTCAGGTACACCTGCAGGCCAAGTTGCTCAAAGGTGCGCTGCAGGCAGTCCGGCCAGGGGTCGAGTCGACAGAGGTGCCGTCGATAGTAGGTATCCATTGCCGCCTGATATGCCGGCGTGTCAAAAATATTTTCTCTCTCTGCAAGGCTGATCACATCCTGTACGTCATCAGGCATCTGCTCCAGCAGCATCCGCTGATCCCGCATCCAGGCCGGACTGCTCAGCAGAGGGCCTGAAAGTATCAGACCTGCCACGCCGCACGTACCGTGCTCAAGCAGATATGAAATCGCAAGCAGCGCTCCCCAGGACTGGCCGAGGAGATACAGGCGTTCGAGCCTGAGGGCTGAGCGAACTGCAGCCAGCTCAGAGACAAAACGGGGCAGATTCCAGAGAGAGGAGTCGTCAGGGCGTTCAGACCGCCCACAACCGAGCTGGTCATAGAAAATGACCGGCCGTTCATCAGCAAGGTCGCTGAGATTCTCAAGGTAATCGTGAGGGGCACCCGGCCCGCCGTGCAGCACCAGAAGAGGCGTGCCGTCCCTATCTGCAGCAACTGACCGATACCAGACCCTGCCGCCAGGCACAGGTATCATTCCCATCTGATCCTTAATCTGCATCATTGCATCCCCTGCGGAAACAGGCGCAGCCCGGTCATCGTCTCTAAGGCATCAAGCGCAATCTCTGAAACCCCGGCCGCCTCACCATTTTCGACAATAAATACCCTTGCTGAAATACTATCAGATATAAGCACCACTTTGAACAGATACGAAGGCACACTGACCATCTCCCCGACCCGCTTTGGTTCCCGGCTAAATACCGGTCCGCTAATCACGTAAAGCCGTTCCTCCATTCGCGCAAGTCCCCGCACCTTTTTCTCAAGCCTGGCCCATACCCCCCTGTTATTGGCTGGTACCTGCGGAACCACATTGGCCAACGAAAAACTTTCATACTGGCTCTGCTCATCCGGCATATTCGCTGCCGGTGCCAGATGCCCGCGATCAAAACCGCTTCCTTCATAATCCCGCAACTCAGCCCGCTCTTCTGCAGGAATATTCTCATCAGGGTGGAAGCGGTTGTGCCGCTTGACACCTCTTGCCTGTTCAACCCGTTCTCTGGTCAGTGAAACGCTGGCGCATTGATCAACCCAGCCGCTCCAGCGCCCCTCTTGTCAGTTGTCGGGCTGTAGCTGAGCGCCCCACGGATGCCGTCAGCAGCAGACCTATCTGCCAGTAGAGCCGGATACCCCCTTTGCCGCCTTTTAAGCTGCCTCTAAACTTTTTTTCAAAAGCCTCCATGTTCCTCCCGGACACAGTAGTCCTTTTCTTTCGGCTTGAGGCTTGCTATATATTTGTCAGTAAACTTCACAAAAGACCTCAATTCACCCATGGTACCCCTGTGGTACTTTTTGAGCCTTTGCAAGATTCAAAATCCAATGAAAAGATTTACAACTAAATGAAGAAAACAGCAGTTATTACAAAACATTTGAAATTCTTTCACTGTAGTTCAAAATCGGCAATACGCTTGTTTAANNATTTCAAGGGATTAGCTCGTATGCTAATCCCTTTTTCTGTCTGTCTTCAGATGCAACCTTAAGGGTACTGCCATGCTCCTGCACAAAAATGAGATTCTCAACCTGCTGGCCGAAGAACCGGAGGCGCTGCACTTTGCCGCACTGCTGCGGGCCTTTGGCGGCCGCCACATCAAAAAAGAGATGAAGCGCCTGATTGATGACCTGGTAAAAAGCAATGAGATTGTCAGGCTACGCGGCAACCGCTACACCCTGCCTGGTGCAGACACAACCGGCACTGTACACGGTACCATTGCCATCCACCGCGACGGGTTCGGTTTTGTGCGCCCGGAAAGCGGTGGTGAGGACATCTTCATCCCCGGCAAGCAGATCAATAACGCCCTGCACGGTGATACAGTGTCGGTACGGGCTGAGAAAAGCCGTTCTCAGCGGGGCAAACTGGAAGGGCGGGTGTTGGCCGTCGTACAGCGGGCAAACCAGCGGATTGTCGGACGGCTACAGCAGAGTAAAAAAGGGGCACTACTGATACCGGAGGACCTGCGTCTTACCAGTTTCTTTACCGTACCGGCCAATGCGGTTAACGGAGCGGTTGACGGCCAGCAGGTGGTGATTGAGGTTACTACCTGGCCGGCCGGTGGTCGACCGCCCGAAGGAAAGGTGATTGAAATCCTCGGCTGGCCTGACGACCCTGATGTCGAGGTACAGACCGTCATCCGTAAGTTTGACCTGCCACACCGCTTTGAGGCCGCAACGCTGGCCGAGGCTGAAGCAGTCCCATCCCGGATCAGCCGTGATGACCTGAGTGATCGGGTTGATCTGCGCAAGCGCCCCTTTGTAACTATTGACGGAGAGACCGCCAAGGATTTTGACGATGCCGTGGCGATTGCCGAAGAAGGCCGTAACTTCAGGCTCTGGGTCTCCATTGCCGATGTTTCCCAGTACGTAAAGCCTTCCACGGAGCTTGATCGCGAGGCCTATCTACGGGGCACCTCGGTGTACTTCCCGGATCGCTGTATCCCGATGTTGCCGGAACGCCTTTCCAACGGTATCTGCTCCCTTAATCCCGCTGCCGACCGCCTGACCATGACCGCCGAGATGTTGTTCGATCGTCAGGGTACGATGCTGGAATCACGCTTTTATCCCAGCGTGATCAGGAGTACGGCACGGCTGACCTACACCACGGTCAAGCAGGTAATTGTGGATGGCAATCCTGCTGCGCTGGGTGAAGACCAGATGCTGGCTCCACACTTGCTGCAGATGAAGGAACTGGCCCTGATCCTGATGGCGATGCGTCGGCAGCGGGGCAGTATTGACTTTGACCTGCCTGAGCCGGAGATTGTGCTGAGCCTGACCGGCCAGACCGAAGCGATTATCAGGAGCGAACGTAATCTGGCCCATCAACTGATTGAGGAGTTCATGTTGGCAGCCAACGAAGCGGTGGCCCGTTTCGTAACGGCCCAGACGTTGCCGTTCATCTACCGGGTGCATGAACAGCCGGACAATGCCAAGCTTACTGCCTTCCGAGATTTTATTCTGCCTTTCGGCTATAGCCTCACCATGCAGGGCGAGAGGGTAGCACCCCAAGCAATGCAACAGTTAATCGGGGAGGCCGCAGGGAAGCCAGAGGAACGGCTGGTGAATTACGGACTGTTACGCTGCATGAAGCAGGCACGCTACGCCGCAGAAAACCTCGGGCATTTCGGGCTTGCATCACCATGCTACACCCATTTTACCTCTCCTATACGTCGTTACCCAGACCTGATCGTCCATCGTCTGCTGAAACTGGCACTGCTGCTCGAGGCAGACAGCCAAGACAAAAGGGCGCGCCGTGAGCTGGAACGGATCAGCGCGTCTCTTGCCGAAGCTGCCGAGCACACCAGTACCCGTGAGAGGGTGGCCATGGAGGCGGAACGGGATATTATCGAACTGAAGAAACTGCAGTTTATGCAGGGCAGGATTGGTGAGGAGTTTGACGGCTTTATTGCCGGTGTGGCCGGATTCGGCCTCTTTGTTGAGCTGTCCGAGATCTTTGTGGAGGGACTGGTCCATATCTCCACCCTGACAGACGACCTTTACAGTTTTGCCGAGCCGAACCACCGTCTGCTCGGCAGGCGAACCGGTCGCGTACTGCAGATCGGCGATCAGGTTCGGGTGCGGGTTGTGGCGGTCAATCCTCAGGCACGTAGAATCGAGTTCGTACTGCAGGAACAGCTCAGCAGACATCAGGTCGGTAGCCCCCTCCCCCAGGAAACAACGGACTACCCTCGCATTCCTATTAAAGGCAAGCGCCCGTCATTCAAACGGCGCTAGTTGCGTCATCCGGCTCCTCTATGCTAGCTTTACACATTCTCAACCCGTGGAGAACCCATGTCAGAACAAACTACGAAAACACTCCCCTTTATTGAACATCTGGTAGAACTGCGCCGCCGCCTGATTATTATTGTAATAGCAGTCTTTATCGGTATGGCTGTCGCGTGGAATCTCACTGATGAAGCCTTGGTTTATATGGAAAAACCACTCCTCGGCGCTTCGTATGTTGATGAGTTCAAGCACAAAATTTACCGCTACATGCAGACCAATTATCCGGCCATCTACAAGCGAGCCGAGCTTGACAAGGAACTGAACAAGCCTCGCAAACAGCATGCCCTCAACTACACCAAACCTCTCGAACCGTTCTTCATTCAGTGTAAGATCTCCGTGATACTTGGTTTTATACTGGCCCTGCCGGTTGTCTTTCACCAGCTATGGGCCTTTGTAGCACCGGGGCTCACCCGCAAGGAACGCTCTCTCGTCATACCATTCATGCTGGTTGGCACCATGGCCTTTTGTCTCGGGGCGTTTTTCTTTTTGTCTACGGTCTGGCCGTTCATCATCAATTTCTCCCTCTCCTACGAATCCGAAGGACTGCGCAGCTGGCTCTCCCTTTCAGCCTACGTTGACTTCTGCCTGCGCCTGATCCTGATGTTCGGCCTGATGGCAGAACTGCCGGTGTTAACCCTGCTGCTCTCCAGATTCGGCCTGGTTTCCTACCAGTTTCTGGCCCCCAAACGCAAGTACGCTCTGCTGCTCAGCTCCATTATTGCAGCCTTTCACTCCGACCTGGTAACCATGTTTGTCATTATGATTCCGATGTACCTGATGTACGAGGTAAGTGTTTGGGTGGCTTTTATCTTTGGCAGAAAAAAAACGGCGCCACCAGCAGAGCCTGCTGCCGTGCCAGATGTGGCCTGAAACGACTAGATCTCTTGCCAGAGGCAACTGGCCACCGGCAACAGGACTTGACAGGTCCTTTAGCATCACGGTATAAAGGGATCATCAAAGTCTTCTTAGGAGCTTCCCATGATGGAACTTACCCGCAAAGGTGACTACGCCATTCGCGGCATTATCTATCTGGCCGGCCAGCCTCCCGACAAAATTTCGCTGCTGAGCGACATAGCCGCTGCGGTGGATGTGCCTCAGACCTTCCTTGCCAAGATCTTTCAGCAATTCAGTAAAACAGGTATTGTAAAATCGTTTCGCGGAACCGGTGGAGGTTTCCTCCTTGCCGGTCCACCGGAGAGCATATCGCTCTTGCAAGTCGTAGAAGCGGTAGAAGGGCCAATTCTGCCAAACCGCTGCACACTCAAACAGGGTGAATGCGAACGCGACAGCTTCTGCACAGTTCATCCGGTCTGGATGCAGGTGCAACAGCAGGTACGCGGCATCCTTGCCGGCATCACTCTCAAGGACCTCACATCAAGCTAATCACTTGTTTTACATACCTTTTTAATCATTTTTATTGACAATCCACCTGTCTTTCATTATAAACTACATTACAACTTAACCGGAATGGTCAGCTTAAAGTCTCGCACTCACTGCGGGACTTTTGTCGTTTTGCAGACAGCTGACGGTATTTTTCCGGTAATTTCAGCACGAAAGGAGTTCGTCGGACAGCCTCCACCATCAAACACCTCTGGAATCGAGTGCCTGTCCGGCACCATCCGCCCAGACTTCCCCCTATTCTATTATGCAAAAAAACACCTTTATCAAGAAGTTCAGCTGGTTAATTTTCGGTATGCTCCTGGCCTGGTCTCCAATGCTGTTTGTGGCCTGCAGCCAGGCCCCCCCGTTCGCTTCCTCCCATGCACAAACGGTAGATGATCTGCAGGAAACTTCCCTGGAAAAAGAGATCCGCACGGTTATGGAAAAAGGGATTCCACTGGATGAACGTAAACGGCAGGTACCGGTGATCGAACGCGCCTTTGCCCGACTGACCAACCCGGAACGGGCGCGTAATCTGGCGGCCCTCTGCTATTTCAAGACACTGGGCACCCCTTTTGCTCCTCTTGATCTGGCAGAAATAGCGCTGGTTGAGACCGGCGGCCATCGCCTCTCTTCCGGTGCCACTTCAGTCAAGGGAGCCATCGGTGTCTGGCAGCTGATGCCGACCCAGGCCCGCAGCCACGGTTACAGTCCGGCAGAGATGCGTAATGACGAAAAATGCGCTGAGGCAGCCGTACGGACCTTGCTCAGCAAGTTGGCCATCGCAGACGGCAATATGGACCGGGCCAAAAAGTTCTACTGTGGCGTTGGCCCCCAGGCCGATGCCTACCTGCGCAAACTTAAGGTAACGCGTCAGGCCTTACTGGAAGACCTTGATCGCAGCCGGGCAAAATTGGCGGCAAACGACCAGGAGAGATTGATCCAATGACGCGATTTGCGTTGATGGCCCTGTTGTTTCTGCTGTCCGGCTGTACTGCCGTTGTAACAGCACCGACCGTACAGCTGGATCAGCTGAAACCGGTTGCGGTCGATATCTCCGGCCTCACGATTGAGGTTGACCTTCTGGTAACGAACCTGAACCGGTTTGATCTGACCTTGCTGGGCTACTCCTACACCCTGCAGGTTGCCGGTCTGCCGCTCAGTGCAGGAGGGTGCCATCAACCCGTTGTTTTCTCAGCCAAACAGCAAACACGAGTCACGATCCCGGCAGAGGTGCGTCACCATGATCTTTTCAAACTACTGCAGCTGCAGCACGAACCGGACCGAATCCCTTACCACCTGGTTGCCGAACTCCAAGTTGACTCCCCGCTGGGACAGACGTCTGTTCCGGTGGATCACCAGGGACTGTTTGCCGTTCCGGAGCAGTACCGTCCAAGCGGCCTGCTGAAGCAGCTGAAAGGAATCCTCTCTCAGCCGTAACCCCCCTTTTCACTTGCCCTGCTGTTAACGGCTCTGGTATAGTTTTGCGTCTTTAACCTGCCGGAAAGGAACCGCTACGCATGGGTGCAACCTCGCTTGCAACAGCCTGCTCAGGCTTGAAGCTGCGTACCAGAATGTTTCTGCTGTCACTCTTCTCCTTTACCGCTATCCTGCTCATCATCATTATGGGCAGTTTTCTTCTGAATGACGTACGGATCAACGGCAAGAACTACAAAACCATCCGCAACAGCAAAGATGCCCTGGAAAAAATCGCCCTGCTCAAATCTGACATCTACCAGCTAAACGGTGAGGTGCTCGCCTTCATGGCAGAACGGGATCGTAATGATGCTCAGGCCCTGCTGGCTAAAATCAAAGACCATACCGATGATATTGACTTCAAGTATGATGACGTTCAGGGACTGATCGAATCGCAGCAAAAGCGAGAAGCAATTATCAAGGCGGAAGCGATCTGGACAGATTACAAGAAAACCTTGCTTGAAGAGATCATCCCCTCGGTGCAGCGCGGTGACATGGTCCGCGCCAATGCCCTGCTCAGCGGCATCCAGGAGCAGCGTTTCAGCTCCTTCAGCTCAACCATCGCCCTGATGGTTGACAACCTGCGCCGTGATGTCTATCAGACGGAAAAGCAGATCACTGCCATCACCCGCAGCAAAACCATTACAACGGCTGCTGTTATCTTTATTCTGATCACCCTGATTACCGTACTTTCCACCTTCATTACCGAGTCGGTCACCCGCCCGATCAAGCGTTGCGTTGATTTTGCCAAGCAGGTGGCAGGCGGTTCGCTGGAAGACCGGCTGACCATCAAGGCCTGCGGCGAGGTGGGAGATCTGGCTGCCGCCATGAACACCATGGCCGAAAATCTCCACAACATCATCATCCGCCTGAATGCCTCAACCGGCGAGCTGACCGTAATCGACCGCAACATCGAGACAGCGGCCCGTCAGGTCGTGGGGGCAACCCGGCTGCAGGAAGATGCCATCAGTGAGACCTCCCGCACGGTTGAGCTGATCAACGGTTCGGTACATGAGATCTCCGAAGGGGTTGACCAACTTTCCTGTTCGACAACCGAGACATCCTCTTCAATCCTGCAGATGGCCGCCAGCATTGAGGAGGTCGCACTTAATACCGACAAGCTGGGCGAGTCGGTGGATGAAGTCAGCTCCTCCGTGATCCAGATGGCGACCTCCATCAAAGGGATCGGCAACAACATCACCAGCCTGCTGGATGCCTCCACCACCACCGCCTCCTCGGTGGCCGAGATGGATGCCACCATCCGCCAGGTGGAGAGAAATGCCATGGATACGGCCATTATCTCGGAAACCGTCAAGACCGATGCCGCCAATGGACTGAAATCGGTACAGGAGACGATTGTCGGCATGCAGGAGATCCGTCGCGCCTCCCGGATCACGGCCGAGGTGGTGGAGCACCTTTCACTGCGTGCTCACGACATCGGCGCGATCCTGTCGGTGATTGACGAAGTGGCCGAACAGACCAACCTGCTGGCCCTGAATGCCGCAATTATCGCTGCCCAGGCTGGCGAACACGGCAAAGGGTTTGCCGTAGTGGCAGATGAGATCAAGGAACTGGCCGAGCGCACCTCGACCTCAACCCGTGAAATAGCCCAGGTTATTACCGGCGTCCAGGAAGATACCGGTCGGGCTGTGGCGGCCATCAATCAGGCAGAACTGGCCATCGGTGCCGGTGAAGAGCTGTCCGAACGCTCCGGCGCTGCGCTTGAAAAGATCGTGGCCGGTGTCCGTCAGGCTGGTCTGCAGATTGACGCCATTGCCCGGGCCACGGTGGAGCAGGCCAAAGGCAGCCAGAGCATCC
>DKFG01000247.1:0-7160 GCA_002452325.1 Geobacter sp. UBA6802
GGTTTACTGAAAACCTTCAATTACTATTTAGCCGTTTTCACTGTTGGCTATATTTGACTTACGTTAGTCAATAATATCGCACGCATTAGGCTTTAAATCAGATAAAAACAAGGTTGCACCAAAATTCGTTTTATCGAATCAAATCGCTCTTTTAAAGCACAGTAAAATATGTAATAAAGCAAAAAAACATTGATTCGTATGCAGCAAGGGGAAGCTCGTATGGCGATTAAACGTAAACGTTTCGTGCTTGGTTTCATTCTTGCTGCCTTTTTTATAGGGACAATAACTGCGGGAGCTTACTACACTGCTCAAAAGCGTATTCTCAGCCGCGCTCAACAAGACGTCGAACACCTCATTCTCTCCCACCGTGGACTACACCATTATATCCAGCGAGTAATGCACCCCGCATTTTTCAAAGCCATCGATGAAGGGCATATAGTAAAAAACTACTATGCACCTGAAATTTTTTCATCAACATATATCGTGAGAACTATGCACGGTTTTCATAACGAAGAACTTGCAAAACACGGACTTCCTCAACTTTACTACAAGCTTGCCACCGAAAACCCCCGTAATCCGGTTAATAAAGCAGATGAACGCGAGTCAAAACTGCTTAAAATGTTCAATGAAAACAGGAATATTAAAAAACACTCTGAAATTATTACTGTTGACGGCAAAAAGTTCTTACACTACTCCATACCCTTTTTGGAGAATACCAAGCTGTGTCTTCGCTGTCATGGCAAACGTGAGGACGCTCCAATAGGGTTACAAGCACTTTACCCCGGTAGTGGTGGCTTCAATGAAAAAGTTGGACAGATACGTGCAATTGAGTCAATCAGGGCACCTCTTGCAAAAGAATATCAAACAATTTATGCATTTTATGCCGCAGTTGGCGCAGCGGCGCTGTGTTTTTTTGGTCTTTTCTGGTTCTCTACACGACTTCGGACAGAAGTTGCAATCAAGACAGAAAATCTTGAAGAAGAACTATCCGCCCGTAAAGAAGCAGAAAATGAACTCCGTATTCAGGCAGCCATGCTTGAACAAGAAATAGCTGAACGTCAGAAGACACATGAAGACTTGTGCCATGCCAAAGAAGTGGCAGAAGCGGCCAATAAGGCAAAATCTCTTTTCCTTGCGAACATGAGCCATGAACTACGCACCCCGCTGAATGGTGTTGTAGGTATGGCACAGTTGCTGTCCATGTCAGGGGTAACGGAAGAACAGAAAGAGTATTTAGATACTCTTCAATATTCCGCTGATAACCTGATAGCTCTCATCAGCGACATTTTGGATATTACCAAAATTGAAGCGGAAAAATTTGAAATCCATCATGATAGATATTCGATTAGAAGCTGCATTGATGAAGTAATCATGATGCAGCGAACAAAAATACACGAAAAGAATCTTCAAATAGACAAGTACATTCCAGAAAACATCCCTGACATGCTGACAGGCGACCGTATCAGGGTTTTGCAGGTACTCTCAAATCTCTTGTCAAACGCAGTAAAATTCACAGACCGTGGCAGCATTAAAATATCTATCACTGTTAAGGAACGGTACGAGTCTACTATCTTGTTGGATATTTCCGTAGCCGATACAGGTATTGGTATTGAACCTGCCTTAATGGGTTATATCTTCAACATGTTTAGCCAAGCAGACGAGTCCTATACGCGCAGGCATGGTGGCGCAGGGTTGGGTCTGGCAATCAGCAAGAGACTGGCAGAGCTTATGGGAGGTAGTATTGAAGTTGAAAGTGTGGTCAATGTAGGCAGCACCTTCCACCTCATTCTGCCATTTACCGTGCCATCGCAGCCTAACAATAGCGACCATGACCCTTGTAAGCCGATTGAAGCAACCTCTCGTCCATTATCAGTTCTCTTGGCTGAGGATAATTTAGCAAATAGTGTTTATGCCCAAAAACTGCTTACCAAACTTGGTCACACGGTTATAGTTGCAGCAGATGGCGAGAAGGCGCTTCAAGAGTGGGAACAGGGTAATTTTGATTTAATTCTGATGGACATACAAATGCCAAAGATGAATGGGGACGAGGTTGTAAAAATCATCAGACAGCGAGAGGTTGATAAACACACACCTATAATTGCAGTTACAGCACATGCAGTAATTGGCGACCAAAAGCGACTACTGGAAGCAGGTTGTGATGGTTATGTTTCAAAACCTTTCACACTTGAAACCTTAGTTTCAGAAATCAAGCGAGTCGTAGATTGAAACAGTGGCTGGTAAAGAAGAATAGAGTTTAGAAAAAAGCCTGCAATTGCAGGCTTTTTGTGTATGGTACTGTGTTAGTTTTTGTGTCAGCACACACCCAAAAATCATAGGTTTTAGACCTTAAAACGCACACTGACAAATATTGAATTATATGATAAGAAACAGCAGGTTATGTTCATTTAGGAGAGCTGCAAAAACGCTATTTTCACTTCCTAAGTCTGGTGCGTCTGCCAATTCCGCCACTCTCGCAGTTTTTGAATTGGTTAAATTAGGCCAAATGCCCTGATTCGTCAAGGCAAATCCTAGAAAAGCTCCATTTGCACCTGCAGATCGGGCTTGCGAACGCGCCGAATTGCCGATGGTTCAGTAATCTCCAACAGGTTGGCCGGTAACTCGCCAATGAAACAGGAGCGCTCCCGCGCTCCCTGCCCCATCCAGTTGCGATAGGCAGAGCAGGTCAGGATCACCCGCTCTTTTGCCCGTGTCAGACCGACATAGAACAGCCGACGCTCCTCCTCGACATCTGGTGGCCCCATCAAGGTGCAGGGAAATATCCCCTCTTCCAGCCCAACCATGAACACCACCGGAAATTCAAGCCCCTTGGCGCTGTGACAGGACATCAGCGAGACTGCCTCTGCCTTGTCATCATAGACCGTTGCAGCTGCATAGTTTTGAAGGTGATTGCTGAAGGCAACAAGATCATGGCCAAACCCCTGGGCCAACAAGAGCAGGCGTCGGGTATCCTCCTGAGTAGGGTCAACGGCAAATTGGGGCAAGACCGCCTCCAATGCCACGGCAAGGCCGTCTGCAGCTGCTGTGTGCCTGAATCGCTCCAGCATCAAAGCAAGCTCATGCAAGGCATGAGTGGTGGTAGGTGATTGTACCAGTGGAGCTGCCAGGGTCAGAAAATCACCACGCAACGGCAGTTCCGCATCAAGGCGCTCCAAGGTGGCGGCCCCTACCCCTTTCAGCTTTCCAAACAGGGCGAGCCAGAAGGCCAGTTCATCAGAGCCGTCGGCTGCCTGCAGCAGGTGGTAGAGTGGCCGCAGAGATGCACTCTGATAATAAGGGGTATTTCCAACCAGCTGATAGGGAATACCCCGCCGTGTCAACGCTTCAGCAAGCTCTTCGGCCTGTCGTCCAAGTCTGAAAAGGATCGCCACATCAGCAAAACTGTAATCAGCAGATTTCTGCCGATCCTGGCGGGCACGACCGGAGTGCAGGGAAAAGCTGTCCAGACCGCCGACTAGTTCTTCGATACGGCTCACCACCAGTTCAGCCTCTGCTGCAGGAGACACCACCCGTTGAAACTCCAGCCCACCTTCACTGCAACCGGCAGCAGAGGTTAGCGGCAAACCGCTGCAGATCAGATTACGGCAAATCAGAGCTGTGGCAGCCTGGACGATCCTGCGGGGAATACGATAGGTGGTTTTTAACGGCAGGATTACGGTTCCTTTCACCTCGGCAAACCGGAAGAAGTACCTGAGATCACCGCCTCTGAAACCATAAATTGCCTGATCAGGATCACCAATGGCAAAGATACTGGCAGTTGTACCCAGCTGTTCTACCAGCTCATACTGAGCGCTGTTCAGATCCTGAAACTCATCCACAAACAGATGCTCTACTCGCTGTTGCATCCGCTGCCTGAACGCTTCATCAGCCTGCATCAGCTGCACGCAGACCGGAATGATCGCATCCAGATCCAGGGCATTCAAACGGACCAGTTCAGCCACATACAGTTCGGTTTCCAGATCAAGTTTTGTTGCTGTCCCCGAACAGGATGCTGTAATGGCCTGAGAAATTCGGGTACGTTCACTGCTGCCCAGATCCGGAAAGAGACGCTTCAACAGCCGCTGACGGCTTTCAGGACCGACAACCGTCAGGCCGGGGTTGTCCTGACGGAGCTGTTCCAGACAAAAGGCATGGAAGGTACCGACAAACAGGCGCCCTGCTACAGTTCCACAGCGCTTTACCAGACGCTCACGCATCTCCTCTGCCGTGCGGGTGGTAAAGGTGATGGCCACCATCCGCTCCGGATCCGCCCCCTGCGCCAACAGGTGTTGTAAACGGGAAACCAGGGTAAAGGTCTTGCCGGTGCCGGGCCCGGCAGCTACCAACACACGCCGCCCATCAGCCTGAATGGCAGCAGACTGCTCGGGGTTCGGCCCGGAAGGTACAGCTGGAGCCTGTTCGGCACGGAGAGCAGTCTGCACTACAGGCATCGGGGGTGCAGTAACGTTTTTTTTACGCCGTCTGGTCGGTTGATCAGCAAAGAGTCCGGCCTGACCGGATAATCGATCCACCTCTCCATCTTCAAAAACCCTGATCACCCCGAACTGTCCATCGTAGCCGGGGTGACGGATCACACGGCCTTCCCGCATCCGCACCACAGCTTCAGCCAAGAGCGGCTCATACTCGACAAGCTCGGCAGGATCTGTCCACAGTAATAGATTAAACTCGGACCCAAACCGTGCCAGGGCACGGCTGTACTGCTGCAAAACCTGTTTAGAGGCAACACCTACCTGCAGCAGTTCACCCAGCAGTTCAGGCAGTGGAATCAGAGAGTGAAAACCTGGTGCTTCCGGAGGATACAGCGGGGTAGCGCGATCAGCCAACTCCAGCACCCGATGATGCACCCCCACGGTGACCGGCTTACCGCAGACCGGACAGCAACCCTGCAGGCGACGGGTTTCGTGAGGTTCCAGGCAAACCTTGCAGTCCCGGTGTCCATCACAATGATATTTGCCTTCTTCCGGGTAGAATTCAATGGTACCGACCAGACGATCACGCCGGTTCTGTTTCAGTGCCTCACGCAGTGCAAAAAAATCAAGATCCGTGTTGAAGATAGTTGCCTCACGGCCCAGCTTGGAGGGGGAATGGCAGTCAGAATTCGAGATTAGGGCACAATGGTCCAGTGCCGAGATCAGGCGATTCATGTCCGGATCAGAGGAGAGGCCGGTTTCAAGGGCAAAGATATGCCCGGAAAGGTCGCCAAAGCATGCCTCAATGCTGTCAAAACCTGATTTTGAGCCAAACAGAGAAAACCAGGGAGTCCAGATATGGGCCGGTACCAGAAAGGCATCCGGGGAGCACTCCAACATGATCTCCAACAGGTCGCGACTGTCAAGCCCCAGGATCGGACGGCCATCGGATTCGATATTGCCGATACCGGCTAAACGGGCGTTCAACCGCTCAACTGAAGCAAAGTCAGGCAGGTACAGCAGGTTATGCACCTTCCGGGTGGCGCCGTCACGTTTGTAGATGGAACTAATCTCGGCTGAAAGCAGAAAGCGGACCGGTGCGGTAGACTGCGGCGCACCATCCAATACCGTTGGAACCATCGACTCATCCCGCAAGCGGTACAGGCCAGGCTCAGCAGGCACAAGCTGCTCCTTCAACATCGTAAACCAGCCTGGGTGGGTGCAATCACCAGTGCCGATCACCTGAATCCCCTTCAGTCGTGCCCAGGCTGCCAAGCCTGCCGGACAGCTGTCAGGACTGGTGGCTCGCGAAAATGGCGAGTGGATATGCAGGTCAGCAATGTAGGTCATGACAGTCGCGCAAGAGCAGTAATCAGCGGCAAGTCGGCCTCAGCCCAGTCAAGTGTTTGCAAGTGCTTTGGAGACATCCAGCGGGCAGCCTGATGTTCATGCAGCACCAGCTCCCCTTCAGGCTGATCACAATGAAACGGATAGAGCGTCACGGTCAGATCCGGATAGGTATGGGTGAGCGGTTCCAATTGCTGGTAAATCCTGACGCTGATGCCCAGCTCCTCTTGCAGCTCGCGCAGCAGGCATTCTTCGGGCGTCTCACCCGGCTCAAGCTTTCCACCTGGAAACTCCCACTTAAGCGGCAGAGACGTGGTTGCCGGGCGCTGGGTAGCCAGGATCAGCCCATCCTTGTGGATAATAGCGCAGGCAACCTGTATGTGCGGCTTTGGATCGGACATGGAGCTACCTCTAGCACAGCGGGACTTGATCGACAATCAGATACAACAAAGGCCCGGCAGGTGCGCAACCGACCGGGCCTTACCATCAAAAAAACAGTGTCTACTTCAGACGGTTCGCGTAAAGCGGAAACTGCTTCATCAGACCGTTGACCCGTTTCTGGATAGCAGCCAGGGCCTCATCGTTGCCGATATTGGCAACGGCATCCGCAATGAAACCGGCAACCTGCTCCATCTCGGTCTCTTTCAGGCCGTGCGAAGTGCAGGCCGGGGTACCGATCCTGATACCTGAGGTGACAAAGGGTGAACGGGTCTCAAACGGCACGGTGTTCTTGTTGACCGTAATACCGGCCTTGTCCAGCGCCTCTTCAGCTGCCTTGCCGGTGATCTCGGTGCCGGAGAAATTGATCAGCATCAGGTGGTTGTCAGTGCCGCCGGAGGTCAGCTTAAATCCTTTGGCAGTCAGGCACTCCGCCAGCTTGGCAGCGTTTTTGACGATCTGCTGCTGATAGAGCTTGAACTCAGGCTGCAGCGCTTCCTTGAAGGCAACCGCCTTGGCCGCAATGACGTGCATCAGCGGGCCGCCCTGAATACCGGGGAATATCTGGGAGTTGATCGTCTTGGCAAATTCTTCACGGCAGAGGATCATACCGCCGCGGGGGCCGCGCAGGGTCTTGTGGGTCGTGGTGGTGACAAACTCGGCATAGGGCACCGGGTTAGGGTGCACACCGGCAGCAACCAGTCCGGCAATGTGGGCCATATCCACCATCACCTTGGCCCCCACCTTGTCGGCAATGGTCCGGAAGGCTGGGAAATCGATAGTACGCGGATAGGCACTGGCCCCTACTATGATCAGCTTGGGCTTGTGTTCTACCGCCAAGCGTTCAACCTCGTTATAATCGATGGTCTCGGTATCCGGGGAAACACCATAGGGTACCACCTTGTAGAAGCGGCCGGAGAAATTGACCGGGCTGCCGTGGGTCAGGTG
>DKFG01000247.1:7245-9232 GCA_002452325.1 Geobacter sp. UBA6802
CAATGGCCAGCTGCTCCACCACATCCACCTGATGACAGCCGCCATAGTAACGCTTGCCAGGATACCCTTCAGCATATTTGTTGGTCATGACACTGCCCTGGGCCTCCAGAACAGCCTCAGAAACAAAGTTTTCCGAAGCGATCAGCTCAAGATTATACTCCTGCCGCTCGGTCTCGTGCCTGATTGCATCTGCTACTTCAGGATCAAACTGGGAGAGAATTGACATCGCTCACACTCCTTGTTTTCATGTATACAGTTTACTGAAAAGCGAAACGGGACTCTTGCAAGTCCCGCTTGAACCTCACCTTTTAACCAAAGTTACTGATTGAACTTATCTTCAATAGCTGCGATCAGATCCAGGCGCCGTTGATGACGTCCCCCCTCATACTCGGCATCCAACCAGGCAGCAACACACGCCTCAGCTGTTTCAACCGAAAGTATCCTGCCGCCCAGGGCCAGGACATTGGCGTTATTGTGCTGCTTGGCCAACTCGGCCATCTGGGGGGTGGTAACCAGAGCAGCACGAATACCGGGCACCTTGTTGGCAGAGATGGAGATACCGATACCGGTGCCGCAGATCACAATACCGGCATCTGCTTCACCATGCACCACCAGCAGGCCAACCGCTTCACCAAAAGCCGGGTAATCCACCGAATCAACCGAGTGGGTGCCGGCATCTGCCACTTCGATATCCCTGCCCTGCAGAAACGGGATCAGTGCCTGCTTGAGCTCATATCCGCCGTGATCCGAACCAATGGCAATTTTCATCATCAGACTCTCTTGAAGAGCAGGGTGGCGTTGGTACCGCCAAAACCCAAGGAGTTACTCATGACATAGTCAACACGGGCATCGCGGGCAGTATTGGGCACATAATCCAGGTCGCAGTTTGGATCTGGCTCTTCATAGTTGATGGTGGGCGGCACCACCCCTTTGTCCAGCACCATGCAGCTGATAACCGCCTCAAGTCCGCCAGCAGCACCCAGCAGATGACCGGTCATTGACTTGGTAGAAGAGACCATCAGCTTGTAAGCGTGGTCGCCAAAGACCGATTTAATGGCCAGGGTCTCATTCAGATCATTAAAGGGTGTCGAAGTACCATGGGCATTGATGTAGCCAACCTGCTCAGGGTTGATCTTGGCACCGTTCAGCGCCATTTTCATACAGCGGGCAGCACCTTCACCGCCTTCTGCCGGTGCGGTCATGTGATAGGCATCACCAGTCAGGCCGTAACCGACCACCTCGGCATAGATCTTGGCACCACGCTGCTTGGCAGCTTCATACTCTTCAAGCACCACAATGCCGGCTCCTTCCCCCATAATAAAACCGTCACGCCCCTTGTCAAAAGGGCGCGAAGCGCGTTGCGGCTCATCATTGCGGTCCGACAGCGCCTTCATCACTGCAAAACCACCGATCCCCAGCGGTGTTACCGTCGCCTCGGTGCCGCCGGCAATCATGGCATCGGCATCGCCCCGAGCGATCATATGGTAGGCATCCCCGATTGAATGGGTACCGGTTGCGCAGGCAGAGACCGAGGAAAGATTTGGACCCTTGGCGCCGTACTTGATGGAGATATGTCCCGGAGCCAGGTTGATGATCAGCATCGGGATAAAGAAAGGAGAAATCTTTTTGTAGCCACCCTCCAGCAGAGCAGTGTGGTTTTTTTCAATGGTAGGCAGTCCTCCCAGACCGGCGCCGACCAACACCCCAACCCGTTCGGCATTCTGCTCCGTGATCTGCAGGCCGGAATCTTCCATGGCAAAGTGGGCAGCACCCATGGCGTACTGGATAAAGAGGTCNNCCTCTTTTTTATCAATGAACTGCTCAGGTTCGAAATCCTTGACCTCACCGGCAATCCTGACCGGCAGGTTGCTGGCGTCAAAACGGGTGATCGGTCCGATACCGGACTGACCGCTCACCAGAGCATCCCAATTTTTTTGATTGCCGGTCCCCAGAGGAGAAACAGCGCCCACACCGGTAACGACGACTC
>DKFG01000247.1:9242-9950 GCA_002452325.1 Geobacter sp. UBA6802
TAAAAAAGGAAAAGAGGGGACCAGTCCCCCCTTTTCGTTCCTTCAGGTTGCCAACAGATCCTAGGTATGCTCGGTGATATAATCAACAGCATCCTGCACGGTCTGGATCTTCTCGGCATCTTCATCCGGAATCTCGATGTCGAACTCCTCTTCCAGAGCCATGACCAGCTCAACCGTATCGAGGGAATCAGCACCCAGGTCATCCATGAAGGATGCCTCAGAAACCACCTGTGCCTCGTCAACACCAAGCTGCTCGGCAATAATCTCTTTTACTCTTTTCGCAACATCAGACATCGTACACCTCCGTGTGATATAAACCGTGACTAGGTTTTGGTCGGCAAAACGTTCGTGTTACTTAGCAAACAGAAACGACAAATGTCAAAGCAATTTTTCAGCGAATGACGAGCAAGGACAACCCGTCAGAATTACATCACATATACATGCCGCCATTGACCGACAATACATGGCCGGTGATGTAGCCTGATGCCTCTGATGCCAGAAAGAGTACCGCATTGGCAATGTCATCGGCCGAGCCGAGTCGCTCAAGCGGAATCTGGGCTGCCAGCTCTTCGCGCACCTTTTCCGGCAGGGCATCAGTCATGGCCGTGGCGATAAAGCCGGGGGCAACGGCGTTGACGGTGATGTTACGCTTGGCCATTTCACGGGCATTTGATTTGGTCAGACCGATCAGGCCGGCCTTGCTGGCGC
>DKFG01000290.1 GCA_002452325.1 Geobacter sp. UBA6802
GTAACCCCTCTTCCCGTTCTGGGCAGGTGGCTTTGCGTCATCCGGTCCCCCGGATTTTGCCTTTTCGGTGATTTGTATTTTTCTTACATTATTTGTGTTTCAGAATAGACAAAAACAGATTTCTGTCAACGTGGCGCCATACTTGTAAGAGCAACGGGCTGTTTGAGCGCGTTTCGAGCTTGAGGCGGCTACGGGCTGGCACAGGTTTCTACAGACACATGTACCCCTCTTGACAAGCGAGTGCTCGGTGATAGGCTTAAAACCAATTATCAGCGAGAAGCGTTGCACGCATCTGCCATTCCAAAATAAACTCAATATATTAACTGTTGAACTCACATGGTAAGCAGCCTTGCGGGCTAAGGGCTGTTATTAAACGCACAGTTCGCTGGCACCTATCCCAAGACATGGAGGTCCTATGAGACTAGATCGGCGTGATTTCTTAAAATTATCGGCATTGGTTGGAGCAACCACACTTTCTGGCTTTGGGTTTAGCAACTTCCTGTATGCGCAGTCACCCCCTACCTTTATTCCCATGAAAAATGGTGGACGTGAACTTGAAGCCAAGATTGATCCGTTTACTGGCGAATTGGTACTCAATGAAAACATCTTTATGCGCCACAGCAGTTGCTTGGGTTGCTACTCGTCGTGTGGCAATCGAGTCAAACTAAATAAGAAAACCGGTCAGATGCTTTCAGTTAGTGGCAATCCATTCAGCCCGAGCAGCACACAACCTCATCTATCTCTCAACTCACCGTTAAAAGATGCCTATTACGCGACAGGCCAATACAAAAATCTCGGACTGACACACCGAGCGACACTCTGTGCACGTGGACAAGGCACCCTTGAAACTCACTACGATCCCTATCGAATTTTAACTCCGCTCAAAAGGGCAGGTAAACGCGGAAGCGGGAAATGGAAGCCAATTAGTTGGCAAGAAGCGGTCCAAGAGACCGTGCATGGTGGCGCACTATTTAAAGAGCTGGGTGAATCCCGCGAAATAGAGGGGTTGCAGCAAATTCGCGACACCAAAACTCTGCTCGACAGCAATCAACCAGAATTTGGATCCAAAGCAAATCAACTGGCCCTGCTTGGCGGACGTGGCGATGGGCGAACACACTTTGCTGCACGTTTTGCCTCAGCATACGGAACTGTCAACATGTTCACACATGGCAGTTCGTGAGGCGGTAGCCGAGCAATCGCGTGGCGATTGCAATCAAAAGGTCAAACACTGAGACCTGACTTAAATAACGCAGAATATGTACTATTCATTGGAGAATATCCAGGAAACGCCGGCAAGCCGATGCAGGCGAAGGCCCGCCAGGCCGCAAGTGAATCAACCGATGGCAAGCTCAAATTTGCTGTGGTCGACCCGATTATGCTGGGAGGCGCAATCTCAACAAGCGGCAAAAACACAGAATGGGTTCCGATCGCACCAACTACCGATAGCTCATTCGTCATGGCGCTAGTTCAATGGATTATTACAAACAAACGCTATAATGCTGATTATATTAGCTCGACGACTTTTACAGCTGCTAAAAAGAAAGGCTTTAACAGTTTCACCAATGCTTCGTACCTCGTCATCACTGATCCGGCGCATAAGAACGCTCGACGCCTGTTACGCCCCGAAGATGTAGGCATTACTCCTCCGGCTGTAAAGCCAGACCAGAAAGAAGCCTCTGAGGCCTTTATCGTCATTGACAAAGCCACCGGCAAGCCGGTGAACCATAGTGAAACAGACGAAGCTGAGGTGTTCTTTAAGGGCACGGTCGTTGACAAGAACGGCACTTCCCTTGCAGTTGAGACCGTTTTTTCACTGCTCAAAACAAATGTAATGCACCACACGATGAAGGAATATTCTTTAAAGTGCGGTGTTAGTGTCAAAAAAATAAGCTCAATTGCAAAAGAACTAACTTCTCACGGCGTAAAAGTTGGCATTGACGGATTAGGCAATACCGCTTCTGCAACAGGTATGAACACTGCTTATGCTATAAACATCCTTAATGGACTCATCGGCAACATTAATAAAAAAGGCGGAATGATCCAGCGTAGACTGGTCTATCCTTCTAGAGCTAAGGGTCCCAAATACGACTTGGTAACGATCGAAGGACAGCCCAAAAGGGGCGGCGTGACACTCGGACGCAATAGCGTTTACGAAAAAAGCACTGAATATGCAAACAAGAAAAAAGCTGGTAAATCTCCTTATCCTTCGAGATTACCTTGGCATGCACCTCTTTTAGCTGCAGACAACCAAGCCATTTTTTCAATTATCAATGGTTACCCATATTCCACCAAAATCATAATTAACTGGATGAACAATCCACTGTTTGCTACACCGGCTGCAGCACACAAAAAAGTGGTTGAAGCCCTGAAAAATCCGGACATTGTGCCACTCATCATTAGCTGCGACACGTTTATGGGTGAAATGACAGCGCTTGCTGACTATGTAATCCCGGACACTACTCCCTATGAAAGCTGGGGCCTCCCTGATTTAGAGGGCAATTTTGCAGGAAAGTATACCGGACTTCGTTGGCCGGTCGTGGAGCCTTTAACCACCAAACTAGGAGAATATCGATACGCCTGCTATGAAAACTATCTCATTGATGTAGCGAAGATGATGAAGGTGCCCGGCTATGGTGATAATGCAATAGCTGGTAGTGACAAGCTAACGTATCCGCTCAATGCGCCAGAAGATTATTTCCTCAAATGCGCGGCGAACACATCCTTTTTTGGAACACCACTACCAAAACTGTCCGACCAGGAAGCCCAAATGCAGGGCTTAGACAAGGCGCTCATGGTTTGGAAGAATGCTCTCAAGCCAGACGAATGGCCCCATGTAGCATATATGATCTCTCGTGGGGGACGCTTTGAGCCTGACGGATCTGGCTTTGAAGGTGATGACCACAAATATGGACACAACGGATGTTTCAACATCTATTCAGAGTTACTTGCAACGACGCGCAACTCAATGACTGGAGAATTTTATCAGGGACTTATCTCCAGCGAACCAGAACGATTCGCTAACGGCAAACTGCTTACAGATGTGTATCCCGCCAAAGTTTGGCCCTTCAAGGGCGTATCGTATAAAGCAAAGCTGAGAAGCAACTCGACTGGCGTCAACAGCCCGATCTTGTTGAGCATGTCGCCAGAGAACTACATTGAAATCAATCCAAAGGATGCAGCCAAACACAACCTGAAAAATGGGGACCGTGTTCGACTTATTTCGGCATCAGGCGGCACTGCCGAGGGCATCTTACAAGTGCGTGAGGGTGTCTCAAGAGGGGTTATTGCCGTTGCGTTTGGCTATGGCCACTGGGAATACGGTGCCAGAAAACATCAGATTGGTACAAGCTCGCTGGGGTTTGATGCCAAGCGCGCCAAAGGAGTTTTGCTTAGCGGCATTTCGCTAGTCGATCCTTCTTTTGAAGAGCCCTTCGGTTTTTCAGACATGCCTACAGGGGCTCCGGCACGAAATGGCGGCGCCTATCGCCTGGAGAAAATTTAGATGATTAACACGCAATCAGCCCACAACAAGATAAATACAGACAGTAGACAAAAAATTTATGGGCTATTATCGAGCGTTTTTTTGCAAAATCCGACAGATGAACGTTTGGCCCAACAAAAAGAGCTCTTACATCCAATTCTGCAGGACAAAATCAATTGGGATGCGTTGCTTAACGATGTTGGGGCTGTAGAGCAAGCGTTTTATGATTGTTTCTTCGTTCCTACTTCTGGTTGCTATGTTCCTCCGTATGAATCAGCGTTGCTGGCTTATACGGATACATCAAAAAAATTCGGAAAGTTAAATGGGCCTTCAGCGTCCCACATCGCACATAGCTGGAAAGAAACCGGGTTTATGATTGATTCTGTCTCTATTTATGAGCCATTGAGACAAAGCTGCATGCCCGACCATATTGGATTACAGCTGGCATTCATGACTTTTTTGTGTGGCGCTGAGCTAAACTCCTTAGAGACAGTATCTTCAAAGAATGAGCATAGCACTGCATCAAAGTGGCAAAAGTATCAGTTAGGATTCATGAAAGATCATCTGCACAACGTAATTGGGACGTTTGCCCAAGCCCTAAATGAAATTGCACCTGGATATTATGCAACAAT
The DNA here is from genome assembly GCA_002452325.1 of Geobacter sp. UBA6802. Taxonomy (GTDB): domain Bacteria; phylum Desulfobacterota; class Desulfuromonadia; order Geobacterales; family Pseudopelobacteraceae; genus Trichlorobacter. The sequence goes on from DKFG01000290.1 coordinate 4,114, forward strand.
CGCTTCTTTTGCTGCTGCTTGGGTTGAAACAGACTATGTAGCACTGGACTCAGCACATAGAGAGGGATAACCATGAAAAATGACGCAAGCAATTATTCAATTGTTATCGATACCCGGAAGTGCGTCGGTTGCAATGCCTGCACTGTTGCCTGTAAATACGAAAACGATGTTCCTGCGAACAATTACCGCTCTTGGGTTTTTCAGAAGGACAAGGGAAGATATCCGGATGTTTTACGTGCAAAAATCCCGCACTACTGCAATCAATGCAAAAAAGCACCATGTATACCAGTTTGCCCTGTCAAGGCGACCGGCTATGACACAGGCGGTATCATAACCATTGACCAAGACGTTTGCATCGGTTGTGGGGCTTGTGTTGAGGCGTGCCCGTATTCAATGCGTTATATGAATAATAAGCTTCAAAAAGCAGACAAATGTAACATGTGCTTTAATCGAGTAACATCGGGCCTCCTACCTGCCTGCGTATCAAATTGCGTTGCACATGCCCTTTATTTTGGCGACCTGAATGATCCTGGTAGTACGGTCAGTCAACTGCTAAAGAAGCATAAAAGCGATGTATTGGTCCCTGAACATGGCACAAAACCAAACGTTTACTACATAGGTCTAAAAGAAGCCATGTCAGGATTAAACTACCAGAA